>JAUIDF010000168.1 GCA_030429125.1 Gammaproteobacteria bacterium | reverse complement strand
CGTCGATCTCGTTGTCGAAGTGACCGATGTTGCAGACGATGGCCTGGTCCTTCATCTTCGCCATGTGATCGGCGGTGATGACGTTGAAGTTGCCGGTGGCGGTGACGAAGATATCGCCGATGGCGCAGGCCTCGTCCATCACGACCACGCGAAAGCCCTCCATCGCCGCCTGCAGCGCGCAGATCGGATCGATCTCGGTGACCCACACGGTGGCGCCGAGGCCGCGTAGCGACTGGGCGCAGCCCTTGCCGACGTCGCCGTAGCCGAGCACCACCGCGATCTTGCCGGCAATCATCACGTCGGTGGCGCGCTTGATGCCGTCGACCAGGGATTCGCGGCAGCCGTAGAGGTTGTCGAACTTGGACTTGGTGACCGAGTCGTTCACGTTGATCGCAGGGAACGGCAGTTCGCCGCGTTCCTGCATCTGGTACAGGCGATGCACGCCGGTGGTGGTCTCCTCGGTGACACCGCGGATGTTGGCCTGAATCTTCGAGTACCAGCCGGGCTGCGACTTCAGGCGCTTCCTGATCTGGTCGAACAGGATGGTCTCTTCCTCGCTGCCCGGGTTGTCGAGCACGGAAGGGTCGCTCTCGGCGCGCGCGCCGAGATTGACCAGCATGGTGGCGTCGCCGCCGTCGTCGAGGATCATGTTCGGGGTGCCGCCGTCATGCCATTCCATGATGCGATGGCAGTATTCCCAGTACTGCTCGAGGGTCTCGCCCTTGAAGGCGAACACCGGCACGCCGGTCTCGGCGATGGCCGCCGCGGCATGGTCCTGGGTGGAGAAAATGTTGCACGAAGCCCAGCGGACCTCGGCGCCGAGCGCGGTGAGCGTCTCGATCAGCACGGCGGTCTGGATGGTCATGTGCAGGCTGCCGGCGATGCGCGCGCCCTTCAGGGGCTGCTCGGCGGCGTACTTTTCGCGAATCGCGACCAGGCCCGGCATCTCGGTTTCGGCGATGCGGATCTCCTTGCGTCCCCAGGCGGCCAGGGACATGTCGGCGACCAGGCAGTCGGGGCTTGTTTCCGCGGACGGGGCAGGATGACTCATAACTCATACCTCGGGTTGAATTACAAGCGCCGTTGTGGATAGGGCACGGTGTCGAGCCTGGCGGGGCTCCCCGCCCCGTTGCAACGCTTCTCGAAACCATGGCCGCCGGACCGTTTCCGGCGGCGCGATTGAAAAACCGAAGATCTTTACTGGGGGCGTCCAGCCCCGGTTCAAAGTCCGGCGTCGGCCTTCAGCGCCTCGGCCTTGTCGGTGTGCTCCCACGTGTACTCGGGCTCGGTGCGGCCGAAGTGGCCGTAGGCCGCGGTCTTGCGGTAGATCGGGCGAAGCAGGTCGAGGGACTCGATGATGGCCTTGGGCCGCAGGTCGAAATGCTTGCGAATCAGCTGCTCGATTCGCTGCTCGTCGATCTTGTTGGTGCCGAAGGTGTTGACCATCAGCGAGACCGGATTGGCGACGCCGATGGCATAGGCGACCTGCAGTTCGCACTTGTCGGCGAGCCCGGCGGCGACCACGTTCTTGGCCACGTAGCGCATGGCATACGCCGCCGAGCGGTCGACCTTGGACGGGTCCTTGCCGGAGAAGGCGCCGCCGCCGTGGTGGGCCGATCCGCCGTAGGTGTCGACGATGATCTTGCGCCCGGTCAGCCCGCAGTCGCCCACGGGGCCGCCAATGACGAAGCGGCCGGTCGGGTTGACCAGGTAGCGGGTGTCGGCGCTGAGCATCTCGGCGGGGATGACCGGCTTGATGATCTCCTCGACCACGGCCTCGGTCAGGTCCTTGTACTCGATTTGCGGGGCGTGCTGGGTGGAGAGCACCACCGTGTCCACGGAAACGGGCCGGCCGTCGACGTAGCGCACGCTCACCTGGGACTTGGCGTCAGGGCGCAGCCATGGCAGCGCTCCGGACTTTCGCACCTCGGCCTGGCGCTTCACCAGGCGGTGGGCATAGGTGATCGGGAAGGGCATCAGCACGTCGGTCTCGTTGCAGGCGTAACCGAACATCAGGCCCTGGTCGCCGGCGCCCTGGTCGAGGTCGGTGCCGGTGCCCTCGTCGACGCCCTGCTTGATGTCGGCGGACTGCTTGTCGAGGGAGACGATGACCGCGCAGCTGCCGTAGTCGAATCCCATGTCGGAGGAGTTGTAGCCGATCTCCTTGACGGTTTCGCGCACGATTTCCGGGCAGTCGGCATAGCCGTCGGTGGTGATCTCGCCGGAAATGACGACCATGCCGGTGTTGACCAGCGTTTCGCACGCCACCCGCGAGCGCGGATCCTGGCGCAGTAAATCGTCGAGCACGGCATCGGAAATCTGGTCCGCGACCTTGTCCGGATGGCCTTCGGACACCGACTCCGAAGTGAAGATGAAATCGCGCGACATGGGCCTCCCTCGGCGAATTAAAGGGCGATTGGGCAAAATAAACCGCGAATTCTACCAGAGGGCAGGGGAAGCGAGGTAGCGCCGCCCCGGGCGACGCGCGAACCTTTCGGCCACGGCGTTGTCTTTTTCGCCTGCGGCACCATGCTTCACGGCTCACGCATCGCCGGGCGGCGCATCGCGGCCTGCCGCGGTTCCCAGGCCAAGCCCCGCGACCGGCGTCCGGGCGCCTTGCCGCGAACGATCCGCGCCGCGGTACGACCGGTGTACGATCCACGTCCAGGCAATTCATCCGGCAATCCGAATCATGATCTTCAGCAACATCGTCGAGGCCATCGGCAACACGCCCATCGTCCGACTCAACCGCATCGGCCGCGACCTCGGCGCAAACCTGTTCGTCAAGTGCGAGTTCATGAACCCCGGCGGTTCGATCAAGGACCGCATCGGCTGGTGGATGATCGAGGACGCCGAGAAGCGCGGCGTGCTCAAGCCCGGCGGCACCATCATCGAGAGCACCAGCGGCAACACCGGTTTCGGGCTTGCCATCGCCGCCGCCATCAAGGGCTACCAGTGCATCTTCGTGCTGCCGGACAAGATGTCGGAAGAGAAGATCAAGAACCTGCGCGCGTTCGGCGCCCGCGTGGTGGTGACGCCGACGGCGGTGGAACCGGAGGATCCCCGCAGCTACTACTCGGTGTCGCGCCGGCTGGCCGAGGAAACGCCGAACGCGCTGTACATCAATCAGTACGACAACCTGTCCAACCGCGCCTGCCACTACGCAACCACCGGGCCAGAGATTCTCGGGCAGATGCCGGACCTCGACGTCTTCGTTGCCGGCATCGGCACTGGCGGGACCATCACCGGCTGTGGCCGCTACTTTCGCGAGCACAGGCCCGGGGTCGAGGTGGTCGGCGTCGATCCGGTGGGCTCCATCGTCTACGAGATTTTCAAGACGGGCCAGAACGAGAACCCGGCAAGGTCCTACATGATCGAGGGCATCGGCGAGGACTTCATTCCGGCCAACTACGATTTTGACGTCTACGACGACATGGTGCAGGTCGAGGACAAGGAATCGTTCCTGATGACCCGCGAGCTGCTGGTAAAGGAGGGGATTTTCTCCGGTATGTCCAGCGGCAGCGCGGTGACCGGCGCGCTGCGCTGGGTGCGCGCACAGGGCGGGCGCCTCGACGGCAAGAACGTGCTGATCATCCTGCCCGACAGTGGCAATCGCTATCTTTCCAAGGTCTACGACGACGACTGGATGGAAGAGAACGGCTTCATGGAAAGCACCAGCGGCACGGTCGAGGACCTGTTGCATTTTCTGCACAAGGACCCCGGCGACATCGTCATGGCAAAGCAGTCGGAGAAGATTGCACGGGTGATCGAGATGATGAGCACGGCCGGGATCAGTCAGCTGCCGGTGACCGACGACCACGGCTGGATCAAGGGCATCATTCGCGAGGACACGCTGCTGCGCGCGGTGTTCGCCCAGCATGCCGGCACCGACGAGCGAATCTCGGGCCTGGTCGACACCGCGGTGGAGTTCGTCGAGGCGCAGGACAGCGTCGACCACCTGTCGCGCCTGATCGGCGCCGGCCGCGTGCCGCTGGTGGCCGACCCGGCGGGCGACGGCAGGATTCTCGCCATCGTCACCCACATCGACCTGCTGAACTATCTCTCGGCGCGTCGCCAGTAGTTGCGTCGGCGATGCTGTTCGTTCCTTGAAACGGGGACGGCGGGGACACAATGGCATTCTGTCCCCGTCCGGCAACGCCGCTCGGTGCTAGAATCCCCGCCGCCAACCTGCCACGGAACCCGTCCATGATCGATCCCAGGCTCTATACCGTCGCCGTGCATGCCGGCACCGAGCCCGACCCGCGCACCGGCGCCGTGATGACGCCGATCTACCAGACCTCCACGTTCGTCCAGGAAGCCCCGGGCCAGCACAAGGGATGGGATTACTCGCGCGGCACCAACCCCTCGCGCGACGCCCTCGAGGCGGCGCTTGCCGGCATCGAGACCGCGCAGCACGCCATCGCCTTCGCCTCCGGGCTGGCCGCCGAGCAGGCCATCGTGCAGAACCTCGCGCCGGGCGACCACGTGCTGGTGTGCAACGACGTCTACGGCGGTACCGGGCGCCTGTTTCGCACGGTGATGGGCCGATTCGGTATCGAGTTCGAGTTCGCCGACCTGTCCGACGTCGACCGCGCCCGCGCCGCCATGCGGCCGAATACCCGCATGGTGTGGATCGAGACGCCCACCAATCCCACGCTGCAGATTCTCGATATCGCCGCGCTGTCGGACATCGCCCACGCCGCGGGCGCGGTGGCCGTGGTGGACAACACCTTCGCCTCGCCGCTGTTCCAGTCGCCGCTCGCGCTCGGCGCGGACATCGTCGTGCACAGCACCACCAAGTACATCGGCGGCCATTCCGATCTCGTCGGCGGCGCGGTGATGACCAACGATGCCGAGTGGGCCGGGAAGATCCGCTACCTGCAATTCGCCGCCGGCGCGGTGTCCGGCCCCATCGAGTCCTTTCTCCTGCATCGCAGCATCAAGTCGCTGGCGGTTCGCATGGCCCAGCACGACGCCAATGCCATGGCGGTGGCCGAGTTCCTCGATGGCCACCCGAAGGTGCGTCGTACGTTCTACCCGGGCCTGCCGGGCCATCCCGGGCACGAGCTCGCGCGCCGGCAGATGTCCGGTTTCTCCGGCATCGTCAGCTGCGAGATCGATGGCGACTTCGCCGCGACCACCCGTTTCGTCAAGGCGCTCGAGGTCTTCGCGCTGGCGGAAAGCCTTGGCGGCGTCGAATCGCTGGTCAACCACCCCGAGACCATGACCCACGCCTCGGTGCCTGAGCCGCTGCGCGCGGAACTCGGCATCGGGCCGTCGCTGCTCAGGTTTTCGGTGGGCATCGAGTACGTGCAGGACCTGGTCGACGATCTCGCCCGGGCGCTCGAGACGATCTGATCGACGGCCGTCGCGCCTCAGCGCGGTGCGGCGGTTTCTCGCGTCCCTGCGGCCACCGCCGCATCGAGGTCGTGAATGAGGCGGCGGACGACGTCGTCCCACACGCCGCGAGAGTACTGGCGGTAGAGCCGCGCCGAGGGGTACCAGTCGCAGCGATCGCCGTCGGGATGCCAACGCCAGTCCGGTTCCTTCTTCAGCATCAGCCACACCGGCTTGCCGAGGGCGCCGGCCAGGTGAGCGACGGCGGTGTCGCAGGATATCACCAGGTCGAGCGAGCCGATCGCGGCGGCGGTCTGCGCGAAGTGTGCCAGCGTCGCGCCGACGTCGACCACCCGATCCCGGTAGCGGTAGGTGTTGAGGTCGCGACGATCCGATCCCACCTGGAGCGAGAACCATTTCACCGCCTTGTTGGACAGGAGCGGATCGAGGGCCAGCAGGGGAACTTTCTTGTTGCGATGATCGAAGCCGCTGTCGCTGGCGCCCCAGGCGATGCCCACGTTCAGCCTGCCGGGATCCGGCGTGACCGCAGACGACGTGCCGGTGCGCAGGTAAGGTGAGAAGCGTCGCAGCGTGGACAGGTGCGGATCGAAGTGATGGGGCACGCTGAGCAGCGGCAGGTGCACGTCGAAGGGCGGCGGGTGTTTCGGGTCGTTCGATATCTCGTCGATGTCGAAGCTGTCGGCGAACAGCTCGCCGAGCCCCGGCCGGCAGTGCATGACGACGCGCGCGGCCCGTTCGCGCACCAGCGGTATGAAGCGGGCGAACTGGATGTTGTCGCCGAAGCCCTGCTCGGTGTGCAGCAGGATGGTTCGCCCGGCGAGATCTTCGCCCTGGTAGCGGGGCCGGTCGAAAATCGCCGCGTAATCCTCGCAATGCTGCTTCATTTCCCTGACCCCGAAGCGCCATTCGAACGCTGCCAGTCCGGCGGCGTAGTCCTGCAGGTGCAGCCGGGTCAGTGCCAGGTTGAAATGCAGGTCGGCATTGTCCGGTTCGATCTCGATCGCCTTCGCCAGGAGGTCGCGTGCGCGATGGAACCGGCCGGTGCGCCGGTAGGCCTTGGCCAGGCCGCGCACCGTATCGGTGTCGCGGCGCAGGTCGAGCGATCGGCGGTACGACCAGACCGCCATCTCGTGCTCGCCGAGATCGGCGTAGGCCTTGCCCATGTTCCGGTAGGCGTCGGCGAAACGAAGATCGACGGCGAGCGCGCGCTCGTAGCAGACGATGGCTTCGCGGTGGCGTTGCCTTTCGTTGTGGCAGGCGCCGAGGTTGCACCAGGCGCGGGGGAGGCGGGGCTGGATCTCCACCGCCCGGGAAAAGTGCCGGGCCGCGCCGTCGATGTCGCCCTTGCGGTAGTACAGGGCGCCCAGTCCGTTGTGGGCGAGTGCATTGCCGTCGTCGTGGCCGAGCACCTCGCGATAAAGCACGATGGCCGTATCGACGTCACCGCGGTTCTCGGCTTCGACGGCGAGTTGCAGATCGACGCCTGACAAGCGGCGACCGGTGATCAAACCCACGGGGTGTTTCGCTCCATACCGGGTTGGTGCCGCCAACGGGCTGGTTGAATCGACGCGCATTATAGGGGGCGTCCGTCGCCTCACCAAGCATCGCGCAGCGGCGGCGGCCATCGGGCCGCTCGATGGTGGCGGATCGGAGCGGGCGATATACTCCGGCGATCGCGAAGAACGCGAGGTCTTTGCGCAACGACAACGACAATGCCCGACTGCGTGCCGCCGTGACCGGTCCCCAAGCCTTTATCGATCAATTCGCACAGCTCGAACGCCATCTCGCCGATGGCGCGTACCGCGATGCCGTCGACGCGCTGGTGACCGTGCTCGACCGTCTCGAGTACGCGGACTGGTGGCTGGGTTCGTCACCGCGCGTGCTGGACGGACACACGACGCGCGACGCCGAGGACCTCGCCGGGCGAATCATGGCAATGGTCGCGGACGAACGGTTCGAGATAACCTACGCCGCGTTCTCGCGGTTGTGCCGTTACAAGCGAACCCTCGCCCAGGTGCTGGAGCTGGCCGGCGCGTTCGATGCCGACGGGCGGCTGCCATCGCTTGGCGAGCGCCGCCCCGACGGACGCCTCACGCTCAGTGCCCAGGCAACGGTCAAGATGCTGTTGCTGCAATCGATCAACGTGATGACCCCGGCGTGGGTCGAGTTGCTCGCGAGGCAGCCGGCGCGCACCGGTGTTCCCGCGTTGCTGGGCCTGTTGTCGGAGAATCTCACCTGGTCGTCGAGGGCGCAGCAGGCGCGCTCAATGCTGTTGCGCGTTGGCGATGCCTGGGCCGGCGAGTCAATCGGCGCGGAGTGGATCGTGGCGGTGGTCGCGGCCTACATGGGTTGCAGCTACGATTCGGCCGACGACAAGCACGACATCAAGAAATGGCTCAACACCCTGGTGCGGCGTTACGCTCGCGATCGCGGCTGCATCGAGATGGTGGCGCCACCGGTG
>JAUIDF010000167.1 GCA_030429125.1 Gammaproteobacteria bacterium | reverse complement strand
CGGTAGTCGGCGCCGGCATTCTGCTTCAGCCATATCCCGGCGTCGCGAAGGTATTGCTTGTCGGACACGTTGTCCAGGCCCTCCACCGCGTTGCCTGCCACCAGCAGGCCCAGCCCGCCAGCGGCGGCGGCGCGCCGGAACGGTCCCGAAAGCCCGGCGACGGCGTGGAGATATCGATCCAGGGCGAACGGAACCGCGAGGATGAGGGTCACCGCCAGCGCCACCGGATAACGCGGCGCAAGGAAGAACTTGGCCGCGGCGAAAACGAACAGCACCACCACGTGCAGGACCACCAGCCAGCCGATCAGCAGCCGCGCCCGCGCCGGCCAGCTGGACCACAGGCGCCGGCGCCAGGTTTCGAACAGGAGGATGCCGAGGAACGGCAGGGAGATCGCTTCCACCGTTTCGCGCAGCACCAGCCACGCCGCCGTCCCGAGCCCCGCCAGCGCGCCGCCGTCGCCGCCGGCCGCGGCGAGATGCCCGTGAAACTCGTCGAATACCTGGTCCATGGCGCGTGCGAACAACTCGAAGGGGCGGCTCAGGATCATGCCGGCGTCCCCCGCCAGTTCCGGCCGATACAGCCACCAGCCGTAGAAGATCGCCAGCAACGGCACGACGACCAGGACGTAGGCCACGGCCAGCGGCACGCGCCACCGTCCACTCGCCCGGCGGGCGCCCGGGAATACCGGCAACAGCAGCCCGATGGCCAGCGCTTCGACGCGGAACAGCGCCGCGACCAGCAGGCAGCCGACGGCGAGCAGCAGGTCGCGGGCCCGCTCGGCGGCCAGGAAGCGAACCAGGGCGGCGAGCGCGAACAAATAGAAGCCGAGGAACATGGCGTCGCGGATCAGGAACGAGCGGAACTCGTTGAATCCCGGGTACACCAGCACCGTGACCAGCGCCAGCCAGAGCACCCGGCCGCGACCGCCGAGCGCGGCCACGACCGCGACGAAGCCCAGTACCGCGAGGGTAAAGCCGATGGTGGTGACGACGTGCGCGGCGGCGTGGTAGTCCAGCCCCGGCAACAGTCCGAACAGGTAGATGAGCAATGAATAGGCGGGCCACTTGAAGGTCCGCAGGGCATCGGCCCATTCACCGCGCGCGATGTGCTCGGCGGTCACGATGTAGTGAACGCCGTCGTTGTTGATGATGCCGTCGATGTACAGTGTCCACAAGGACAGCAGCACGCTGCCGACGACCCCGGCGGCGACGAGACTCGTAAAATACCTGGACCCGGATTCGCTCAACGCGCCCCCAAAACGAACGCGGCGGCCGCCTGTAGGCGCGGCCGCCGGCCGGAAATAAACGAACTGGATGTCCCGCGCAATGGCAGCATCCTGACAATTCCTGCGCGATCGGCTAGTATAGCTGACTGCCCGGAAATGCCCGATACCCGGGGAATTTCCGCCGCGCCGCGACCCGGTCGAAGGCGGTCGGGCCGGCAACGACCCGCGGACGCACAGCCCGCGCAAAGTCGCAATTATAAGGATCCCGGTTCACCCCATGCCAGTTCCCGCCGTCTCGGTCGTCATGCCGGCGTACAACCATGAACGCTTCGTCGCCGCCACCATCGACAGCGTGCTGGCCCAGACGTTGCCGGATTTCGAGCTGATTATCGTCGACGACGGATCGACCGACGCCACCGCCGACGTCATTGCCGGCTTCACCGACGAACGCATCCGCTACCACCACCAGCAGAACCAGGATGCCTACAACGCCCTGAACAACGGCATCGCGATGGCGCGCGGCCGCCATATCGCCATCATCAATTCCGACGACCTCTACACGCCGACACGGCTGGCCACCGCCCTCGCCTGCTGCGAGGCGGGTGCCCGGTTCGTCTTTACCGACGTCGAGCCCGTGGACGACGACGGCAACAGCCTCGCCGACGGACCGCACCCCTGGAACGCCTGGCACCAGGGCAACCGCGACTTCTTCTTCGAGGAGAACGACCTCTACCGCGGCTTCCTGCACGGTAATTTCATGGTCACCACCTCGAATATCTTCATGACCCGCGAACTGGCCGACGCCGTTGGCGGCTTCGCCCCGATCCGCTACCTGCACGACTACGACTACGTCTTCCGCCTGCTTCTGGCCGCGGAAGAACACACCCGCTACCTGCACGACCAGCGACTGCTGCGCTATCGCATCCACGCCGGCAACACGCTCGGCGAGGCCGCGCTCACCGGGCGCGAGCAGGACCGCGAGGTCATCCGCAGGTACCTGCTGGCGCAACTGCCGAAGTCGTCGAGATCCCGGACCGAGGCAGGCATCGACCGACTCATCGCCCTGGAGCACGAGCTGATCGACGTGCGCCGCCAGCTCGCCCGCCAGGCAAGGGCCGACACGCCGGCTTCCCCGGCCACGCGCGGCCTGTGCCGGCGCCTGCTGTCGCGTGCGAAGCGCGCCCTCGCCCATGGCGGTTGAAACGTTTCACGACATCGAGTCGTTGATCCGGGCCGCCGACCGGCACCTGGACGACGTCGACTGCGTCTCCCTCGACATCTTCGATACCCTGTTCATCCGCCGCGTGCACGACCCGGACGAGGTGAAGCGGCCGGTGGCCAGGTTCATCGCCGACGTCGCCGGACAACAGGGCATCGGCGTATCCGCCGACAGCGTGTGGGAGTGGCGAAACGAGATCGAGGCCGCTCACCGCGTCCGCAACGGCAAGAGCTTCCCGGACCACGAAGCGCTGTACGACGACTTCATGTCGGAACTGATCGAGCGCGTGTTTCAGGGACAGGCGCCGGAAGGATTCCTCGAGGAAGTCGGCGCGGTCGAGTTGAGAATGGAATCGTCCATGATCGTCGTGCGCGCCGCCTTCGCCGCCTGGCTGGAAGTCCTGAAATCGAAGGGAAAACGCGTGTTCCTCGTCTCCGACATCTACCTGCCCGCGGCTTATCTCAAGGTGCTCGTCGGCGAAAAGGGGCTGTCGGAGTACGTCGAGGACGTGGTGTCCTCGGCGGATTCGTTCCGGGCCAAGGCATCCGGCAGCGCCTGGCCACTGATGGCCGAGCGCTTCGGCCTGGACCCGTCGCGCTGGCTGCATGTCGGCGACAATCCGGTGTCCGACGGGGCGCGCGCCGACGAGTTCGGTATTCGGGCCCTGGTGCTGCGCGACCTGTGCGAGAAGCATCGGCTCGGCGTCGCACGGGCGCTCTACGCCGGGGCGCGCAACAGCCCGCTGATGCGGGGACGCTACGTGCAGCAGTTGATGCTGCCCCTGGAAGAGGAAAACGGCGACGTACCGGCGCTGTACACCGATGGCTACAACTTTCTCGGACCGGTACTCGGCTACTTCTGCCTGCGCGTGCTGGACTACTGCCGCACGCACCGCATCTCGCGGCTGTATTTCTGCTCGCGCGAGGGCTTCAGCCTCATGCGCGTATTCGAGGAGATGCTGCCCTACCTCGCGCCGGAGGGGGACTTCCCCGAAGCCAGCTACCTCTACGTGAGCCGCATCGCCGTGGCCCAGGCGGCCTGCGCGCGTAGCGGGCTGACGCCCCTCGGCGCGTCGGCCGCGCTGTTGCCCGGCAACAGCCGCGACTTTCGCGATGTATGCCGGGTCTTCAGCCTGGACATCGAGACCCTGCTGCCCTTTCTGGAGCGCGTCGACCTGTCCGCGCACGACCCGATCGGCTCGTCGACGCCCGGTGTCACGCCGGCGCTGCGCCGCAAGTTCGAGGAACTGCTGCTCGACGACGAGTTCCAGGCCGAGGTACGGCGCCAGGCCCGCCCCGGACAACTCAAGCTGGAGAGCTACCTGAACCAGGAGGGCTTTTTCGAGCATCCCGACGTGGCGCTGGTGGACATCGGCTGGCTCGGTACCATTCAGCACTTCCTCGTCGAAGCCATTGCGCACCGGCTGCACAAGCCGCGCGTGCATGGACTGCTGCTCGGCGCCACCCGCATGATGCCCTACCGGGACAACCACGAATCGCGCGTCCACGGCCTGGTCTTCGACCGCCAGCGATTCTCCTTCCCGGAATCGCTGGTGGAGACGGTCAAGGACCTGTTCGAGGAAACCTGCCGCGCGCCGCACCCAAGCGTCATGGGCTACCGGCGGCGCTACGCCGAGGTGGAACCGGTGCTGCGCGACGCCGGCGATGCCGATGCCCTGGCCGAGGCCGAACAGAACGAGTACTACGCCCCGCTACGCCAGGGCGTCTTCGACGCCGCGGCCCGCTTCGGGGCCGCAATGGCGGTCACCGGTTACGGCCCGCACCACCTCAAACCCTGGCTCAATTTCCTGCTCACCTCGCGCATTGCCTTTCCCAGTGCGGCCGAGGTGGAGCGCATGCGCCACCGCACCCACCAGGACGACTTCGCCGGCCAGCACCAGGTGCCGCGTCACATCCTGCGCGCGAACCGCAACCTGTGGGATCGATCGATCACCCGCCTGCGGTTCGACCCCTTCGTGCGCATCTACTACTACTGCCTTCATGCCCTGAGGTTATTGCGTTCGTGAAAGCCTTGCGCACCACCACCCGCCAATACGACGCGACCGGGGCCGGTAACGGTCGGGTCATCCGCATCGTGCTCCTGTGGAAACTGCTCGGCCTGGGAGACCTCGCGCGCAATGCGCGGGTCGGCCGCATTGCCGGGCTCGGCCTGCGGCACCGCTTCGGCCGCGTCTACGCCCTGGTCACCGTCAAGCACGAGCGGCGCTGGATCGACCTCCTGCGCGGCTTTCGGCAACGTCGTGCCGTGCTCGTGCGCCGCGCGGGCCTGGTACGCGACAAGCTGCTCGGTCGACTGTAGCGCGTTCGCCGGCCGCCACCGAACCGGCGCGCGGGACGACAGCCACGAAAAAGCCCCGCTGTCGCGGGGCTTTTTCATCGATCCTCGATTCGGGGCGTTACATCGCCAGGTCGACGATCTCCACGCGACGATTGAGCGCACGGCCCTCGGGATTATCGCTGCCGTCCGCCTGGGTGTTGGGCGCGATCGGCTGCGTCTCGCCGTAGCTGCGCACCACGAGCCGGGCGTCGGGCACGCCCTGGCGGGTCAGGTACTCGTACACGGAAATGGCGCGACGTTGGCCGAGCCGGTTGTTGTACTCGTCGGTACCCTTGGCGTCGGTATGACCCGCGACCTCGAACTTGCGATCCGGGATATCGAGGATCTGCGAGGCGACCCGGTCGAGGGCCGTCATGGCACTGGCGGTCAGCGCCGCCGAGTCATACTCGAAGTAGGTGCTGTCGAGCCGTTCGACGATCTCGCAGCCCTTGTGGTCCACGGTGGCGCCGGGCGGCGTTCCGGGACACGCGTCCTGATCATCCGGCACCCCGTCTCCATCACTGTCGGCCACGGCGGCCGCCGCGGGCGCCGGTGTCGCGACCGCGTCCGGCGGCGCCTGCTTGGCGGTAGACACGCAGCCGGCCAGGAGAATCGACGCCAACAATCCCGCGAGCGCGGGTTTGAAAATCAGCGATGCGTTTTCGTTCATTAAGACTACCTTGGGGGCGTATGACGGAACCGACAGGTTAACATTGCGCCGGGTTCACAGCGAACATTGTTGCCATCCTGCAACCGGGGCGGGTTATGCCGGCAGCAGTCGTTCCCCGGCCACCAGTTGCTCGAACGTCTCGCGCTCGCGAACGACGTGAAACGCGTCGCCGTCCACCATCACTTCGGCGCAACGCGGGCGGGCATTGTAGTTCGAACTCATGACGTGGCCGTAGGCGCCTGCCGAGCGGACCGCCAGCAACGCCGACGGGGCGATGGCGAGATGGCGCTCCTTGCCGAGGAAGTCGGCGGACTCGCACACCGGTCCGACCACGTCGTAGTCGTACGCCGGCAATGTCTCGTCGATGGTCACCGGCACGATCTCCTGCCATGCCTGGTAGAGCGCCGGTCGCAGCAGGTCGTTCATGGCGCCGTCGACCACCGCGAAGCGGCGCGCGGCGCCCGCCTTCAGATACTCGACCCGCGTCAGGAACACGCCGGCGTTGGCGCAGATCACGCGCCCGGGCTCGATGGTCACCGGCAGCGAACAGCCGTGGCGCTCCAGGCAGGCGACCAGCGCGCGGGTGTAGTCGCGGGGCAACGGCGGCGACTCGTCGCGGTAGCGCACGCCGAGGCCGCCGCCGAGATCGAGATGATCGAGTTCGATTCCCGCCCCGGCGAGCCGGTCGACGAAGGCAAGCACGCGCGCGAAGGCGTCCTCGAACGGCGCCATGCCGGTCAGCTGGGAGCCGATGTGGCAGGCCACGCCGCTCACCTCGAGGTGCGCCGAGGCGGCGGCGCGCCGATACACGTCCACGGCCTCGTCCACCGGGATGCCGAACTTGTTCTCCTTCAGGCCGGTGGAGATGTAGGGATGGGTCCTGGCGTCGACGTCCGGGTTGATCCGGACCGCGATGCGCACGCGCCGCGACGCCGCCGCAGCGAGAGACTCGATGCGCTCGAGCTCGGCGGCGGACTCCACGTTGAAGCATTGAATGCCGACCGCAATGGCCCTTTCGATCTCGTCGCGTCCCTTGCCGACGCCGGAAAACACCACGCGCGCGGGATCGCCGCCCGCGCGCAACACCCGCTCGAGCTCGCCGCCGGAAACGATGTCGAAGCCCGATCCCATCCTCGCGAACAGGTTCAGGACGGCGAGGTTCGCATTGGCCTTGACCGCGTAGCAGATCGTATGCGGGTAGCCGTCGAAGGCGTCGTCGAAGGCGCGCCAATGGCGTTCCAGCGTGGCGCGGGAGTACACGTAGCAGGGGGTGCCGACCTGTTCGGCAATGGCTTCGAGGGAAACGTCCTCGGCGAAATAGACGTTATCCCGGTAGTGGAAATGGTCCATGCAGGATCCGGCGCTGAAGCTGCGGGGCGGCGCGCCGATCGACGCGGCGCGGCGCGGGGGCGTTATTCAGTTGGTCGCGCCGGCGGCGTCGCCCGACTCTTCGGTCGATTCCGGCATCGCCGCGGGATCGGCGGCGGCATCGACCGGCGCGGCGCCCGCGGGCAGCGGCTGCGTCTCGTCGACGGGCAGGTACAGGGGCCCCTTCTGGCCGCATCCCGCCAGGGCGGCGAGAAGCGTCGCGGCCAAGATGATTCGAACCCGGTGCCTCGTCATGTCGTTGCCTCTCTCGCGGAATCGTTGCCTTGCACCCGCTCGTCGCCGTGGCGGGCGTGATGATTGTATCGCAATCAGTCGCCGCCGTCCGCGCCCGCGATGCCGATGCGGCGGCGTGCCTCGGCCGCGGCCGCGCGTACGCGCGATGGCGCGGTACCGCCGATATGATCACGCGCATTCACCGACCCGTCGACGCCGAGAATATCGTAGACGTCCTCGCCGATGTCCTCGCTGATGGCGCGAAGCCGGTCGTACGGCATGTCCGGGAGCGACCTGCCCTCGGCAACCGCGGCATTCACCACGCGGCCGACGATCTCGTGGGCCGTGCGAAAGGGTACGCCGCGGCGCACCAGGTAATCGGCAAGGTCGGTCGCCGTGGCATGGCCGTCGGCGGCCGCGGCGCGCATCCGTTCGCGATCGAAGCGGGCGCCAGGCAGCATGGCGGTAAACACGTCGAGACAGTCGGCAATGGTGCGCACGGTGTCGAAGACCGGCTCCTTGTCCTCCTGGTTGTCGCGATTGTAGGCCAGCGGCTGGCCCTTCATCAGCATCAGCAGGGACACCAGGTTTCCGGTCACCCGGCCGGCCTTGCCGCGCACCAGCTCGGCGGCGTCGGGGTTCTTCTTCTGCGGCATGATGCTCGAGCCGGTACAGAAGGCGTCGCCGAGATCGACGAACCCGAACCGTTCCGAGGACCACAGCACCAGCTCCTCGCTGATGCGCGACAGGTGCACCGACAGGATGGCGGCCGCGGCATTGAA
>JAUIDF010000166.1 GCA_030429125.1 Gammaproteobacteria bacterium | reverse complement strand
GGAGGCGCTGGCCCGCCTGCGCGACGGGTGGCGGGGCCGGCTGGTCGTCAAGGGCATCATGCGACTCGACGACGCACGCCGCTGCATCGAACTCGGCGCCGACGGCGTGGTGCTGTCGAACCATGGTGGCCGACAGCTCGATGACGTCGACGCTCCGATCGACCTGCTCCTCGACGGGCCGCCCGACATCGGCGGCGCCCTGTTCGTCGACAGCGGCATTCGCGAAGGCGCCGACGCGGCCAAGGCGTTGGCGCTGGACGCCGACGCCGTGATGCTGGGCCGCGCCGTGCTCTACGGCCTTGCGGCGGCAGGCGAGGCGGGCGCCCTCGAGGTGATCGACCTGTTCAAACAGGACCTCGTTCGAACGCTCACCCTGCTCGGCTGCCCATCCTTGCGGGCACTGTCGCGAGACCTCGTCGCGCCGCGTTGATCAGGCCGGCGCGGCCGCCTGCCGGCACGGTCCGAATCGCAACACCGCGAAGCCGACGATCGCGGACACCGTGGAGCCGAGGATGATGCCGAGACGCGGGTCGCCGATGCCCGGCGCGTTCGGTTCGAACGCGAGACCGGCAATAAACAGGCTCATGGTGAAGCCGATGCCGGCCAGCAGCGCGGCACCGTAGATGTGTCCCCAGTTCAAGCCACTTGGCATTCGCGCGAGGCCGCTCTTCACCATCAGCCAGGCCATGCCGAAGATACCCACCTGGTTGCCGAAGAACAGGCCCAGCGCGACACCCAGGGGCACCGGCTCGAGAAACGCGTCGAGCGACAGCGTCTCGATGCGCACGCCGGCATTGGCGAAGGCGAACACCGGCAGGATCACGAAGGCGACGACACCGTGCAGGTCGTGCTCGAGACGGCGCAGGGGGGATTCGCCGTCCTCGTCCTCGCCGGCCGGGATGAACAGGGCCAGCACCACGCCTGCCAGGGTCGCGTGCACGCCGGACTTCAACACCGATGCCCACAGCACCAGGCCGACCACCATGTACGGCGACACCCGCGTCACGCCGGCGCGGTTCAGCACCAGCAAGGCGACGATGGAAGCGGCGGCCACGACCAGCGCGACCGGCGAAATCTCCGCCGTGTAGAACAACGCGATGATGACGATCGCGCCGAGATCGTCGATGATCGCGACGCTGAGCAGGAACACTTTCAGCGCCACGGGCACGCGCGGGCCGAGTAGCGCGAGCACGCCGAGCGCGAAGGCGATGTCGGTTGCGGCGGGGATTGCCCATCCCTGCATCGCCAGCGCATCGCCCTGGTTGATCGCCGAATAGATCAGTGCGGGCGCGGCCATGCCGCCCACCGCGGCGGCCGCCGGCAGCGCGACCGCGCTCGGCGACGACAGTTCACCGCCCAGTGCCTCGCGCTTGATCTCGAGGCCGACGAGGAAGAAGAAAACCGCCATCAGGCCGTCGTTGATCCACAACAGCAACGGCTTGTTGATCTCGAACGTGCCGACACCAAGCAGCACCGGCAGTTGCAGGATCCGGTCGTAGAACGTCCCGAGCGGCGAGTTGACGACGACGATCGCGGCGACGGCGGTCACCACGAGCAATATGCCGCCGGCGCTCTCGAGCGCAAGGAACTCCCGCATCAGGTTTCGCCGCAGCGCCTGGATCATCAGCCCTTCTCCCGGTCCTCGTATTCTTGTCGATCGCGAAACGCCGCCGGCGTTTCGTGCCAGCGGATTGATATAGACGCCCGCTGCCGGATCACAAGTTGACATTATTTCATATCGTCCCGGGTACCACCCGCCACCACCGCCCCCGGGGGTCGACAAGCTCGCGGAATGCCGCATGGCGCGAGGAGTTCGGCGCCGGCTGGTGCTACACTTTCGCCTCACCCGACCCATCGCGCGACGACGACGTGACCCGATTCCGCCAGCTTGCCGCCCGGCTAACGAGACGCGTGGAATCGGTTTCGCTGGCCTTTGCCATCGCCGCCATCCTGCTCGCGGTCCTGCTGTGGGTGAGCGGTTGGCCGGCGCTGGCGGTGGCGTCACCGGTACTGGTGTTTGCCGGCCTCGAAGGCTTGTACCGCACCGTGTACCGCCTCGGCTACGGCCGGCACTACCGGTTCGTCTACACGCCCTACCTGTTCCAGGATCATCCGCAATACGGCAACACGCTGCGGCCGGGCATCGACATCCGCAAGGTGGAACACCTGGTGTTCGACAAGTACGCCTTCGCGCGCCTGCCGCCTCCCGATTCCCTCGACGCGAACATCGCCGCACGATACGACGTCAACATCAGCCGACTCGGATATCGCGGCCCCGCGTTCGACGCCACCAGGACCCGGCCGCTGCGGATATTCTGCTCGGGCGGTTCGACCACGGCCTGCTACGGTGACGACGCCCAGACCTGGCCGGCGCGCCTTGCCGAGGCCCTTGCCGCCCGCGACGTGCACGCGCAAGTCATCAATGGCGGCACCTGGGGATGGACGTCCACGGAGGAACTCAAGCGGCTCAGCGCGGAAATGGACACCATCGATCCGGACGTCGTGCTGCTCCACCAGGGCTGGAACGAGGAATTCCTCTATGCCGCCCTTGGACTCGGAAAATACTGGAAGCCGGGAACGGTACGTTCACTGGCCGAGCGCGAGCTGTGCGTGGCGCCGGGTTCGATGCTGGCGCGGCTGCCGTTCGTGTGCACGTACCTGTTCGGGCATGCACTCAGAAAGCGCTACTTCGCCCGGCACATGGCATTCACCAACCGGGATCGCTGGCGCGCCCTGCTCAGCGATCGTTACATCGACGCGTGGATGAACAACCTCGATGGGTTCTGCCGGCTCTCGATCAGGCGCCGTTTCCTGCTCTTCACCATCGACCCGCCCTGCCTGGTCGGCATGGACGACGAACGCCGGCATCGCGAACTGTACATCCGGCAATCGCGTCTCACGCCGCTGTACGCGGACTACCAGGCCGTCTCCAAGCAACGGATCTCGCATGCACTCGACGCTGCCGCCGCGGTGGTGCCGTGCGCGAAGGCGGGCGAGTTCTTCGCATCGAAGAAGGGCGAATCCCGGCTGCCGCTGTTTCGCGACGAGATCCACCTGACGCCGGCGGGCGACGCCATGCTCGGCGACTACATTGCCAGCCGGCTGCTCGCCGACGGCGAATTCCGCGCGCGCTACGCCGACGGCCGCGGCGACTCGAACGTCGACCCGGTGGCGCTGGCGTCCGACGAGTGGCGACACCGCGCCGTCGAGCTGAACGGGCAGGTCAGCCGCTTCGTCGCCAGCGCCACGGCCGACCTTCGACATCGCGCCAGTGGCGACCTGGACGTACCGGAAGATCGATACACGACCTTCTGACGTCGACCCGACCGGCCGCGCGCAGGCGGGGTGCCGGCCCGACCCGTCGGCAGCGATCCAGCGGCGCGAATGACGCGCCGACGACGCCGCCCTTCGTCGCCGGGAACCACCACGCGCCTCGATGTCATTCGAACAGGGGCGTGCGACAACCGGGAAGTTCCCTCGCCCGGCATCGTGTGCACGGGACCTAGCGGGTCACCAGGTAGTGCAGGCGGCTGCCGTCGCCGTACAGCATCCGAGACAGGGGATGATCCTGGTGATAATAAAGCGGCCCGAGGATCTTGCGAACGTTCCCGAACGGCACGCGGCGGGCAAGACGCCGCCAACTGCTGAACCCCGCGGCGGCGAACAGGGACGTCATTAGCCGGTCGGACAGGCCGCGATTCACCGGCGACTGCAGGCGATCCTTGATCGTCAGGATCAGCTCTTCGTCGATCAGTTCCGCGAGGGCGTCCAGGAAACGCACGGCAGCGTCCTCGTTCGTACTGCCGTGCAATCCCACTTCGCGCTTGAGGAAGGCGATCTGTTCCGACAGCCACGCGACGGCGGCCGCCGGATCGTCATCGACGAATCGCGCGAGTTCCTCGTTCTCATGATACTCGTCGCGAACGCATTCAAATACGAAGCGGTGCATCAGGCCGTGATTTCCCGCCACCATGATGCTGCCCGAACCGCCCGGCCGGAGAATCCTGAACAGCTCGCCGATCGCCTTTTCCTGGTCATTGAGATGATGCAGGACGCCGTCGCAGAGAAAGAAATCGAACTCGCCATCGGCAAACGGCAGTTCCAGCACAGACCCGGTGTGCAGGCTGTAACGGCCGGCGTACGTCGGCTCGAGCTCGCGCGTGGCCGGCTCGACGATACTGTCGTCGAGATCGCACGCACTCACGTGCCGGGCGCCGAGCCGCAGCAGGTTGATCGTCCCGTGCACACCGCTGCCGCAGCCGATATCGGCACACGACTTGTCATGGAAGAAGTCGTCATCGACACCGAGAAACCCGGTGGTGATCAGCGAACGAAGGCGCTCCTTCGAAGCCGGCCGGGCGATCTGGGCGCGGTGGATGGAATCGAAGACTTTTCGCGTTTCGCGTTCCAGGCTCATGTCTGTTTGCCGGGTGAATTCATGCAGGGCTTGCGATCGGATCGCCTGACCCTTCGCCCACGGGATTCGGCGGACCAGGGCTTGTTCACACTACGCGTTCGCGGCAATCCTTCGGCCCTTTTTCGCCCTGACGGCGTTGCATCTCGTCAGCGCAAAAAATTGTTCGAAATCTCGCTCGCTCAGCGTAGTGTAATCAGGCGCCGACCACGCAACCGGTATCGACCGTGGTTCGAACGACGGTCGATAGTATACGTAATCAGGCCGCGGCTCACGCCGCCCGACATTTGCCGGGGCGGGACGTGGACGTCACGGGTCGATGCTATAGTTTGCCGAAATGCCTTCCCCGGCGACCCGATGTATCGACTGGCCTCGCGCGGCCTGCCCGAGACTCGCTCGCCACCGGCACGATACGTGGGAGACCGGAATCGGGTCGTGAAAAGATCCGCAGACAATATCGCAACCGGCGGCAGCGCCACCGCGGCCGGGCCGCGCACCCTGCTTGACCTGCTCCAAAGTCACGACGACGCCGGCCGCATGGCATTTTGGTTGGCGACGACGGCCCGGCGCTTACCTATGCAGCGCTGTGCGGCTGCATCGTCGATGCCGCGAGTCGCCTTCGCGGGCTGGGGTTCGGGACGGGCGATCGCTTCGCCGTGGTTGTCGACGGCAGCATCGAATCCGTGGCCACCCGGCGCTGGTGCGCCCGGCCGTCACTGCGACGACTGCGGCAGGAAGCCGCGCTGCGGGCGGCGGCACCACGCGCAAACACCGTGGATCCCGAATCCCTTGCTCTCATCAATGACGCCGCGCAAGCGGCACGCGTGGCCTACCGGCCGAGGCCGTTCCACGGCCCGGTCCTGCTGCTGCGGTCCATTGCGCCCCGCCCCTATGCACACTACATGCCGAAAATGGGGTGGGCGGGCTATGTTCACGATCGCGCCGTGGAACTTCGCCTGTGGTGCGACCGGCCCGAGATCTGGCGCCCGCCCTTCGTGCAACGGGCCGCCGCGGCCATCGAGGACATGATCCGCGTGGCGCCGCAGTAGCCACGGCCGCGCGACGACGCGCGCGAATCCGGACACCGAACAACGACCTTGCCGAGACGTCCACCATGAACGACACCGCATCCATCAAGCGTACACTGGAGCGAACCATCGCGACCCTGACGGACGATCCCGACAGGGCGCGCCGCACCTACCGCGTGGACGCCGCCATGGACGCGGGTCTGCGGGTGACCACGACCGAGGGCAAGTGGCAGGTCACCATGGACATGCCCGAGGCCATGGGGGGCGCCGCCAGCGCGCCGAACCCGGGTGTGTACGCACGCGCGGCACTGCTCGGCTGCGTCGCCGTCGGCGTCAGGCTGGAGGCGGCGCGCGACGATATTCGCCTCGAGCGCCTCGAGATGTCGCTGGAGAGTGACGCCGACGGCCGCGGCATCCTCGGCTTCGAGGGCGTCGAGCCCGGCTTCGAGTCGTTCCGGCTGGACATCCGCGTGACGAGCGCCGCGGACGAGGCCCGCGTGCGCGCAATGATCGACCGGGCGCTGGCCCGAAGCCCGTGGTGGAACGTGGCATCAAGGCCCCAGAACCTGCGCGCGGACGTCGTCGTCCACACCATCCGCGCCGACGCATAGCAACCGGACCGGTCGGGTCCGGCGCGACAGACCGCCGGCGGGCCCGTTCACCCGTCGCCGCGCCGGGCCCCGCAGCGCGCGGTGTTTGGCGCCATTACCATTTTGTCGTTCGATGTACACGACGATCCTCGGATACCATCACGACAAGGGTCGCGGCAGGTGGCGTCCTCCGCCTGCCGCGACGGCCCCTGTTGACGCGACAGTTGAAGGGAAACGATGTCACGACTGCTTAAATGGCTCGGCCTGATCGCGGCGACGCTCCTCGGCGTGATCCTGCTCGCGCTCGTCGTGCTGTTCTCCATCAGCGACGAGCGCTACGGGCAATGGACCGCCGGGGCGGTGGAAGCCGCCACCGGCCGCTCGTTCGCCATGGACGACTTCTCGCTCGACCTCGGCGGCGAGATCGCGGTCGCGGCCAACGACGTGAGGCTCGCCAACGCGCCATGGGCGTCGAATGAACACATGGTCAGTGTCGAGCGCTTCGAGCTGGTGGTTCGGCTCGGTGACCTGCTGCGCGGACGGCCGGCGATCGAGGCGCACATCGGCGGCGCCATGGCACACCTCGAACGCAATGCAGACGGCGAAGCCAACTGGCGGTTTGCCGACGATTCCCCGCGGACCGGCAGGGACGACGGCGATGCCGGCGGCGGTCCCGATGCGGTGGCGCTGATCGACAGCTTCGTCGTCGATGACGCGCGCATCACCCTCGACGACGCGATCAGCGGCGAAACGCGCAGGTTCTCCATCGAGACACTGGCCGTACGCGCCGGTGAGACGGTCGACGTCGAGCTCAATGGCATGGCCGAGGACGTGCCCATCGCGGTGTCCGGCTCGCTCGGCCGCGTGGCGCGCCTGGTCGAGGCGCAATCGACACCCGTCGAGCTGACCGGCACCGCGGGCGACGCCACGCTCGAGGTGGGCGGCAGCTGGAACCCGGTGCTCGATCCGCCGCAAGCCGACATCGAACTGCTTCTCGACATGCCCTCGGACAAGGCCATTGTCGCCCTGACCGGCCTCGAACCCGGCACGGTGGACGGCGGGCGCGTCAAACTGCGCCTGGTGGCCGAAGACGGAAACTACGCACTGCCGACACTGGATGCCCGACTCGACGGCCAACGCCTCACCGCCGCCATGGCCGGCACCATCGGCCGCCTCACGCCGCCGGGCGACATCGAGCTCGACGTCAATATGCGCGCCGACCAACCCGCGGAACTGTTGCGCCAGCTCGGCATCGGCATCGCCGCCACCCTGCCGGCGACCGTCGAACTGCGCGGACGGCTGGCCGGCGACGGCGAAACCATCCGCGCCAGCGACGTGGCCATCTCCACCGGCGAGGAGGGGCTCGCCGCCTCGGCGTCTGGCACCGTCACCTTCCGCGACGGGTCCCTGCCCGAACTGGACATCGCCTTCGAAGCGACGGCACCGTCCAGCGCCGCCCTCGCATCCTATGCCGGCCAGTCCCTTCCCGAACTCGGCGCACTGGACGCCGTCGGCAAGATCGTCTCGAACGACGACGGCATCGGTCTCGAAGGCGTCGTCGTGACGCTCAAAGGCCGCGGCATCGACATGCGTGTCGACGGGACGATCGGCGACGCGATCGCCTTCGCCGGCGCCAGTCTGCATGCCAGCGGCACGATGGCCGGACTCGACGCGGAAACCATCGACGCCATCCTGCGATACGCCGCCGATCGGGAAGTGAAGCTGCCGCCGGCGCTGCTGTCGACGCGCATCGAACTCAGCGGCCGCGTCGAGGGCGGCCGCGACCGCCTCGACCTGCGGGAGGTCGCCGCCACCGTGCGCGACGAGGGCGTCACCATCGATGTCGCCGGCGACGTCGAGGACCTGCTGGGCCAACGGTCCGTCAGCGCGGACGTGTCCG
>JAUIDF010000165.1 GCA_030429125.1 Gammaproteobacteria bacterium | reverse complement strand
TCCGCCTCGGTCGTGTCCGCTTCGGTCGTGTCCGCTTCGGTCGTGTCCGCTTCGGCCGGTTCGGCTTCGGCCGGTTCGGCTTCGGCCGGTTCGGCTTCGGCCGGTTCGGCTTCGGCCGGTTCGGCTCCAGTCGGTTCGGCTCCAGTCGGTTCGGCTCCAGTCGGTTCGGCTCCAGTCGGCTCGGCTGCGGCCGGTTCGGCTGCGGTGACCTCGTCTTCCGTTTTCCCGTCTTCGCCGACCGCACCGGCACCGGTCGGACCCGGCTCAACGGCCGCCACCGCGATCTCCGGCGCACCATCGTTTCGCGCCTCGTCTGCGGCGCCTTCGACGGATTCAGCCGCCATCGCCATCTCCGTCGGTGGCCGACTGTCGACACCGTTCTCGGGTGCGACCGGCTCCGCTTGCACGGCCGCTGCCAGCCGACCCTGCACGGCCGCCTCGCCGGCGCCGGCATCACGCCCGAAGTCCACGTCGGCCGCGGCGGACTCCTGTACCGTGGCAGCGACTTGAGAAGGTGTCGAAGGCATGTCGTCGCTCACGCCGTCGGCGGCAGTGACCTGTTCGGGCGCCGAATCGGTCCGCGCCAGCGCCTGCTTGAACGCGACCACGCCATCGGCACTCTGATCGCGCCACTGCCCGGCCAAGGCGTCCTCCTCGCCGTCCACCAGGTAAAGGTCCTCGAGAGGCATCCACGCGGCGATGTTTTCCGGCGCGTGGATGCGCACCCACTGCTCGGACTCGGTGATGATCCGCACCTGCACGCCCTCGGGATAAATACCGACGGGCTGCGAACTGCTCGAAGTGGAAGGCAAGGGTCGGGCGCGAACGCCGCGACCGGTAATGCGGCCGGACTCACCGTCGTGTTCGATGAATCGGCTGTAGATCCACAGCGGCAGACCGCCCGGTACTTCGACCTGGACCCAGTCCTGGCGGCGTTCGACCACGCGCACCAGCAGCCCTTCCGGCATCAGGTCGATGCGCGCCGAGTCGAGACCGTCGCGGGCGTAGATCGACTGTCCACCCGGGCCGACGCGCAGGTAGTCTCCCGGGCCGAATGGCGCCCCGGCAGCGGGCCGGTCGTACTCGACGTCCATGCTCTCGTCAACGTCGACTTCAGCCGCCGCGAGTGTCTCTGGCGCCGGCGAGTCGGCTGCATCCGCGACACCGGCAGTGGCCGTGCCGTCCCCGGCATCGGCAACCGGAGAACCGTCATCGACCGCTGCAACCGATGGTGCCGTTTCCGTCGCCACACCCGGCTCGGTCCCGTCAACGCCGTCCCCGCGCCCGATCGATGCCTCGCCCGCGTCGGGAAGCGACGGCGCCGCCGGAGTCGCGGATGGCAACACGACCGTGGAGCGGCCGCCAGCCATCGCCACGGCCCCGGGTGCCGCCGCCCGCGCCGCCGCTTGCCACTGGCCGGCGAGTTCCCCTTCGGCGGCTTCGACCTCGACCACGTCGATCGCTTCCACCCACCCGGTGATGGTTTCCGGCGCCTGGACGCGAACCCAGTCATCCTTTCGCTCGATCGGAGTCACGCGGTCACCGTCGAGAAACATGCCGACCGGCTTCACGTCGGGGTCGTTTTCCGGATCGGGCCGCGCCGCGACGCCGACCCCGGCGATGCGGTAGCCGTCGTCTACCGGTTCGATGCGCTCTTGCGGCACCCAGACCGGGAGACCGCCCGGTACCTGCACACGAAACCAGCCCCCACGCTGTTCGACCACTCGCAACAGCGCGCCGGGCTCGAGTTTCTCGAGCAGGGGGGAGAGCCGGTTGAACGACGAGTAGACCCAGATTGCCCGGTCGTCGACGCGGCCGTAGCCGGTCCAGCCGCCACCCTCGTCCCCGGCGGGGTCCTCGGACACGCCCACGCGATCGAGAAAGTCGCTCGCCAGCTGGCTGCCGTTGTCCGCCGCCCGCGCGAACCATTCCATGGCGAGCCCGGCGTCCTGATCGAGGTCAATGCCGTAGAAGTAGGCCCGCCCCAGGTGGTACTGGGCATCGGCGTTGCCGTTCTGGGCCGATACCTGCCACCATTCGATGGCCCGGGCCTTGTCGGGGTCGACCCCTGCGCCGTGAAACCATGCATTGCCGAGCTCGTACTGGGCCGCGGCATTGCCCTGCTCCGCCGCACGCGTGAACCAGTACACGGCTTCCGAGAGGTCGGTGACAGTGCCGGTGCCCTGGGCGAACATGAGGCCGAGCCGGTACTGCGCTTCGGCATCGCCTTCATAGGCCTTG
Organism: Gammaproteobacteria bacterium; assembly: GCA_030429125.1. Classification (GTDB taxonomy): domain Bacteria; phylum Pseudomonadota; class Gammaproteobacteria; order Arenicellales; family CAJQKF01; genus BQJD01. The sequence continues at coordinate 5,765 of JAUIDF010000165.1, read as the reverse complement.
AGCAGCCAGATCTCCAGCGCCTGCTGATAGTTGCCGGCCTCGAAGGACTCGAGCGCCTTCGTCATGGACTCGTCGTCGGCATGGGTGGCCGGCATCGCGATCATCGTGCCCAGCACGAAGGATGCCAGGAGTCGGCGCCGCCACGCCGGGCACGGAGTCAGGAATTTGGGCATGCGTCGATATCGGTCGTCGGTGATGGTCGCCGGTGCGTCGCGCGATCACGCGCCCGGTGCCCGGACATTATAAAGGTCGCCGGCAAACGGAGCGACGCCGCGATCGGGTTAGGGCCTGTTCACTACGCTGAGCGAGTGAGTTTTCGTGCCCCCGAGAAAACGACCCGTCTCGCATCCGACAAGGCGCATCGAGGCGTCATGGCGGTTCCATGGCGGCGAGATGCAACGCCGTCAAGGCGAAAAAGGGCGGAAAGATCGCCGCGAACGCGTCGCGTGAACAGGCGCTAGTCGGCGGGTCCGCGAACGTGGCGCCGCATGGAATCCAGCGAGCGGCCGTATACATGCTCGACCAGCGCCGCCGGGTACCGGTAGCGGGTGCCGACCGGGCACGCCTCTCTCGCCAGGCAGCGCCGGGCACACGGCGAATCGCGGCCGAGACGATAGCCGCTGCAGGCGCCGAGGGCGAATGAACCGGGCGGCCCGGGAGCATCGACGGGGCACGCCGCCAGGCAATCCCGCGTCGCGCATTGCAGGCAGGCATCGGGCGCCGGAGCGAACACCGACTCCGCCAGCGCGAGGCGCGTGACGACGACCGCGCGAAACGCGAACCAGGTGCCGAAGTCCGGGTGGATGTACACCCCCAGCCACGACGGCGCACCCCAGCCGCAGGCGCGGCCGAGCGCGAGCAGCGAGAAACCGCAGTCCCCCGGGTAGACGAGCCGGCTGTCGAACGGCGACCCGATGGCCCGGAAAGCATCCAGCACGCGGGATTCGCTGTAGGCGTCCAACGGATGCGTCGCGGCCCGCTCGGCCCGGGACATCAATGCCCAGAGTGCGCCGCCCCGGTTTCCGAATACCACCACCCGCAGGGCGGACAATGCGTCGTCGTAGCCGGCGGCGTCGCGAATCGCGTGTCCCAATGCCGGCTCGAGCCGCGCCAGGGACATGCTGGAGACGAGATCGAGCCCGGCGACCTGCGCGGCCCGGCGCAGGCGGTCGAGATGGCTGTCGGCGGATGTCGGTTGCGGCATGGCGTGGCGAGGCCCTCGGAGTTCCGCGCCGACTGTAACAGACATCGACCGCCGTCGATCATGGCCGGCGACACCTCGGCGGGCAGACCGCTCGCACGCGTCTGGGCTATAGTTGGCGCCCTATGCGAAAGCTCCCCCGTTTGATTTCCCAGGGCCATCGAGGCGCGCGCGGCGTGTTGCCGGAAAACACCCTGGCATCGTTCTCGCACGCCATGGCCGCGGGCGTGGACCGTATCGAGATCGACCTCAACCTCACCGCCGACGACGCGCTCGTGGTGGTTCACGACGAGTCGACCCACCCCGACCTCGTGCGCGGAGCGGACGGCGCCTGGGTAGCCCGGCGGACCGCATGGCGGGAGATGCCGCTGGCTGACGTGCGCACGCTCGACGTCGGCCGGCTGCGCCCGGGCAGCGACTACGCCGCCCGGTTCGAGCGGCAACGGCCGGCAGACGGCGAACGCGTGCCGCTGTTCGACGAAGTGGCGACACTGGTGAAGTCTTGCGACGCCTGTGGCATCAATATCGAGATCAAGTGCGACCCGCAGGGTGAATGGCCCACACCGACCCCGGCGCACTTTGCCGGGCGCGTGGTCGAGGCCATCGAACGGCACGGCATCGGCCATCGCGTCACCGTGCAGTCGTTCAACTGGGCCGTGGTGTCGGCGGTTCGACGGCTGAACGAACGACTGTCCACGGGCTGCCTGACCAGTGAGCGGGCGGATTTCGATACCGTGCATGATCGCGGCGGGCGCCCATCGCCGTGGATGGATGGCCGCCGCCTGGCCGATTTTGACGGCTCGATGCCTGCCATGGTGGCGTCGATGGGCGTAGACTACTGGGCCAGCGAATTCCGCGACCTCGATGCGGCAGTCATCGACGAAGCACACGATTTCGGGCTCGAGGTTCACTGCTGGACGGTGAACGACACGGACGACATGAAAAGGCTGATAAGTTGGGGGGTAGACAGTATCATTACCGATTATCCAGACGATCTGGTCGCACTCGTTCGCCTAGGCGACGGGCGATGACCGCGCATTCCTAATCTCCCGCGCTCGTGAAACCACTGCTCGACATCAAGGACCTGGCGATTGAGTTCGGCGTGCACGGCGGCACCATCGAGGCCGTGCGCGGCATCTCCTTCGACATCATGCCCGGCAGCACGGTCGCCCTGGTCGGCGAATCGGGTTCGGGCAAGTCCGTGACCGCGCAGTCGATACTGGGCATCCTGCCGAAAATCGCCCACGTCAGCCGTGGCAGCATCGTGCTCAATTGCGGCGACCACGTCGACCTCGACATCTCCGCGCTGCCGACCGACAGCGCGCGCATGCGCTCCATTCGCGGCGGCGTCATCTCGATGATCTTCCAGGAACCGATGGTGTCGCTGTCTCCCCTTCACACCATCGGCGACCAGGTCAGCGAGGCCCTGTTCCTGCATCGCGACGCCAGCCGCGAGGAAGGTATGCGCCTGACGCGCGAGATGCTCGGCCTGGTCGGGTTTCCCGACCCCGAGCGGGCGCTTCGAACCTACCCCTTCGAGTTGTCGGGCGGGCTTCGCCAGCGTGCCATGATCGCCCTGGCACTGATCTGCCGGCCGGCGCTGCTGATCGCGGACGAGCCCACCACCGCGCTGGACGTGACCATCCAGGCGCAGATCCTGCACCTGGTCCGGGAACTGCAGAACGAGCTGTCGATGGCGGTGCTCCTGATCACCCACGACCTCGGCGTGGTGGCAAACGTCGCCGAGGAAGTGGTGGTCATGTATCACGGCGAGATCATGGAGCGCGGTTCGGCCGAGGACATCTACCGCAATGCACGCCATCCCTACCTCAAGGCGTTGTTCAACGCGGTGCCGCATTTCGACATGAAAAAGGGCGAGCGCCTGGTACCGGTGCGGGAGATCGAGTATCAGCTCGGAGACCATTTCAAGCCGCGACACCAGGAGGGTGTCGTCAACGAGACGCGGCACCTGGAGTTGAAGAACATCGTCAAGTCGTTCTCGATTCGCAGTTCGGGCTGGTTCGGTTCGCGATCGGCCACGGTAAGGGCGGTGGACGACGTCACCCTGACCATCGACAAGGGCGAATGCATGGGGCTCGTCGGCGAGAGCGGCTGCGGCAAGACCACGCTCAGCAAGATCGCCATGCGCGCGCTCACCCCGGACGAGGGGTCGGTGACGTTCTTCGACGGCGACGACGCCATCGACGTGCAGTCGCTCGACGATGACGCCCTGTTCGCCTTCCGTCGCAAGATGCAGATCATCTTCCAGGACCCGTTCAGCTCGTTGAACCCGCGCATGACGGTGTACGACATCGTTCGCGAGCCGCTGATCATCCACTCCATCGGGGACGAGGCGTACCAGGCCGAACTGGTCAAGGAACTGATGCGCCTGGTGGGACTGGATCCGCGCTTTCTGAGCCGCTACCCGCACAGCTTCTCCGGCGGACAGCGCCAGAGAATAGGCATCGCCCGCGCGCTGGCGCTGCGACCCGACGTCGTCATCTGCGACGAACCGGTGTCCGCGCTGGATGTTTCCATCCAGGCGCAGATACTCAACCTGCTCAAGGACCTGCAGAAAGAGCTGAACCTGACGTACCTTTTCGTCTCCCACAACCTCGCCGTGGTCGACTACGTGTCCGAACGCATCTCCGTGATGTGCAAGGGCCGTATCGTCGAGGTGGCGCCGCGCGAGCAGATTTTCGCCAACCCGGTGCATCCGTACACCCGTGCGCTGCTGTCCGCCGTGCCGTTCCCCGAGCTCGACCGGAAACTGGACTTCGACAGCATCTACCGCAACCGGGCATCGGACCCGGCGTCGTGGCCCGCGCCCTTCGCCGCCGGTCCGGACCAGGGCAGCACCATGGTACACCTGGGTAATCAGCATTTCGTTCGGGCACAACCCGACACCAACCCGGGAGCGCTGATCTAGTGCCCTCGCCGATGGCTTCCCGTACCGTTCCGGCGTCCGGCGCACACGCCGGTCGGCCCGGCCACGTTTTGCAACGCGGCCTTCACGACGGATCGAGGCGCCCTGCCGGGTAACAGGACAGGCGTCGACTTCAACATGCAATGAACCGGACAGGACATTCAATGAGATTCGCGAAAACCATGGCCGCCGCGTTGATGCTCGCGGCCGGCCCGGCGCTGGGCGACGAGGTGCCCATGCTCGCCGACCGCGTGGCATCCGGCGACCTGCCACCCATGGCGGAACGGCTGCCGGCTAAGCCCCGAGTCATCGATGTCTCCTCCAGTGGGCGCGAACCCGGACGCTACGGCGGCAGTCTGCGCATGCTCATGGCCAACAGCCAGGACATCCGCATGGTCAACGTCTACGGCTATGCGCGACTGGTGTGCTTCGATGAGAATTTCGAACTGCAGCCCGACATCCTCGAATCGGTGGACGTCGAGGAAGAGCGCATCTTCACGCTGCATCTGCGCCCGGGCCATCGCTGGTCCGACGGCGCACCGTTCACCAGCGAGGACTTTCGCTACTTCTGGGAGGATGTCGCCACCAACGAGGACCTGTCGCCGTTCGGCCCGCAGGAAACGTTGTCGATCGAGGGCAAGCTGCCCGAGGTCACGTTTCCCGACGAACACACCGTGGTGTACGCCTGGGACGAACCCAACCCCTACTTCCTGCCCGCACTTGCCGGGGCCCGGCCGCTGTATATTTACCAGCCGGCGCACTACATGAAGCAGTTCCACGCGAAGTACGCCGAGCAGGCGACGCTGGACGCGATGGTGCGCGACGCCGCGGTGCGCAACTGGGCCAGCCTGCATACACGAATGGCGCGACAGTACCGTTCGACCAACATCGACCTGCCCGTACTGCAACCCTGGATCAACACCACGGAGTCGCCCTCGGAGCGCTTCGTGTTCGAGCGCAATCCGTTCTATCACCGGGTCGACGGCGCCGGTCAGCAGTTGCCGTACATCGACAACGTCATCGTCAACGTGGTGAGCAAGAGCCTGATTCCGGCCAAGACCGGGTCCGGTGAAGCCGACCTGCAGGCCCGCTATCTCAGGCTCGACAACTACACCTTCCTCAAGGAAGGCGAGGCCCGCAACGACTACGGCGTGCGCCTGTGGCAGGTCGGTACGGGCTCGCAAATCGCGCTGTATCCCAACCTCAACAGCAACGACGACACCTGGCGCGAGCTGGCGCGCGACGTTCGATTTCGCCGCGCCCTGTCGCTCGGCATCGACCGTACCGAGATCAACAACGTGGTGTATTTCGGCCTCGCCAAGCCGAGCGCGAACACGGTGCTGCCGGAAAGCCCGCTGTTCAAGCCCGAGTACCAGGAAGCCTGGACGCAGCACGACCCCGAACGGGCCAATGCGCTGCTCGACGAGATCGGGCTCGGCGATCGAAACGACGCCGGAATCCGCCTGATGCCCGACGGCCGACCGCTCGAGATCGTCGTGCAGACCGCCGGCGAAAGCACCGAGCAGACCGACGTGCTGGAACTGATCCACGACACCTGGCTCGACCTCGGCGTGAAGATCTTCATCAAGCCGTCCCAGCGCGAGGTGTTCAGGGACCGGGTCTTCTCCGGCGAGGCCA
>JAUIDF010000164.1 GCA_030429125.1 Gammaproteobacteria bacterium | reverse complement strand
TTCCTCGCCGGCCATCGCGTACCGGTACCAGGCATCGAGCAGGAGCCATTCGGGCGACGACGGCGCGCCGGCGGCGAACAGGCCGGTCCCGGCCACCAGCACGGCCGCCGCCCGCCGTCCCGCGAGCGTCGTGCCACGCCGTGCAAGCCGTACGCCGAGATATCCCAGGCCCACCGCGAGTACGACGAGGCCGATGATCTCGTCGCCGTAATCGTCCCAGGCCACCATCAACGACGTGACGTTGGCGTGTATGAAGACTTCGCTGCCGAATCCACGACCGGAGAAATCATAGAGAAAGACCAGCAGCAGGCGCACGATCACGGCAGCCGCCACCGCCACGAAAACGCCGATGCCGGCGGCGCTGCGGCGCCGCGAGAGCCCGGCCAGACAGACGAACACCAGTGCGAGGCCGATGCTGGAGGCAATCATCATCGGCGTATCGATCACTTCGCCATTATTGACGCGAAGGAACGCCATCGGCGCCAGCAGCAGGGCGACGAGAAAAACGAAAAACCCGCTCACGGCCAACGCCCCGGACGCCGGGTTAGCGCGCGGCACGAATCGAACCGCTTCAGACCAGCAGCGCCAGCGTGGCCGCCTCGACGATTTCGACCAGCCCGCCGGCGCTGTCGCCGGTCGTACCGAGCAGCTTGCGCATCATCAGCCAGCGCAGCAGAGCGAACAGCAGCAGCAGCATCGGCAGCACCCACCACGCGGCGGCGCCGGCCAGGACCGCGCCGACCACGAGCGCGGCAACGAGCATGCCGGTGACGCGCCCGCGGTCGAGATGTGCCGTCAGCGCGGCGCCGATGCCGTCCTCGCGCGCATAGGGCGTGGTCAGGAACAGGGCCTGGACGCCGGCGCGTGCGAGTAGCGGGGCCGCCACGAGAGGCGCCCAGGTGCCGGCCGCGACCAGGCTCGCCAGGGCCGCGAACTTCACCAGCAGCACGAGGACGATGGCGGCGATGGCCATTGACCCGCATCGCGAGTCGCGCATGATCTCGAAAGTCTGCTCCCGGCTCGTGCCCATGCAGCCGTCGGCGCTGTCGCCGAGGCCGTCCAGGTGCAGGGCGCCGGTGAGCAGGACCCACAACGCCAGCACCAGGGCCGCGGTCACCATCGGAGTGAACACGGCACCCAGCAGCCACGCCGCCGCGGCCAGGGTGATGCCGAGGACGAGGCCGACGACACCGTACCAGTTCAGCGACGCGCCCCAGTCACCCGGCTGGGGCGGCACGTTCAGGTAGACGGGGAAGGTGGTGAGGAACTGCAGGGCGACGAGGAACGGTGTGGGCATTGCTACGGCGTGGCGGTTGGCGTCGTTCAGGAATATACATGCAACGCCGCCGACGCCCAAAACCCCCGGGCAGCCTCCCCTCCCGCACGGTCTGCCTTGTTTTTCCCGGTCAAAGGCGTAGAATTTCGCGCCCTTGAAGGCATTGAAAGGGACGAGTAGCCGGCACGACCCGCGAAAGCGAGCGACCGGGGGACGGTGTGAGCCCCGGCCGGGCACCGGTGAAAATCACCCTGGAGCCGCCGACCGAACGCCGCTGCCGCGGCCAGTAAGCCCGGCCGCCTGATCCGCGATAACAGATCAGGGTGATAACGCGCTCCTGCGCGCGTCACCTGCCAAGGCCGTCGTCCGCGAGGACGCGGTGAATCCGGGTGGTACCGCGAAAGAATCTCGCCCCGGGTGTTGCAACGAATCACGTGCGACGCCCGGGGCTTTTTCGTTTCGGGTTTCGCGGACGGCACGGAACCAAGGTCATGGCACTGAAAGACGTCACCGGGCGCTACGACGGCCCCAAACTGGAAGAAAACATCCTCGATTTCTGGCGCGAGCACGACGTGTTCAACGCCACGCTGAAGATGAGCGAGGGCCGGCCGCTGTTCACCTTCAACGAGGGACCGCCCACCGCCAATGGTCGCCCCGGCATCCACCACGTGCTGGCGCGCAGCTTCAAGGACATCTATCCCCGCTATCGCACCATGCGCGGCTATCACGTGCCGCGCAAGGCCGGCTGGGACACCCACGGCCTGCCGGTCGAACACGAGATCGAGAAGGAACTGCAGATCTTCGACAAGAAGGAGATCGAGGCGAAGATCGGCGTGGCCGAGTTTACGCGGCGCTGCCGCGAGTCGGTGATGCGCTACATCGGCGACTGGGAGAAGATGACCGAGCGCATGGGCTTCTGGGTGAATCTCGAGGAGGCCTACTACACGCTGAACAACGACTATATCGAGTCGGTATGGAACCTGCTCAGGGTGATCTGGGACAAGGGCCTGATCTACCAGGGCTACAAGGTGGTGCCCTACGATCCGCGCATCGGGGCGACGCTGTCATCGCACGAGGTGGCGCTCGGCTACCAGGAAGTCGAGGACCCATCGGTGACCGTGCGTTTTCGCCTCGAGAACGAGGAGAACACGTCGTTCCTGGTGTGGACGACGACGCCCTGGACGCTGCCTTCGAACCTTGCGCTCGCGGTGGGCAAGGAGATCGACTACGTGTACGTCGAATGCGACGGCGAGACCTTCATCCTCGCCGAGGCATTGAAGGACGCCGTGCTGGGCGAGCGCGAGGCGCGCGTCGTGAAGACCGTCAGGGGATCCGACCTCCTCGGTTTACGCTACCGCCGCCTGTTCGACTACCTGCCCGCCGAGGGCGACATCTGCCGCGTGCTGGCGGGCGACTTCGTCAGCACCGAGGACGGCACCGGCATCGTGCACATCGCACCCGCCTACGGCGTCGACGACCTGGCGCTCGGCCAGGCGCACGGCCTGCCGGTAGTGCACGGCGTGGGACTGGACGGCTACTTCGTCGATGACGTCACGCCGGTGGCCGGCAAGTTCTTCAAGGACGCCGACCCCGTGCTCATCGAGCTGCTGCGCGAGCGCGGCGATCTTTTCAAGGCCGAGACGATGCTGCACAACTACCCGTTCGGCTGGCGTACCGGGGACCCGCTCATCTACTACGCCAAGGAAGCGTGGTACATCCGCACCACCGTCGTCGCCGAACGCATGGTAGCGCTCAACCAGACCATCAACTGGGTGCCCGAGACCATTCGCGACGGCCGCTTCGGCAACTGGCTGGAAAACAACATCGACTGGGCGTTGTCGCGCGAACGCTTCTGGGGCACGCCGCTGCCGGTGTGGACCGACGGCGAAGGCCACTTCAAGTGCATCGGCTCGCTCGAGGAACTGGAAGGACTGTGCGGTCGCAAGCTCGACGACCTCGACCTGCATCGTCCGGCCGTGGATGAGATTACCTTCGAATTCGACGGTCGAAGCTGGTCCCGCGTGCCCGAGGTGATCGACTGCTGGTTCGATTCCGGCGCCATGTCCTATGCCCAGTGGCACTACCCGTTCGAGAACCGCGAGATCTTCGAAACACACTTCCCGGCGGACTACATCTGCGAGGCCATCGACCAGACCCGCGGCTGGTTCTACACGCTGCACGCCATCGCCACCCTGGTCTCCGACAGCGTCGCCTACCGCAACTGCGTGTGCCTGTCGCACATCGTCGACGAGCACGGCAAGAAGATGTCGAAGTCGCAGGGCAACATCGTCAACCCCTACGACGTGTTCGACACCATCGGCGCGGACCCGCTGCGCTGGTACTTCCTCGCGCGCCTGGCGCCGGAGGTGCAAAAACGCATCTCCGTGAACATCGTCGCCGAGGTGGCGGCCTCGTTCGTCAACACGTTCTGGAATACCTACGCGTTCTTCGTCCTGTATGCGCGTCTCGACCAGGTCGACCTGTCGCGCAACGTACCGCTTGCCGACCGGCCGGAGATCGACCGCTGGGCCATTGCCCTCATGCACCGGACCATCGCCGACGTCACCGCCGCCATGGACGCCTACGACGCGCAGGGCGCCGGGCGGGCCATCGAGTCGTTCGTCGACCAGCTTTCCAACTGGTACGTGCGGCGCAACCGGCGGCGCTTCTGGAAGGCCGAGTCGGGCGACGACAGCCAGGCCGCCTACCTCACGCTGCACGAGTGCCTCGACACGGTGCATCGCCTGATGGCGCCGTTCATGCCCTTCCTGGCCGAGGCGGTGTACCAGAACCTGGTGCGCGGCGTCGACGCGTCGGCGCCGCTATCCGTTCACATGACGGACTGGCCCGTCGCCGACGCGGCGGCCATGGACGACTCCCTGATCGCGGACTTCGACGTCGTGCAACGCGTGGTGAGTCTGGGTCGCTCGGCGCGCGAGGCCAGCAAGGTGCGAGTGCGCCAGCCGCTGGCGCGGATGCTCGTGCGGGTGCCGGACGCGGGCGCGCGCGAGTCGGTGGCACGGCACGAGTCGCAGATCCTCGACGAGCTCAACATCAAGGCAATCGAGTTCATTGCCGCCGATGCCGATCTCGTGAGATACCGCATCAAGCCCAAGCTGCCCGAACTTGGCAAGCGCTACGGCCGCCTGGTGCCGGCCATCCGCGAGGCGCTTTCCAACTGCGACGGCGCCGCGCTGGTACGCGCCCACGCCGCCGGCGAGACGTTCGATGTCGAGGTCGACGGCAAGACGCTGACCTTCGCCGCCGACGATGTGCTGGTGGAAACCGAGTCCGCCGAGGGTTTCGCCTGCGCCGAGGAATCGGGCTACCTGGTGGGGCTGGACACGCAGCTCGACGACGCGCTCGTCATCGAGGGCGTGGCGCGGGAGCTGGTGCGCACGGTGCAGGACGCGCGCAAGCAGGCGGGCCTGGACGTATCCGATCGCATCGTGCTGCGCGTCGACGGCGAGGCCCGTGTACAGGCGGCCCTCGACGGCTACCGCACGTTTCTCATGAACGAGACGCTGGCCGTTCAATGGGCCGAGGACGACTTCGCCGGGGATTTCACCACCGAGCGCAGCCTCGAGGACGAGCGCTGGACGATCCGGCTGTCGAAGGCGTAGACCGCACTGTCCGCGAAGAAAACACCGCCCGTTACGCGTCGGATTACGCCTTCGGCTAATCCGACCTACGCGTTGCCTCGGTTCGAATACGAGGCACCCGTCATCGCGAGCCGGGCAACCGTTCGTCAATTCGCCGGATCACGCACCCCGACCGGTTCGGTCTGCTTCGTGCTCTCCGGATAGAAGGCCTGGTAGTACCACTTGAACTTGTTGCGCAGGGACTGTTCGATGCCTGGCAGGACGTCGTGCCGCGCCGGTTTCTGCAGCGCCGGATAGGTCTTGTGACGATACTTGAAGCGATAGTAACTATCGCTCTCGTGAGGCGCGACCTTCAGGTTCGACGGATCCACCGTGACCGGATCGACGCCCAGCTTGGCGTAGATTTCCTTCATGCTCTCGACCACGTTGTTGACGAGATACTCGAAGGGGATGTAAAGGATGCGGTCCTGGATGGCGGTATCCTTGATCTGGCGCACGTACTCGATCGAGGCGAGCGGGCCGCCGACGATGCCGCCGCGACCGAACAGCCGGTCGGCGCGCACGAAGGGGTTGTGCGCGTCGATGTGATCGGGAAAATCAATCAGGCGCGTACGATCGTGCTGCGCCTCGATGGAGCCGAAAATCTGCGACAGGTCGCGCACGCACACCAGGATCATGAAATCGGGATGCAGGACCTCGAGCGTCTCCACCATGGCCAGCCAGCCACGGTTCTTGTCGACGACGACGTCGCTGTCGGCGCGCGAAAACCAGCCATCGATGAAGCCGCGGTAGGCCTCGGCCAACTGGCCGTAGGTGCGATCGAAATCGACGTCGAGCTGCGAGAGAAAGAAGTCGTTGTCGCTGACCCGGTGGCGGATATCGTTGAGCAGCGAGGCCAGTGGAGAGCTGTGCCCGGGGCTGTAGACGCCGGGGTGTTGTGCCAACAGCTGGCAGAGCAGGGTCGAGCCGGCGCGTGGCAGGCCGGCCACGCAGACGAGCTTGCGATGCGACGAATGATTCATGAAACCGGTTCCTCGTGGGGCACGCCGGACTAAACATGGACTGCCGAGCCGGTGCCCAGCGGGCCTTCATCGTCGCCGCGCGCACCGCGCTGCGATACACTGGCACGTAGAACGCACGTGGAGGCAGGACATCGTGGACGAGTTTCTCGCAGCGGCCATCGCCGAGGCACGTCGTGGTCTCGACGAAGGCGGCATCCCCATCGGCTCCGTGCTGGTAATCGACGGTGTCATCGTCGCTCGCGGGCACAACCGCCGCATTCAGCGCGGCAGCGCCGTGCTGCATGCCGAGATGGACTGCCTCGAAAACGCCGGCCGGCTTCGTGCCCGCGACTATCGCCGCGCCGTGCTTTATTCCACGCTGTCGCCCTGCGACATGTGCAGCGGCGCCATCCTGCTGTACGGCATACCGGCCGTGGTGGCGGGGGAGAACCGCACGTTTCGCGGACCCGAAGATTACTTGCGTTCGCGCGGCGTCACGATCGACGTGGTCGACAGCAAACAATGCGTTGCCATGATGGACGCGTTCATCCGAACGAATCCGACCGTGTGGAACGAAGACATCGGTGAGACAGACGACACCCGGTAGCGGTATCGTCCGCCGGCACCGACGCCGCACGATGTATCATTGAAGCATGACAGGCAACGACGAATATCTCACCACGCGCGAGCTTGCCGCGTTACTGCGAATCAAGGAACGCAAGGTCTATGATCTCGCGTCGTCCGGCGACGTACCGTGCACCCGCGCCACCGGCAAGCTGCTGTTTCCGCGCCGGCAGGTGGAAGCGTGGCTGGCCAGCCACGGCAGCGGCGGCTCCGGGGAAGCCGATACACGCCGGCCCGAGGTCATGCTGGGCAGCCACGACCCGCTGCTGGACTGGGCGCTGAAAGCCTCTGACTGCGGGCTCGCCAGTTTTTTCGACGGCAGCATGGACGGGCTCAACCGGTTCGCTGCCGGCGATGGCCTGGCGGCCGGCATACACCTTTACGACCAGGCCGCCGACCGCTGGAACGTGGACGCGGTGTCGCGCCGGTTCAGCGGACGGCCGGTGGCGCTGGTGGAGTTCTGCTGGCGCGAACGCGGACTCGTCGTCGGCGAGGGTCGCGAGACGCAGATCGGCGGCGTCGGCGACTTGCGCGGCCGACGCGTCGTCCCCCGGCAATCGAACGCCGGCAGCCAGATCCTGCTGCTTCAACTGCTCGACCAGGCAGGTGTCCGGGTCGACGAGGTGGCGTTCTGCGGTACCGCGCACACCGAGACCGATGCGGCCACGGCAGTGCTGGAGAAAAGCGCCGACGCCGCGCTCGGCCTGAAGTCTCTCGCCGACCGTTTCCGTCTCGGCTTCGTACCGCTCATGCGCGAGCGATTCGACCTGCTGGTGGATCGAACGGCCTGGTTCGACCCGCCGTTCCAGTCATTCGTGCGCTTTTGCACATCCGCGGCATTTCGCGAGCGTGCCGAGTCCCTCGGCGGCTATGACGTCTCCGGCCTGTGGACCGTGCACTTCAACGGGTAGTTCGCGCACACCGGTGCAACGCGGCGCAGAACTGACTTTCCTCCCCGCACGACCGTGAAGCCTCGTCGTCGGGGCATGAGAGTTGGCGGCCGGTACAAAAAAAAATGCCGTCCCTGGCGTGGCAATGATCCGGTGCTACCTGGCGTTGGGAAAGAACAGCTGCTGCGCGTCGAGCTTGTACGCGGCGATCGCGCCCTGCCCCTCCTCGCCCAGGATCCAGTCGATGAACGCCTGTCCGGCCTCGGCTTTCACGTGCGGGTGCTTTTCTGGGTTGACCAGGATCACGCCGTACTGGTTGAACAGGCTGTCGTCCCCCTCGAGCACGATCCCGTAATCGCCCTTGTTCTTGAAACTGATCCAGGTTCCGCGGTCGGTCATGGCGTAGGCGCCCATGCCGACGGCGGCGTTCAGGGTCGCACCCATGCCCGACCCGGTCTCGCGATACCACGTGCCGCTGGCGGCGCTCGGATCGACGCCGGCCGCCTTCCACAGGCTCACCTCCTTCTTGTGCGTACCTGAGTCGTCGCCCCTGGAGGCGAACGGCGCCTCGGCAGCGGCGATCTTCTGAAGTGCCGCGGTCGCGCTATCGACGTCCTTGACGCCGGCAGGATCCGCCGGCGGGCCGACGAAGACGAAGTCGTTGTACATGACGTCGAAGCGCTCGACGCCGAAGCC
>JAUIDF010000163.1 GCA_030429125.1 Gammaproteobacteria bacterium | reverse complement strand
GCGCCGAGGGCGAGGTGCACGTGTCGAACGACCTCGCGCGTCTGTTGAACATCACCGACAAGCTGGCGCAAAAGCGTGGCGACGAATACATTTCAAGCGAACTGTTCATCCTTGCCCTGGTCGAGGACAAGGGGGAGGTCGGCAACCTCCTGCGCAAGGCGGGCGCGTCGAAGGGCGGCCTCGAGCAGGCCATCGAGCGGGTGCGCTCGGGCAGGAAGGTCGACGATGCCGGCGCGGAAGACCAGCGACAGGCGCTCGAGAAGTACACGCTCGATCTGACCGAACGCGCGGAGCAGGGTCGGCTCGACCCCGTCATTGGTCGCGATGACGAAATTCGCCGCACCATCCAGGTCCTGCAGCGTCGCACCAAGAACAACCCCGTGCTGATCGGCGAGCCCGGTGTGGGCAAGACCGCCATCGCCGAGGGGCTTGCCCAGCGCATCGTCAATGGCGAGGTCCCGGAGGGCATGCGTGGCAAACGCCTGCTTTCGCTCGATCTCGGTGCGCTGATTGCCGGCGCGAAGTTTCGCGGCGAGTTCGAGGAGCGCCTCAAGGCGGTGCTGAACGACCTCGCCAAGCAGGAGGGGCGCATCATCCTGTTCATCGACGAGCTGCACACGATGGTCGGTGCCGGCAAGGCCGAGGGCGCCATGGACGCCGGCAACATGCTCAAGCCGGCCCTGGCGCGCGGCGAGCTGCACTGCATCGGCGCCACGACCCTGGACGAGTATCGCAAGCATCTCGAGAAGGACGCCGCGCTCGAGCGGCGTTTCCAGAAGGTACTGGTCGACGAGCCGGGTGTCGAGGACACCATTTCCATCCTGCGCGGCCTGCGCGAGAAGTACGAAGTGCATCACGGCGTGGATATCTCCGATCCCGCCATCGTGGCGGCGGCCACGCTGTCGCACCGATACATCACCGATCGACAACTTCCGGACAAGGCCATCGATCTCGTCGACGAGGCCGCCAGCCGCATACGCATGGAAATCGACTCCAAGCCGGAAAGCATGGACCGGCTGGACCGGCGCATGATCCAGCTCAAGATCGAGCGCGAGGCACTGAAGAAGGACAAGGACGATGCCAGCCGCAAGCGCCTTTCGAACATCGACGACGAACTCGGCGCGCTGGAAAAGGAGTACAGCGAGCTCGAAGAGTTGTGGAAAGCGGAGAAGGCCGCCCTGCAAGGCAGTCAGCACCTGAAAGAGGAACTCGACCGGGCCCGCGTGGAGATGGAGACCGCCCGACGCGCCGGCGATCTCACGCGAATGTCCGAATTGCAGTATGGCCGGATCCCGGAGCTCGAGAAACAGCTCGCGGCGGCGGACGATGCCGAGGGTCGCGAGGGCACGCTGCTTCGCAATCGCGTCAGTGCCGAGGAGATCGCCCAGGTGGTATCGCGGTGGACCGGCATTCCGGTGAGCAAGATGCTCGAGGGTGAGAAGGAAAAGCTGCTTCGCATGGAGACGGAGTTGCATCGCCGCGTCGTCGGCCAGGACGAGGCCATCAGCGCGGTCAGCAACGCCATCCGCCGCTCGCGCGCGGGTCTGTCCGATCCCAACCGCCCCTACGGCTCGTTCCTCTTTCTCGGCCCCACGGGCGTGGGCAAGACCGAGCTGTGCAAGGCGCTGGCGTCGTTCATGTTCGACACCGAGCAGTCCATGGTGCGTATCGATATGTCAGAGTTCATGGAGAAGCACTCGGTGGCACGGCTGATCGGCGCGCCGCCCGGATACGTCGGTTACGAGGAGGGCGGTTACCTGACCGAGGCCGTTCGCCGTCGGCCGTACTCGGTGGTCCTGCTCGACGAGGTCGAGAAGGCCCATCCGGACGTCTTCAACGTCCTGCTGCAGGTGCTCGACGACGGTCGCCTGACGGATGGTCACGGGCGCACCGTGGACTTTCGCAACGCCGTCGTGGTCATGACCTCGAACCTCGGCTCCGATCGCATCCAGGAGCTGGCGACGGCCAATGACTACGGTCGCATGAAGCAGGCGGTGCTCGACATCGTGACGCAGCATTTTCGTCCCGAGTTCGTCAATCGCATCGACGATCTCGTCGTGTTTCATCCGCTCGACAGGACGCAGTTGCGCGAGATCGCCGGGATTCAGCTCGACGGCCTGCGCCGGCGCCTGCGCGAGCGCGAGATGGAACTCAGGCTCACCGATGCCGCGCTCGACGCGCTTGCCGCGGCCGGTTTCGACCCGGTCTACGGCGCCCGACCGCTCAAGCGCGCGATCCAGTCGGGCCTCGAGAATCGCCTTGCCGAGGAGATCCTCTCCGGTCGCTTCGGGCCGGGCGACGTGATCGAAGTGGATGCGGCCGAGGATGGCTTTGCATTCAGGCGAGTGCCGCAGGACGGATCGGCCGACGCGGCGGCATGAGCGCCGGCCTCGATGGTGCGTCCGGTTGGTGGGCGCACCATCGAGTGCGATTCGCCTATAATCGGTCCGGCGTGCGCCACTGGATGCCGTGGGGGCAGGAGCGGCGCGATACGAACGCTGACGGTTTCGAGGCGATTCCCCGATGAAAGCCATGATTCTCGCCGCGGGCAAGGGCACGCGCCTGCGCCCGCTCACCCAGGTGCTGCCCAAGCCGATGATTCCCATCCTCGGCAAGCCGGTGATGGAGTACCTCGTCGAGGAACTGGCACGGCACGGCTTCGACCAGATCATGGTCAATACCAGTCATCTCGCCACCAACATCGAGAACTATTTCAACGACGGTCGTCGCTGGGGCGTGGAAATCGGCTATTCCTTCGAGGGCTACATCCGCGACGGCGATGTCTTCGCACAGCCGGTGGGCTCCGCCGGCGGCATGCGTCGCATCAATGATTTCGGCCGCTTCTTCGACGACACGTTCCTGGTCGTCTGCGGCGATGCGCTCATCGATCTCGACCTGACCACGGCGGTACGCAAGCACTGGCAGTCGGGCGCGGTGGCCTCGCTGGTGGTCGCACGCGTGGATCCGGACCAGGTATCCAGCTACGGCGTGGTGGAGGCGGGCGCCGACGGCCGCATCACCGGGTTCCAGGAAAAGCCGCCGGCATCGGAGGCGCGGTCGAACCTCGTCAATACCGGTATCTACATCTTCGAGCCGTCCGTGCTCGATCTCGTCCCCGCGGGCGTGGCGTACGACATCGGCAGCCAGCTCTTTCCCGCCATTCTGCAGGCCGGCCTGCCGTTCAACGCCATCGACATTCCGTTCAGCTGGATCGACATCGGCCGTCTCAGCGACTACTGGGAAGCCAACCAGCGACTGATGCGGGGCCAGTTGAATTACGTGCGAATGCCCGGCACCGAGGTGTTTCCGGGTGTGTGGTGCGGACTCAACGTCAAGGTGGACTGGAACGACGTGCGCATCGAGGGGCCGGTCTACATCGGCGCCGGCTCACACATCATGGCCGGCGCGCAAATCCTCGGTCCGACCTGGATCGGCCACGGTTGCGTGGTCGAGGGCGGGGCCAGAATTCGGCGCAGCATCCTGTTCGAGTACAGTCGTCTCGGGGCGCGAGCCGACGTCGACGAGGCAGTGGTGTTCGGTCGCAACTGCGTGGACAAGGAGGGTAATCCCATTCACGACGGCGACAGGGAACTCGACTGGGTGACCGATTCGCGAGACGAACCGGCGCGGGCCTCGGCCTGACCGCGCGCGCCGGGGCGGGTTACTCGGAAATGAACGTAACGCCCAGCAGCACCGCGTTGCGTTCCCACTGCGCGGTATTGAGTTCCGTATCCGCCACGCGGCCGTCGGCGAAAATCGAGCGATGCGTGCCGCTGTCGGTGTCCCAGTTGGACCACGTGAAGCGGGCGCTGAACGCGAGGTTTCGACTGTAGCGATAGCGGGCGCCGATCTCGTACACCGGGCCCGAGCCGTCGGACTTCTGCTTGATTCGGTCGGGCTGCGCCGGGTTGGTCGTGGCGTCGAGGTTCGCGCTCGCTTCGTAGTCGACGTTGTGATACTCCACGCGGCCCCAGGTATCCCACTGGCTGCCGCGATGCTCGATCTGCAGGCCCAGGAACGTCGACCACCATTCGGCCTGGTAGCTCGCGCCGGCAATGTCCACCACGGGTACGGTCGTCGCCGCGGCACCGCTGATGAGGCGGTCGCCACGGCTCACGCGGAAATCCTGTTCGTGGTAGCTGACGCCGAACATCGGCGTGATGGCGGTACGCTCCGCATCGGTGACGGGAAACGCGCGGCCCACGGCAAGAGAGATGTCGATGACGTCGTCGTCGACGGTCTCCGATTCGCTGCGCGAGAAGATCGCGGTGCGATTGTCGCCGGCGTAGTCAGAGTCCTCGACGCGACCGTCGTAAATCTTGCCGAGGGCAATACCGGCGTCGAGCACGAAGCCGCCGTCGGTGGTGGCGCGAAAATCGGCTCCGATCTGGACGCTGTCGACGCTGCGCCAGATGACTTCGGACAGGATGTTGGGACCGACGGGTTCGCCGGAGAACGACCAGTGCAGTTCGTCGATGCGCGGTCCGGCGGACACGTCGAACAGGGTTTCGACTGCCGATGCCGTGGACCAGGGCACGATGGCAGCCGACAGGGTGGCCGTGATGAGCACCGGGATAAGGTGGTTGTTCTTGTTGCCTGCCTTGTACATTGTCTAACCTCGATGTAGAACACACCGGATGGCGCTTTTGGACGGAAAGATACCAGCTAATCATTGGGCTGAACAGGCCGGCATGGACGGGCGGCTGGTGGTTTCGCACGGTGCGGCGCTCGGCTCGGCGCGCCTTCGCGCCGGTCACGAGGATTTCGTGGTCGAGGAGTTGCTGCCCTTCGAACCGTCCGGCAGCGGGCAACACCTGTTGCTTGCCGTTCGCCAGGACGGATGGAACAGTGCGGCGGTCGCGCGCTGGCTGGCCGCTCGCTTCGGTTGCCGCGCGCGCGACGTCGGCTGGTGCGGACACAAGGACCGTCACGCCATCACCGTACAGTATTTCACCGTGCCTACCAACGAGCCCCGGAACGTCGCTGACACCCTCGACTGGCCCGATGGCCTGGCGATGCTTGCGGCACACAAACACCATCGCAAGTTGCGCCGCGGCGCCCACGCGGGCAATCGCTTCGTCATCGTGCTTCGAGACGTCGCCGCCGACCGGATCGCGGTCGACCGGCGCCTGGCTGAAATCGCCCGCCACGGCTTTCCCAACCGGTTCGGCGCGCAACGCTTCGGTCGCGACGGCGCCAACGCGGCGCGGGCGCGCAGCGCGCTCGGCGCCGACGACTACCGGCGAAGCGCGGACGCGGCGCGCAGCATCGAGATTTCGTCGCTGCGGTCGCTGTTGTTCAACGAAGTACTGAAGGCGCGTGTCACGGACGGGAGCTGGCGGACGGCGCTTGCCGGCGACCTGATGCTGCTGGACGGAACGCGAAGTTTCTTCGCAGCGGTCTTGCCGGACGAAGCACTCGAGGCGAGGCTGGACGAGGGCGACGTGCACGTCAGCGGTCCGTTGTGGGGACTGGGCGCCGACGACTTGCCGCCGGCGCTGGCGTCTCGCGAACGATCGATGCTTGCCGGCCACGCCGACGACTGCCGCCTGCTCGAAGCGCGCGGATTCACCATGGAGCGCCGCGCGCTGCGGGCCCTGGCGCGGCAGCTGAAGTGGCACTGGCGCGGGACGGACGAACTCGAGATCAGTTTCGAGCTGGGACGCGGCAGCTACGCCACCGCGCTGCTGGGCGAGTGCTTCGACCTCTACGAACCGGACTAGGCGCGGCGCGGGCCGCCGACCCGCGCCCCCGGTGACGCCGGGTGGTCCCGCCGGACCGGTCAGGCCGCCGGCGCGTCGACGTTGCGTGCCGCCAGCAGCTTGTTGATGCGCCGGACGTAGGCGGCCGGCTCCTTGAGCGGCGCGCCTTCACTGAGCGTCGCCTGATCGAGCAGGACGTGGGCCCAGTCCTCGAGTTCCGGCGAGTCCGGCGAGATCCCCTCGATCAGGGCATGGTCCGGGTTGAGCTCGAGAATCGGTTTGAATTCCGGCGCGTTCTGGCCGGCGGCCTGCAGGATGCGCTGCAGGTTGCCGCCGAGGTCGTCCTCGTCCGCCACCAGGCAGGCGGGCGAGTCGGTCAGTCGTTTCGACAGCCTGACGTCCTTGACCCGGCCGTCGAGCTTTTCTCGTATCGCCGCGGTCAGCCCCTTGTAGGACTCGGACTTCGCCTCGTGCGCCTTCTTTTCCTCTTCCGGTTCGGGCAGTTCGTCGTCGGGCACCGCGCCCTTGGCCACCGACTTCAGCGCCTTGCCGTCGAACTCGGTGAGATGGTTGACCAGCCACTCGTCGATGGTGTCGCTGAGCAGCAGCACCTCGATCCCCTGTTTGCGGAAGATCTCCAGGTGCGGCGATTCCTTCGCAGCGGCATGGCTGTCGGCGGTGATGAAGTAGATCGACTTCTGACCGTCCTTCATTCGCGCCACGTAGTCTTTCAGCGATACTTTCTGCTCGTCTTCGCTGGTCGACGCGAAGCGAAGCAGTTCGGCGATGCGGTCCTTGTTGTCAGGGTCGTCGACCACGCCTTCCTTCAGGACGCGTCCGAACTCGGACCAGAACCCGGCATATTTCTCGGGCTCGTTGCCGGCCAGCTTGCGCAACTCGCCGAGGATCTTCTTCACCGAGCCGCCACGAATCCGGTCGATGCCGGGGTTTTTCTGCAAGTGCTCGCGTGACACGTTCAGCGGCAGGTCGGCGGCGTCGACCACGCCGCGTACGAAGCGCAGGTACGGCGGCATCAGGTGCTCGCTGTCGTCCATGATGAAGATCCGCTTCACGTACAGGTTCACGCCGTGGCGTCGTTCGCGGTCCCACAGGTCGAACGGCGCCTTGGCCGGCACGTAAAGCAGCGAGGTGTACTCGAGCTTGCCCTCGACCTTGTTGTGCAGCGTCAGCAGCGGCGGCTCGGGGTCGTAGCTGAGCGTGGTATAGAAATTGTTGTACTCGTCCTCGGTAATCTCGTTGCGCGGTCGGGCCCACAGCGCGGCGCCCTTGTTGACCCGTTCGGGTTGTGCGTCCTTCGCTTCGGGCTCGTCATCTCCCTCCCCGCCGGTGGCCATCTTCGGCATGCGGATCGGCAGCGAGATATGCTCGGAGTACTTGGAGATGATGCTGCGCAGTTTCCATCCGTCGGCGAACTCCGATGCGTCCTTGCGCAGGTACAGGGTGATCGTCGTGCCTCGTTCCGCTCGCTCGACGGGCGCGATGGTGTAGTCGCCGGCGCCCTCGGAAGTCCACTTGACACCCTCGGATGCGGACAGGCCGGCCTTGCGAGTCGTCAGCACCACCTTTCGCGCCACCAGGAAGGCGCTGTAGAAACCGACGCCGAACTGGCCGATGAGCTGGGCATCCTTCTTCGTCTCGCCGCTCATCGCCTCGACGAACTCGCGGGTGCCGGAGCGGGCGATGGTGCCGATGTTGGCGATCACCTCGTCGTGATCCATGCCGATGCCGTTGTCGGAGAGGGTCACGGTGGACTTTTTCTCGTCGAAGGAGACGTCGATGGCCAGTTCGGCCCCGTCCTCCATCAGCGACGCGTCGGTCAGGGACGCGAAGCGCAGCTTGTCGCAGGCATCGGAGGCGTTGGAGATCAGCTCGCGCAGGAAGATTTCCTTGTTCGAGTACAGGGAGTGGATCATCAGGTGAAGAATCTGCTTCACCTCGGCCTGGAAATCGTGCTTGACCGGTTGGCTCATGGCGGTGGTGTGACTCCTTTTCTCGGGCGTTGGGCGCGCGGTCGACCGTGCGCGGCGTCGGGGGCGCGGCGCGTCGCGGCGACAACGTAGCCTGGGGAACGGTTTTGCAGGCTTTTATGGGGAGCCGTGCCGTGATTTCAAGCAAGCCGGGTGTCGACGGGCACTGGCGCGGAAAAAGCCCGTCATGACGGGATTTTCCGCCTTTCGCGTCGTTGACGCCCACCGGCGTGGCGCGTATATTCCCCGCCCTTGGCGCAGGCGCCGCCGGCTCTTGGGTCCAGCGGGGCGTGAGGCGGGGTATAGCGCAGCCTGGTAGCGCACCTGCTTTGGGAGCAGGGTGTCGGGGGTTCAAATCCCTCTACCCCGACCAGTCCCCGGCAGGCGCGTGCCGAGGCGAATGCACGCGCCCGTAGCTCAACCGGATAGAGCAACGGCCTTTGAGCGGCGATCACGGCACCGGCGGTGCCGGTTGGATCGTCGAATGGAGCCT
>JAUIDF010000162.1 GCA_030429125.1 Gammaproteobacteria bacterium | reverse complement strand
CGAGTCATGAGTTTTCCCATCAACCCGGCCTGGATCGTCGGCATCGCCGCGGTACTGGCGATTGCCTTCCTGGTCATCAACATCCTGCGCGAGTACGAGCGCGGCGTGGTGTTCTTTCTCGGTCGGTTCCAGACCGTCAAGGGTCCGGGCCTGATTCTCATCGTTCCCCCGATTCAGCAGATGGTTCGCGTGGACCTGAGGACTCGGGTGCTCGACGTGCCGTCACAGGATGTCATTTCCCAGGACAATGTCTCGGTGAAGGTGAACGCCGTGGTCTACTACCGGGTGGTCGATCCCGAGAAGGCCATCATCCAGGTGGAGGAGTTCCATGCCGCGACCAGCCAGTTGGCGCAGACGACGCTGCGCTCGGTTCTCGGTCAGCACGAACTCGACGAGATGCTGGCCGAGCGCGACCGGCTGAACCTGGACATCCAGCAGATCCTGGACAAGCACACCGATGCCTGGGGCATCAAGGTGGCCAACGTGGAGATCAAGCACGTGGATCTGGACGAGAGCATGATTCGCGCCATTGCCCGACAGGCCGAAGCAGAACTATGCGATCGTGATCGTCACGCACTCGATGCAGCAGGCGGCGCGCGTCTCCCAGCGTACCGCGTATTTCCACCTGGGTAAGCTGATCGAGGTCGGCAAGACCGAAAGGATCTTCACGAACCCGTCGCACAAGCTGACCGAGGCGGCGGGGATACTGAGCAGGGAGAAGGACGCCGTGACGCTGCGTTACCTGCAGACCATGGCCGACATGTCGCACGAAAAAAACCAGACGATCTTCTTCCCGTTTCCGATGGAGATGCTGCGCAAGGCCGGTACGCACGACGCGGAGAAGGAATCCTGACCGGCGTCGCGCATGAGTGAGCGCGCCGACGAGAATCCGCGGGGCTCGCCGTGAACGTCGTGTTTCTCGTGCTGGTGGTAACGGCGTTCGCCGTCGCGGCGTGGCGGCAATTGACCTACGTACCGCCGACGGAAGTCGCCGCCGATGTTCCCTCGCCGATGGAATCGCTGGGGCTCGGCATCATCGATTCCGCCGAGGCCTCGGTGACGCTTGCCATCGGACTGGTCGGCGTCATGGCCCTGTTCCTCGGGCTGATGAAGGTCGCCGAGGCGGGCGGTCTGCTCACCATCATCGCCCGTGCATTACGGCCGCTGCTGACGCGCCTGTTTCCGGACGTGCCGCCAGAACACCCTGCCATGGGGGCAATGATCCTCAACATGTCGGCCAACGTGCTTGGCCTCGGAAATGCCGCCACGCCGTTCGGCATCCGCGCCATGCAGCAACTCGACCGCTTGAACCCGCACAAGGGGACGGCGACCGACGCCATGGTGCTGTTTCTCGCCATCAACACGTCCAGCGTGACGCTGCTGCCTACCGGCGTCATCGCCCTGCGCGCGGCGGCGGGCTCCTCGGATCCCGCGGGCATCGTGCCAACCACGCTGCTGGCGACGATCTGTTCCACCACCGTCGCCATCGTCATGGCCAAGTGGCTGCAGCGCCGGTGGCCGTCCCCGGCCGTCGCTTCCCGACCGGAAAAAACGGTCGACGACTCGCCGCTCGGCGCCGATAGCGAAGCCGATGATTCCCGGGAACTGGACGCGTGGCCCGCCGAGGCGCCGCCCGGCTATCCCCTCTGGGTGTCCCTCACCGTGCTGGTTGGCGTCGCCGCGCTGGTGCCCCTGACGGTAGCCTATGGTCGTGCCATCTCGCCGTGGATCATCCCCGGACTGATGGTCGTGCTGTTGTGCTTCGGCGCCGCGCGACGGGTGCGGGTCTACGAGGTGTTCGTCGAAGGTGCCCGCGACGGGTTTTCCGTGGCCCTGCGCATCATTCCCTATCTCGTCGCCATACTCGTCGCCGTGGGCATGCTGCGCGAGAGCGGGGCGCTGGAATTGCTGATCACGCCGCTGTCGATACTGACCGCTCCGCTCGGCCTGCCGGGGGAGGCATTGCCCATGGCGTTGCTGCGGCCACTGTCGGGCTCTGGCGCCTACGGCGTGCTGGCGTCCATCATCCAGGATCCCGCCATCGGCCCGGACAGCTACATCGGTTACCTCGTGTCTACCTTCCAGGGATCCACCGAGACCACGTTCTATGTGCTCGCGGTCTACTTCGGCGCCGTCCAGGTCCGGCGCATTCGGCACGCCCTCGCCGCGGCTCTGACCGCGGACGCCGCCGGCATCGCCGCGGCGGTCATGATCGTCTCCTGGTTGTACGGCTGAACATGCCTGCACGTCGCCGGTTCCGCGGTGGATGCGGCCCGGATGGTTCGCAGGCCTTGTCGGCGCCGGTCGCGCGCGCCGCTCGCTGGTCGCGACGGTCTCGTCTTTATCCCGTCTTGTTCGGGTCGATGCGACGACTGCGTATGCCGCGCACCATCTCGTCGACCCGATCGACGGGCCTGCCGAGCGCCAGCATCAGGTTCGTCGTCAGCATCAGGCTCGTCTCGAGGGATTCGGGAACGACCTCGGTGGCGCCCGCGTCGATCATCGGATCGATGCTGCGCTCGTCTTCGCTGCGTACGAGTATCGGCAATTCGCGCCCGATGGCCCTTGCGGTGCGAACGATGGCGGCGGCGACCGGGTCGTCGGCAAAACTGATCACCACGGCACTGGCGCGCTCGACGCCAACGGCTCTCAATATCTCGGGTCGCGCGGGATCGCCGTAAAACACGTCGACGCCGTCTCGCCCGGCCTGCCTGACCCGGGCCGGATCGATTTCGAGGGCGATATGGTCGATGCCTTCGCTCGACAGCAGGCGAGCCACCTGTTCGCCGACACGCCCGTACCCGCAGATGATCACGTGTCCGTTGATCTCGCGCGCGGCGTCGGTGATTTCCTCGAGGTCGACATTCGGCAAGGGAGCTGATGGCAGGAGTCGCTCGACGAGGGACCGGTGATGACGAATCAGCAACGGTGCGACCAGCATCGAGACGACGATGGCGGCCAGTATCGGCTGACTGTCGCCGGCGTCGAGCAGACCGGTGCCGAGTGCCAGCGCCAGCAACGCCAGGCCGAACTCGCCGCCATGTCCGAGAATGATACCGGTTCGAAGCGCCGTCACCCGGTCTGCATCATGGCGCCACGTCAACAGTGCGATCAGGCCGCCCTTGCCGACTGTCAGACCGACGACGAGCAACAGCACCCACGGCCAGATCGACGGCAGGACCGAAACGTCCAACGCCATTCCGACCACGATGAAGAACAGGCCGAGCAGAATATCCCTGAACGGCCGCAACTCGGCGTCGATCTGGTGCCGGTACGCCGTCTCGCTCAGCATCATGCCGGCAAGGAAGGCGCCGAGCACCAGTGACAGGCCGAGCAGACTCGTCAGCCAGGCGGCGAGCAGGGACACGAGCAGGACGGTCAGCGTAAACAGCTCCACGGAGTCGGCCCGGGCGACTTCGTGAAACAACCGCTGAAGGACCAGTCGTCCGAACACCAGCATCACCGCCAGTGCGAGCAGTCCCTTGACCACGGCAACGGCAAGCGCCATCCAGAGTCCGCCGCCGTCGCCGCTCGCCAGGATCGGAATCATGACCAGGAACGGTACGGCCGCGAGGTCCTGGAACAGCAGGATACCGAGGGAAAAGGTACCGTGCCGGGACTGAATCTCGAACTGGTCGGTCAGCTGCTTGACCACGACGGCGGTCGACGACATCGCCAGCGCGCCGCCGACAATGATTGCCGCCGCCCATTCGATACCCAGCCACCACGCGATGACGGCGCCGGTGACCGTACCGGCCGCGACCTGGGCGCCGCCGAGACCGAGGAGCACGCGACGCATCGAGAGAAAGCGCGACACGGAAAAATGCAGCCCGATGGCGAACAGGAGAAAAGCCACACCGATTTCCCCCAGCAGATGTGCGATCTCGTTGTCGTCAAACCAGCCGAGCGCATTGGGCCCGACGACGATGCCGGCACAGAGATAACCGAGAGGGGAGGGCAGGTTCAATCGCCGGAAAGCGCCGACGAAAACAACGGCGATTGCCAGCAGCGCAAGAATGTCGGCGAGGAAATGGTGCCCCATCGGGATACTGCCGGGCTGTCGATTCAGGGTTCGCGCAGTACGATGACATCCGCTGTCTGCCAGGTTCCGTGCACGTCACGGGCACGCCCTGCCGTTGATCGTTCGTCGATCGCACGTTTGGGCGCTGCACCCGATGCAGGACGCGCAACCGGTTGACCACACCCCAATATATCATCCCGGGGAGCGTATCGCGACGCACGTCGCCGATCCGGCTGGCCCATCATGAATCTTCACCCGGGGTGAATGATAAGCGTCCATGAATCAGTTACCATCGAGCGGCAAGCATCAGATGCGAGTTGGCCGTTCGACCCCGCCTCCCGGGCTGGCGTCGCCGCCATTCGCCCAGGAGGTGACAATCGTGATTTCCGGACAATCTTCCGCGCCGCCCCTTCCCGCGAGTGAATCGACGGGAGATCCCTGCGACCCGCGCCATGAAGGGCCGCGGCCCAACCCGAGCGCCGCGACGCGAGGTTTGCAGGCATGAGCACGTCGCAGAAGCCTGTCGCGGGCGACGTGGATTTTCGCGCCGCCGTCCGACGCTACTACACCGCTGATGAAGCAACGGTCGTACGCGACCTGGTCTCCTCTCTGCGCCTCGGCAAGGCGGAGCGCGACGCCATTGCCGCGGCCGGCGCGAGGATCGTCGAGCGCGTGCGCAACGAAACGTCGCCGTCGATGATGGAAAGCTTCCTCGCGGAGTACGGCTTGTCCACGGACGAAGGCGTCGGCCTGATGTGCCTTGCCGAGGCATTGCTGCGGGTGCCGGACGCGGAAACCATCGATGACCTGATCCAGGACAAGATCGAGCCGTCCGACTGGGGGGCCCATCTTGGCAAGTCGTCGTCCCCGCTCATCAATGCGTCGACCTGGGCATTGATGCTGACCGGGAAGGTCCTCGACGACGATCCTCGAAAGCCGGCCGCCGCATTGCGCGGCCTGATCCGGCGTGCGGGAGAGCCCGTCGTGCGCACCGCGGTGGGGCAGGCCATGAAGCTGCTCGGCCGCCAATTCGTGCTCGGCCAGACCATCGAGGAGGGCATGCGCAATGCCCGCGAATACGAGCGCGACGGCTACACCTATTCATACGACATGCTGGGCGAAGCGGCGCGTACCGATGCCGATGCGATCCGCTATCACGCGGCCTACGCGCGCGCGATCGATGCCATCGCGAAGCAGGCCAAGGGTGACGTGCGCACGCCGCCGCCGCGAATATCGGTTTCAACATCGATGCGGAAGAGCAGGATCGCCTCGACCTGTCACTCGACGTCATCGAGGCCATCATGGCCGAATCGGCACTCGCCGGCTGGAACGGGCTCGGTATCGTCGTCCAGGCCTACGGCAAGCGGGCGGCGCCCGTGATCGAGACCCTCTACGGTCTCGCCGAACGATACGACCGCAGGATCATGGTGCGGCTAGTCAAGGGTGCGTACTGGGATACCGAGATCAAGCTGGCGCAGGAGTTGGGCGTGGCCAGCTTTCCGGTATTCACGCGCAAGATCAACACGGACGTCAGCTACATGGCCTGCGCGCAGATGCTGCTCGATCGGCGCGACCGGATCTATCCCCAGTTCGCGACGCACAACGCGCACACGTGCGCGGCGGTGCTCGAGCTGGCGGGCGACGACCTCGACAGTTTCGAGTTCCAGCGCCTGCACGGCATGGGAGAATCGCTGCACCAGATCGTGCGAAGCACGCACGGTGCCCATTGCCGCATCTACGCGCCAGTCGGTGCGCACCAGGACCTGTTGGCCTATCTCGTGCGGCGCCTGCTCGAGAACGGCGCAAACAGTTCGTTCGTCAACCAGGTGGTGGACGAGGATATACCGCCGGAACAGATTACGCGCGACCCGGTCGCCGAGGTCGAAGCGCTTGGTGGGGCAATCGCCAATCCGGCCATACGCATGCCGCTTGACCTGTTCGCCCCCGGGCGCCGGAACTCTAGAGGATTCCGCATCAACGAGCCGGCCTCGATCACGCCGCTGCTCGAGGCGAGGGAACATTTTGCCGACCATGTCTGGCGAGCGGCGCCCATGCTGGCCGGGAATCCCGCGCCCCGGGGCGAAGTGCGCAAGGTCACGTCACCGGCCGACGCCGATCGCGTAGTCGCCGAGGTGTGGGATGCGACAGCCGATGAAGTGGCGCATGCCCTCGACGCCGCCGGCAGCGGTTTCGAGCAATGGTCGGCGACGCCGGTGGCGGAGCGAGCCGCGTTGTTGCGGCGTGTCGCCGACCTGTACGAGGAGCACGTCGCCGAGTTGACCGCGATCGCGTCGCGAGAGGCGGGCAAGATGATCCTCGACGGCATCGCCGAAGTCCGCGAAGCGGTCGACTTCCTGCGCTATTACGCCAACGAGGCGGAGCGCCTGGAAGAGGAAATGCCGGGACGACCCTGCGGTGTCTTCGTCTGCATCAGCCCGTGGAACTTCCCATTGGCCATCTTCAGCGGGCAGGTTGCGGCTGCCTTGGCCGCGGGCAACGCGGTGCTCGCCAAGCCGGCCGAGCAGACACCGGTGATTGCCGCACGCGCGGTCGAGCTGATGCGCGAGGCCGGCTTGCCCGACGCGGTGCTGCAACTGCTTCCCGGCGACGGCCCGACGGTGGGCGGGCCACTCACCGCCGATTCGAGGATTGCCGGTGTCTGCTTCACCGGGTCGACCGAGGTCGCGCGCATCATTCACCAGGCGCTGGCACGCAATGCCGGACCCGATGCGGTCCTGATCGCGGAAACCGGTGGTCTCAACTCGATGATCGTCGACAGCACCGCGCTGCCCGAACAGGCGGTTCGCGACATCCTGATCTCGTCTTTCCAGTCGGCGGGGCAGCGCTGCTCGGCGCTGCGACTGCTGTACGTGCAGGAGGAAGCGCGCGACCGCCTGCTCGACATGCTGTACGGCGCGATGGAAGCCTTGACGATCGGCGATCCCTGGGCGCCCGACACGGATGTATCACCGGTCATCGACGCCGATGCACAAAAGGACATCAGTGCCTATATCGAGGATCACGAGGCCAGGGGCAGGGTGTTGAAGAAACTCGCGGTACCGACGGGTGGCACATTCGTGTCGCCGGCGGTGATCGCCGTCGATGGTATCGCCGACATGGAGCGCGAGATCTTCGGCCCGGTGCTGCACGTCGCGAGCTTCCGGGCCGCCGAGATCGACAGGATCGTCGACGACATCAACGCCCGTGGTTACGGGCTGACATTCGGTTTGCACACGCGCATCGATGACCGCGTGCAGCAGATCGTGGAGCGCCTCCACGTGGGCAATGCCTACGTCAACCGTAACCAGATCGGCGCGATCGTGGGGTCGCAGCCGTTTGGCGGCGAAGGGTTGTCCGGCACCGGGCCCAAGGCCGGCGGGCCTCATTACGTCGAACGCTTTCGCCGCGGCGCCGAGCCGGTGACGTTGCCGGCGCCGTCCACGGATGTAACCGTCAGCGCGCAAGAGATCGAATCCGCGCTGGAGAGACTGGACGCGCGCAACTGGTCGGCCCGCCCCGACCGGGTGGCGGTGTTGCGCAAGGCGCTCGCCGGCTCTGGCACAGTGGTTCGCAAGGCGTTGGCGGAGACCGCGGCCTTCGACTCGACCCCCCAGACGTTGCCCGGGCCGACCGGCGAGAGCAACCGGTTGAGCCTGTACCCGAAAGGAGCGGTTCTCTGTCTCGGTCCGACTGCCGAGATCGCGCTGGCGCAGGCGGCACAGGCGCTCGGTGCGGGCTGCCCGGTCATCATTGCCGCGCCCGACGTGGTGAAACCTGCCCGGCCCCTGATCGATGCGGGCGCTCCGCTCGCGGCCTTCGACGGCACGATCGAAGTGGAATCGCTCGCGACGATCAACGGTATCGCGGCGGTGGCGGCCGCCGGCATCTCGGACTGGGCGCGAGACCTGCGAGTCGCGCTGGCCTCGAGGGCCGGCGCAATCGTCTCGCTGGAAAACCAGGTGATTGCGCCCGAGCGTTACGTCATCGAGCGTCACCTGTGCATTGACACCACCGCCGCCGGCGGTAACGCGAGCCTGCTGGCGTCGGTCGATTGACTCACCGGTCCGGGAAGAGTCCGGGCCGCGCATTACCACTAAAATCAGGAGGAGGCGTCATGGTACTCACGTACACGCAGTTCGGGATCTATCTGCTCGGCATGCTCGGTATCGGCTGGTACTCCATGTCAC
>JAUIDF010000161.1 GCA_030429125.1 Gammaproteobacteria bacterium | reverse complement strand
AGTTCATCGGCAAGTACAAGCTGCCGTTCACGCTGCTCAGCGACCCCGACCGCAAGGTCATGGAGACCTACGGCGCCTGGGGCGAAAAGATGATGTACGGCTTCAAGAAGGTCGGCGTGATCCGCTCCACCGTCTGGGTCGGCCCGGACGGCAAGGTGGTCAGGCACTGGAAGAAGGTGCCGAAAGCCGCCGACCACCCGCAGAAGGTGCTCGAGGCCATCAAGGCGGCGTAACGGGCGGCGTGTGACGAGCAGCCCGGGGCCGCCCGGCGTCAGTCGACGTCCGGCGGCAGCGGGATGTCGAGGCCACGGGCGGGCACGTCGTAGCCCGCCTGAAACGCCGGACGCGCGGCCAGCTGCAGGTACCAGCGGCGCACGTTGGCGAAGGCGTTGATGTCCACCTGGTGCCACTCGAATCGCGAGATCCACGGCCAGATGGCGATGTCGGCGATGCTGAACTCGGATACCACGAACTCGCGCTCCTCGAGCCGGCGATCGAGCACGCCGTAGAGGCGCTCGGCCTCGGCGTGGTAGCGCTTCTCCGAGTACTCGCTCTGGCCCGGGTTGTTCTTTAGAAAGTGGTGGGCCTGTCCGACCATCGGACCGAGTCCGCCCATCTGCCACATCAGCCACTCCAGCATGCGATAGCGCTGGTCGCTATCCGACGGAATCAGGCGGCCGGTCTTCTCCGCCAGGTACATCAGTATGGCGCCCGATTCCATGAGCGTCATGCCGGTGTCGTGGTCGACGATGGCCGGGATCTTGTTGTTCGGGCTCACGCGCAGGAACGCGGCCTCGTGCTGCTCGCCCTGGCCGATGTCGATCGGGATCACCTGGTAGGGCAGCTGCAGTTCTTCCAGGCAGATGGAGATCTTTCGGCCGTTCGGGGTCGACCACGTATACAGGTCAATCATTGTCGCTCAATGCCGGTCGGGGTTTCAGGGAGCGCGGCCGCGCCGTTCACTCGTAGCAGTGTTCCGGGGCGGGGAACGAGCCGTCCTTGACGGCCTGGTCGAAGGCGCGGATGGCGTCGGTGACGCTGCCGCCGGTGGCGGCGAGATAGTTCTTCACGAACTTGGCGGGCTTGCCCGGGTACAGGCCGAGCAGGTCGTGCCAGACCATGATCTGGCCGTCCGTGTGCGGTCCGGCGCCGATGCCGATGACCGGGACTGCCAGGGCTTCGGAAACCCGTCGGCCGAGTTCCACGGGAACGCACTCGAGCAGCAGCAGGCTCGCACCGGCCTGTTCGAGGATCTTCGCCTCGTCGATGATCTCCTGTGCCTTGTTGGGGTCGCGACCCTGCACCCGGTAGCCGCCGAGGTGGTTCACCGACTGCGGCGTCAGGCCCATGTGCGCGCAGACCGGGATGCCGCGCTCGGTGAGCAGCCGGGTGGACTCGGACAGCCAGGCGCCGCCTTCGAGCTTGACCATCTGCGCACCGTCGCGCATCAGTATGGCGGCGCTTTCGAGCGTCTTCTGCTCGGAGTAGTAGCTCATGAAGGGCAGGTCCGCCATCAGCAGCGATCCCTGGTTGCCGCGCCGGGCGCAGCGTACGTGGTAGGCCATGTCCTCGATGGTCACGGGCAGCGAGCTGTCATGACCCTGCACCACCATGCCCAGCGAGTCGCCGATCAGGATCACCTCAACGCCCGCGGCGCTGACGCTGTGGGCGCTGCAGAAGTCGTAGGCGGTCAGGCACGAGAACTTGCCGCCCTCGCGCTTGATGTTCATGAGCGTGTTGATGGAGACCTTGCGTGGGCCGGAATGGACCGACATGGGATTCGCTCCGGTTGGTATCGAGCGGGCATTATAGTGGAATCGGCGGCGACGCTGGCCGCGCACTTGTCCGCCCGTTGAACGATTCTGTAACATGGCGCGGGTACCGTCGCGCCTTTTGATCGCATCGTGAAACAACTCATCCTCATGCGCCATGCCAAGTCGGATTGGCAAAGTGGCGCCGACAGCGACTTCGACCGTCCGCTGAACAAGCGCGGCCGGCGGGCGGCGGTGGACATGGGCCAGGTGCTCAAGAAGCGTGGCGCGCCGCCGCAGCGCGTCGTCAGCTCGCCGGCACTGCGCGCGAGGCAGACCGTCGAGCGCGTGTTCCTTCAGACCGGCTGGCGCCTGGACCGCCTGCGCTTCGACGACACCCTCTACCTCGCCGATCTAGACCGCCTGCTCGCGCTGTGTCATGAGCACGAGGACTGCGATTCGCTCATGCTCGTCGGTCACAACCCGGGTCTGGAGGAGCTGCTCGTGCACCTGTGCGGCGACGACATCGGCAGGACCCGGAAAGGCAAGCTGTTCACCACCGCCAACATCGCGGTGATCGGTCACCACGGCGGACGCGTCGATGGCAGGGATGGCGCTCACCTGGTCGACCTGATTCGTCCTCGTTGACGGCGCCGAGCGACATGTCCACCGTCGATCGTCCGGGCGCCATCGAATCGCCGTCGGCGGGTTCGCTGCACGCCGCCATCATGTTCTTCGCCGCCATCGGCTACCTGTCGGTGCTGGCGGTGGTGGTGCAGTGGTGGAACTCCACGCAGATTCTCGAACACGATTCGCGCTTCACCGCCCGCCTCATGCTGGTCATCTGGATTCCCTTCGTGATCGAGGCGCTGGCCGGCCTGCTGCTGAACCGGCGTTTGCCCGGCAATGTGAAAAGGTTCTTCCTGGTCAGCGCGCTGCCGCCGTTTCGCATGGGCTACTCGACTTTCGTCGAGAGCGGATGGATCTGGCTGCCGCGCCTTGGCTGGCGGCGCAAGGGCCGTTCGCTGTTCGAGCACCTCGACGAACTCGCCACCATTCCGATGCTGGTCATCGCGCTGATGATCCTGCCGCTGCTGGGCATCGAGTTCCTGATGAAGGACCGCGTCGCCGAGGTGGACGGGCTCAGCCTGACGCTCGAGTTCAGCGCCGCCTTCATCTGGTTCGCCTTCGCGCTGGAATACGTGGTCATGCTGTCGGTGGCGGAGGAAAAGATCGCCTATGCCAAGCGCAACTGGCTCAACCTGCTCATCATCCTGCTGCCGCTGATTGCCTTCCTGCGCGGCATCCAGGTGGTGCGCGCCTTTCGCGTGGCGCGTGCCGGCAAGCTACTGCGCGTGTACCGCATGCGCAGCCTGCTGCTGCGGGTCTACCAGGCGCTGGTCGCGCTCAGCGCCATCGAGCGGCTGCTGCATCGCGATGCGAGCAAGCATCTCGAGAAACTCGAAAAGCAGTGCCGGGAAAAGGAGCGCGAACTCGAAGCGCTGCGCGCCAAGATCCAGACCGTGCGCCTGCGCGCGGCCGAGCAGGCGGCGGCGAAGGACGCTAGCGGCAATTCGGCCTGAGCTGCCCGTACACCGTCTCGATACTGGCCACGGCCCCGGAAAGCGCGTCGTGTCGCGCCAGGCAGGCCTCGGTGATCGCCACCGCGCCCGTGGTGTCGGGTGGCTTGTGCTCGCGGATCGTGAAGTCCAGGCGTAGCGACGCCTGCGCCGCGTCGCCGCAGGGTTCGTCCTCTCGTGCCAGCAGTTCTTCTACCTGGCGCAGCGCAACCAGCAGCGTGAGCTTTTCCTCGCTGGTCGGCGACAGGCTGCCGCCGCATGCGACGCCGGCGGTGTCCCTGACGCCGAACTCGTGGGTATCGCCGTCGTAGTCGAAGCGGGTGAAGGGCAGCGTCGCCGGGCCGGTGCCGGTCACGGCCAGCGAGAGTTCGAACACGGGCAGCGATGCGCGCTGGCCGGCCAGGTAGGCGTCGCGTTCCTCACCGGCCTTGAATACGGCGTAGGAGACGCTGCCGCCGAGCACGATGCCGAGCGCGATCACCGGCCAGGCCGCGAGATGGAAGGCCCGACCTTTCAGGCGCCACGCGGCGACGATGCCCACGATCAGCGCCGCGACCGCACCGACCACGCCGTAGCCGAGCACGATGGCCGGCCCCGCGAGGCCGCTGCCCGGCGGCACCAGGAATCGTGCCCCGAGCCAGGCGCCGGCGGCGAAGCCGCAGATCGCGGCGCACAGGGTGAACAGAACGGCGACGGTGCGCCGGAATCCGGTCGTCATTGTTGTTGTTCCCGTCCGTTGTCACTGACGGGCAGCGATTATACGCCGGCGGTGGCGGGCGACCGCGGTTACAACGCGGGGACCAGGCTGTCGCGCCGGCAGCCCGGCTTTACCAGCAGCATCTGCACGTCGCCGATGGCGCGCTCGGTGAAGCCGCCCTCGCAGTAGCACAGGTAGAACTCCCACATGCGCACGAACGGGTCGGGGTAGCCGAGCCGGCGCACCTGGGCGACGCGCGACAGGAAGCGCTGGCGCCAATCCGCGAGCGTGCGCGCATAGTGCGGACCGATGTCTTCCAGGTGGAAGATCCTCAGGTCGCTGGCGGCGGTCGCCGCGCCGGCCAGCGCCGTGACCGATGGCAGGAAGCTGCCGGGGAAGATATGGCGCTGGATGAAGTCCACCGATCGCAATGCCTGGCGGTAGCGCTGGTCGGCGATGGTAATCGCCTGCAGCAGCATCATGCCGTCCTCTTTCAGCAGCGCGCCGGCGCGCTCGAAGAACAACGGCATGTAGCGATGGCCGATGGCCTCGATCATCTCGATGGACACCAGCTTGTCGTAGCGCCCGTCGAGGTCGCGGTAGTCGTCCAGGCGCAGCGTGATGCGGTCGCCGAGGCCGGCCGCCTCGATGCGCCGGCGGGCGAGGTCGTGCTGCTCGCGCGAAATGGTCGTGGTGGTGACCCGGCAGCCGAAGCGCGATGCCGCGTAGATCGCGAATCCGCCCCAGCCGGTACCGATCTCCAGCACGTGGTCGTCGGGCTTCAGCGCCAGCTTGCGACAGATGCGTTCGAGCTTGGCGTCGGAGGCTGCCTCCAGGTCCATGTCGTCGCTCTCGTACACCGCGCTCGAATACATCAGGTTGCGATCGAGAAACAACTCGAACATGTCGTTGCCGAGGTCGTAGTGCGCCGCGATGTTGCGCCGGCTGCCCCGGCGGGAATTGCGATTGAGCCAGTGGAATACCTTCCGCGCCGGCGCCGCCAGTGCGGCGAGGCCGCCTTCCATGCGATCGAGCAGCGACAGGTTGCGCACGAAGATGCGCACCAGCGCCACCATGTCGTTGGTGCTCCAGCAGCCGCTCATGTACGACTCGCCCGCGCCGACGCTGCCGCGCCCGACGATATCGGCGTAAAGGGCCGGGTCGTGGACGATGATGGTGGCCGCCAGATCGCTCTCGCCTTGCCCGAACTCGAAGCGCTCGCCGCCGTCGACGATCGAAAGCCGGCAGTCCCGGAGCCCTTCGAGCCGGGCGAACAGCGCGCGGCGGGCAAGGCGTTCCAGGCGCGAGGCCGGCGCGGCCGGTGTGCCGGAAGTGGATGCGATGGCTGAGGTGTCTTTCATGGATGGTCCGCGGTCTGGGTCGAATGTCGCGCGCCCGGATGGTCGTGAAACGGCACGCGCTTGAGCATCAGGCGCAGCGCCTGGAAGTAGATCGCCGCGGTGACGCGTGCGGTCATCAGGGGCTGTCGTGCCAGCGTGCCCGCCAGTGTACGCCCGTCGATGGGTCGTCGTTCGAGATCGAGCGTGGCGTCGAATACCTTCTGGCCGCGGCGAAAGTTCTGCATGTGCACCGCGAGCCGTTCGCCGGGCTCGCCGAAGCGCCAGTCGTAATCGATGTCCATGGGCATGAACGGCGAGACGTGAAACTGCTTGCGCACGTCGTGCCGGCGCCCGGTGGCGGCGCCGCCGCCGGCGTCGTCGAGGACGTAGACGTGGCGTTCGCCCCAGGGCGTGTTGTTGACCTCGGCGACGATGCTCGACACGCGGTCGCCGCCTTCGTCGTAGCAATAATAAAAGCTCACCGGGTTGAAGCAATAGCCGAAGTAACGCAGGTGAGTGAGCAGTCGAACGGGTCCGCCGGGCCGCCTGCCGGTATGCGACTCGACACGGTCGCGCACCGCGGTATCGAGGCTCAGCGCCGGGTCGCCGAGGTGGTCGTCGCGTCGAAAGCGGGCGGGCGCCGCGCGCCGCGTCGACCACATCCAGCGCCCCTCGAACACCTCGTCGAGCTCGCCGAGATCGAGATACAGCATGAACAGGCGGTAGCCGAACGAATGCGGTACCGGACTGAACCGGCGATGCCTAACTCGCCCTGCGTAGATGCAGCTGTTCGGACTCATGGTGTTCCCTGAATTGCCGGGTGGCGGCGAGTGCCGTGGCCACGCCGTCCTCGTGAAAGCCGTGCCGCCAGTAGGCGCCGCAGTACCAGGTGTTGCGCACCCCGTTGAGTTCCCCGTGTCGCTTCTGCGCCGCCGTGCCGGCGACGGTGAACAGGGGATGATCATAATGCATGGTGCCGATCACGCGCGAAGGGTCGATGCCGTCGACGTCGTTCAGCGTCACCAGCACGGTCTCGTCGCAATCCAGCCCCTGGAGCATGTTCATGTTGTAGGTGACGCCCACCGCGCCGTGGTTCGTGGCCGGAACGTGGTAGTTCCAGGCCGCCCAGGCGCGCCGGTTCCTCGGCAGCTTGCGGATGTCCGTGTGCATCACGGCGAGATTTCGCTGGTAGGGCAGGGCGCCGAGAATGCTCTCCTCGGCCTGGGAGGGATCGCTGAGCATGGCCAGCGCCTGGTCGCTGTGGCAGGCGAGAAACACGTGGTCGAAGGCCGCCGAATCGCCGTCCGCCAGGTGCACCTGGACGCGTCCCGGCAGCCGGCGGATGGACTCGACCGGGCTCGATAGCCGGATGGCGTCACGGTAGGGCGCCGACATGGCGTCGAGGTAGCGTCGCGACCCGCCACTGACCACGCGCCAGGTCGGCCGGTCGTCGATGCTCAGCAATCCGTGGTTCTTGAGAAACCGCACGAAGAAGCGCGCCGGGAAGTCGAGCATCTGTTGCGGATCCGTGGACCAGATGGCCGCGCCCATGGGGATGATGTAGTGATCGATGACGCGTCGAGAATAACGCCCCTGGGCCAGGAACTCGCCCAGCGTGATCTCGCCACGGTCGACGTCGAGGAGCTTCGGCGCATTTCGGTTGAACCGAAGGATGTCGACGATCATGCGATGAAAGCGCGGGTCGAACAGGTTTCGGCGCTGGCAGAACAGGCCGCCGAGATCGGTGCCGTTGTATTCGAGTCCGCCTTCGCCCGTGCGCACCGAGAAGCTCATCGTGGTGGGCTGGCTCTCGACACCGAGTTCGTCGAGCAGGTGCACGAAGTTCGGATAGGTCCAGTCGTTGAACACGATGAATCCCGAATCCACCGCGAGGCGACGGCCGCCGATCTCGACGTCGTGGGTGTGCGTATGGCCGCCGAGGTAATCGGCGGCCTCGAACAGCGTGATATCGTGCTCGCGGTAGAGTTCTCTCGCGACCACGTTGCCCGAGATGCCCCCGCCGACAATGGCGATTTTCATGCGCCCGCCTCCAGTACGCTATCGACGGCCGCGGAACCGTCGCCGGCGGGCCATTGCTGGGGCACGATGCGCACGCCGGAGACGTCGTAGCCGGCATCGTCGAGCCGGTCGATCAACTGTTGCAGGTCGTCCTCGTCGATCTCGGGCTGTCTCGCCATGATCCACGCGTAGTCGCGTCGCGTGCGTCCGATGATGGTGACCTCGTAATCATCGTCCACGTGCAGTACGCGGTACTCCGCGCGGAACGGCCAGATGAACTGCATGCCCCACACGGCGTTGCCCGTACCGTCGCGCACGAAACCCGTGGGCGTCATGGTTTCGACCGGTTCGTCGAAGCCGCCGTCGCGGTAGGTAAAGGTGGTGTGCACGCGCCCGCGCTCGTCCAGCTCGTAATGCTCGACGGCGTTGTAGACGTTCCGTTCAAAGGGAGTGGGAATGTTGGCGATCACGTACCATCGACCCATGAAGCGATCCAGGTCGACATGATCCTCGGTGGCGATCGGCCGCGAGCCGGTCGCGAGGCAGCCGGCGAGCAGCACGGCGATCACCGCGGCAAGAATGAATAGCTTCACGAGGGCCCCCCGTCGCGCCCCCCGGTCAGCGACGCGGTGGCGTCGACCGGCAGGTAACGCAGCACGCGACCGTTGTCGAGTACCGACTCGAGGTAGACCCATCGACCGCCGTCTCTCGCGTAGCCGATCTCGATGCGAACCGAACCGTCTTCGGAGACGATGCGGTAGGCATCGATCTGTTCCTCGTCGAAACGTCCGGCCGGCGGCGTCGGCGAAACCGCCCGGATCGATACCGGCACCAG
>JAUIDF010000160.1 GCA_030429125.1 Gammaproteobacteria bacterium | reverse complement strand
TGCAGGTCTCGATGG
The DNA here is from genome assembly GCA_030429125.1 of Gammaproteobacteria bacterium. GTDB lineage: Bacteria > Pseudomonadota > Gammaproteobacteria > Arenicellales > CAJQKF01 > BQJD01. The sequence goes on along the minus strand of JAUIDF010000160.1, from coordinate 8,231 downwards.
CGCAGACACGCCTGTTCCCGCCCATGGTGCTGCAGATGGTCGGCACCGGCGAGGAAACCGGCGAACTCGAGACCATGCTCACCAAGACGGCGGACTATTTCGAAAACGAGGTGAACGACGCGGTGGATGCGATGAGCAGCCTCATCGAACCGATCATGATCGTGCTTCTCGGCGGCATCGTCGGCACCATCGTGGTCGCCATGTACCTGCCCATTTTCAAGCTGGCCGCGGCATTTTGATTTGCTGCGCGCCGCTGTCGCACGCCCGGACACCTTGACGACCACCCGACGGCAAGGCGCACCGGCACACCCGGCGCAAGGCATGCCCATTGACACCTTTCGCTGGTTATCGCGATGTCCCCACTGGTTTTCTACACGCTGACGATCGTCGCCGGCCTTTGCGTCGGCAGTTTCGTCAACGTGGTGATCCACCGCCTGCCGGGCATGATCGATTCGCGCTACTCGAATTCAGACGGACACGAGGCCGACGGCGTGCCGAACCTGTTCTCGCCGCCGTCGAATTGTCCTGCATGCCACACCGCACTGCGCGTGCGAGACAACATTCCGGTGATCAGCTTTGTCATGCTCAGGGGGCGCTGTGCCCACTGCGGCGCGCCTATCTCGAGTCGTTACCCCATGGTCGAGATACTGGGCGCGCTGCTGGCCCTGTTCCTCGTGACGAAGCTGGACATGCCGCTCGCCGTGTTCGGCGCGGCGGTGTTCAGTTTCGCGTTGATGTCGCTACTGTTCATCGATCTCAAGCACTACCTGCTTCCGGATCTGATCACGCTGCCGCTGATGTGGTGCGGCCTGCTGATCAACATCGGGGACACGTTCACGGACCTGCCGTCGGCCGTGATCGGGGCGGCGGCGGGTTATCTGCTGCTCTGGGGCGTGTTTCACCTTTTCCGACTTGTGACGGGCAAGGAGGGCCTCGGCTACGGCGATTTCAAGCTGGTGGCTGCCATCGGCGCGTGGCTGGGCTGGCAAATGCTTCCGCTGGTGATCCTGATGGGCTCCGTGGTGGGCGCCGTGGTGGGTGCCGTCTACCTCGCCGCGTCGCGTCGCGGCCGGGATCACCCGATCCCCTTCGGACCGTTCCTCGCGGGTGCCGGATGGCTGGCCATGTTCTGGGGCGAGGACATCCTCGCGGCCTACTTCCAGCTTGCCGGTCTCGGCTGAGCCATGGTCCCGAGAGTCGGCCTGACCGGCGGCATCGGCTGCGGCAAGACGACGGTCAGCGATCGCTTCGCGTCGCACGGCGTCACCGTGGTCGACGCCGACCTCATCGCCCACGAGGTCACGCGGGCGGGCGAACCGGTCGTCGTCGCCATCAGGGAGACCTTCGGTACCGACATGGTCGATGCGGATGGAGTGCTCGATCGCGCCGCCCTGCGGCGCGTCGTGTTCGACGACCCCGACAAGCGTCGCCAGCTCGAATCCCTCTTGCATCCGGTCATTCGCGAACGCATGAACGCGCGGGCGGCGGCCGCCGACTCTCCCTACTGCATCCTCTCGATACCGCTGCTCGTCGAGTCGCACAACGCGGCACGGGTCGATCGAATCCTCGTCGTCGATGCGCCCGAGGTCATGCGTCGCCAGTGGATTCGCGAACGCAGTGGACTCGATGACACGCAGATCGACGCGATCATCGATGCCCAGGCCACGCGCGAGGAGCGGTTGCGTGTCGCCGACGACGTGATCGTCAACGATGGTTCGATCGAACAACTGCACCAACGAGTCGATGCCACACATCTGCGCTACCTCGCGTGGGCTGCGTCACCCGACGCCTAGCAAGACCGGCGCGGCGTCCGAGGTCGGGCAATCGCGTCGCTAGTTCCCGCTCGCGCTGTCCAGTGCATGGGTCAGGGGCGGCAGGATGGCATCGCTGCCGGGGAGAAAGTCGAGCGCGGGCACTTCGTCGGGCACCAGCCAGCGCAGCGCCTGGTTCTCGACGCCGCGCGGCGTACCCCGCCAGCGTCGCACCAGCCACACGTCGAGATGCACGCGGCGATCCTCGAACTCGTTGATGAGGGCGACGAGTCGTTCGCCGCCGTCGATGCGCACGTCGAGTTCCTCCTCGAGCTCCCGACCGAGCGCCGCGAGCGGTGTTTCGCCCGGTTCGATCTTGCCGCCGGGAAACTCCCACTTGCCCGGGCAGATCTTGCCCGGTGGGCGCTGCGCCACCAGCACCCGGCCACGCTCGTCGGCGAGGACACCGACCACCGCTTCGACCACCGGCTTCACGAGCGGTAGTCTGCGTTGATCCGGATGTAGCCCTCGGTGAGGTCGCAGGTCCACACCCGGGCAGCGCCCTCGCCGAGGCCGAGGTCGACTTCGACGGACACCTCGTCGCCCTTCAGGTGTTCGGTCAGGCGCGCCTCGTTGTAGTCTTCCACGGCCTGGCCGCGCGCGGCGATCTCGATGCCGCCCATGCGGATCCTGAGCCGGTCGCGATCGGCCTCCTCCCCGGCCTTGCCGACGGCCATGACCACCCGCCCCCAGTTGGCGTCCTCGCCTGCGATGGCGGTCTTGACCAGCGGCGAATTGGCGATGGACTTCGCGATGACGCGCGCCGCGCGATCGCTCTCGGCACCGGTCACGGTGATGCTGACGAGCTTGGAAGCGCCCTCGCCGTCGCGCACGATCTGCGTGGCGAGGTCCTGCATCACGGAGAGCAGCACCTCGCGAAACGCGTCCAGCCTCGGATCGTCGATCCGCGTGACCGGTTCGTTGCCGGCAGCGCCCGTCGCCGCGAGCAGCACCGTATCGCTGGTGGAGGTATCGCTGTCCACGGTAATCGCGTTGAAGCTGTGCTCGTTGCAGCGAACCAGCAGTTCCTGCAGGACGTCACGCGACACGCAGAGGTCGGTAAAGAGAAAGCCGAGCATGGTCGCCATGTCCGGCTCGATCATGCCGGAGCCCTTGCAGATGCCGGCGACGTTCACGTCGACATCGCCCACGCGACACCGGCCGGCGGCGCCCTTGGCGAAGGTGTCAGTGGTCATGATGGCCTCGGCGCTGGCGCGCCAGTCGGCCTCACCGAGACCGTGACAGAGCGCATCCATCGCTTCCAGCATGCGTTGTACGGGCAGTGGCTCGCCGATGACCCCGGTGGAGGCGAGGAACACGTCGCGATGGTCGCAGCCGAGCCGCCCGGCGATGGCGTCGGCGGTGACCTTCACCGCATCGCGCCCGGCAATGCCGGTGAAGGCATTGGCATTGCCCGAATTGACGAGAATGGCGCGAGGCGAATCGCCGGCGAGAACCTCCCGGCACCAGTCCACCGGCGCGGAAGCGGTTTTCGAACGGGTGAACACACCGGCCATCACGGCCCCCGCACCCAGTTCGGCGAGCCACATGTCGGTGCGACCCCTGTACTTGATGCCCGCCGCCGCGGTCGCGAAGCGCACGCCCCCGATGTCTGGAAGCGCGGGAAAGTCGGCCGGCGCCAGCGGTGATACTTTCAGCTTGCCCACGTGTTGTCCCGGCGGAGGTGCACGGCTCAGAGTTTACCGTGACACTGCTTGTACTTCTTGCCCGAACCGCACGGACACGGCTCGTTGCGGCCCACCTTTCGGCCCTCGCGCACGAAGGTCTGCACCGGCTCGGGATTGTCCCTCGGCTCGAGACGATGCCCCTGCTCGGCCGGATCGGGCTCGGGCGTCTCCTCGCCTGCCTCGGGATGGATGTATTCCATCTTCGACGTGTCCTTGCGCTGCTGCTGCTCCATGGCCTGGACTTCGGATTCGGCGCGCACCTGGATCCTGGAGAGGATGGCGACGACGTCGTGTCGAACCCGCGCAAGCATGTCGGTGAACATCTCGAACGACTCGCGCTTGTATTCCTGCTTGGGATTTTTCTGCGCATAGCCGCGCAGACCGATGCCCTGCCGCAGGTAATCCATGTTGGCCAGGTGTTCCTTCCATTGCTCGTCCAGAACGCGCAGCATGACGGCCTTTTCCAGGTGCCTCATGACATCGGGTCCCACCGCCTTCTCCTTGTCGGCATAGGCGTCATCGAGGGCGCTGCGGAGCTTTTCGCGAAGCGTCTCCTCGTGCAGCGAATCGTCCTCCTCCAGCCACTTCGCCACCGGCGCCCTGACGCCGAAATCCGATTCGAAGGCCGATTCCAGGCCTGCCACGTCCCACTGCTCTTCCAGCGACTCGGGCACGATGTACTGGTTGATGGTCGCCGTAACGACCTCCTCGCGCATCGACTCGACGTGCTCGGAGATGTCGTCGACCTTCATCAACTGGTCGCGCTGGCTGTAGACCACCTTGCGCTGCTCGTTGGCCACGTCGTCATACTCGAGAAGCTGCTTGCGAATGTCGAAATTGCGTCCCTCGACCTTCTTCTGGCTGTTCTCGATGGCACGCGTGACCCACGGATGCTCGATGGCCTCGCCTTCCTCCATGCCGAGACGCTGCATCAGCGAGGAGACGCGCTCGGAACCGAAGATGCGCATCAGGCTGTCTTCCATGGACAGGAAAAACCGGCTCGAGCCGGGATCGCCCTGGCGTCCGCTGCGACCGCGAAGCTGGTTGTCCACGCGGCGCGACTCGTTGCGCTCCGTCCCGACCACGTGCAGGCCGCCGGCCTTCAGCACCTGGTCGTGGCGCGCCTGCCACGCCTCGCGGCGCTGCGCACGCTCGGTCTCGTCCTCGACGCCGTCGAGTTCGCTTTCGAGATTGCCGCCGAGCACGATGTCCGTGCCGCGGCCCGCCATGTTGGTGGCGATGGTCACGGCGCCGGGCCGGCCGGCTTCGGCGATGATCTGCGCCTCGCGCTCGTGCTGCTTGGCGTTGAGCACTTCGTGGCGAATGCCTTCCTTGGTCAGCAGGCTGGAAACGAACTCCGATGTCTCGATCGACGCGGTGCCCACCAGCGCCGGTTGCTGGCGCGCCACGCAGTCCTTCACCTCGTCGCAGATGGCCGCGAATTTTTCCTTCGCGGTGCGGTAGACGAGATCGCTCTGGTCGTCGCGAACCATCGGCCGATGCGTCGGGATGACGACGACTTCCAGCCCGTAGATCTGGTGAAACTCGGGTGCTTCCGTATCCGCGGTGCCGGTCATGCCCGACAGCTTGTCATAGAGGCGAAAGTAGTTCTGGAAGGTGATAGACGCCAGCGTCTGGTTCTCCTGCTGGATCGCCACGCCCTCCTTCGCCTCCACCGCCTGGTGAAGACCCTCCGACCAGCGACGGCCCGGCATCATGCGCCCGGTGAACTCGTCGATGATGATGACCTTGCCATCGCGAACGATGTAGTCGGTGTCCTTGCGAAACAACGAGTGGGCGCGCAGCGCCGCGTTCAAGTGGTGCAGCGCCGAGATGTTGGCGGCATCGAACAGGCTGGTGCCTTCTTCTATCAAGCCGGCCTCGGTCAGCAACCGCTCCGCCGTCTCGTTGCCTTCCTCGGTGAGATAGGCCTGTCGCGTCTTTTCGTCGACATGGAAATCGCCCGGACCGTCTTCGTCCTCCTGGCGTGTCAGTTTCGGCACCACGCTGTTGATCCTGGCGTAGAGCTCGGTGCTCTCCTCGGCGGGACCGGAGATGATCAATGGCGTGCGCGCCTCGTCGATGAGTATCGAGTCCACCTCGTCGACAATGGCGAAGTCGAGGCCGCCCTGCACCCGGTCGTCGGCGGTAAACGCCATGTTGTCGCGCAGGTAGTCGAAGCCGTACTCGTTGTTGGTGCCGTAGACGATGTCGCAGGCGTAGGCCGCCTTCTTGTCCGCCTGGCCCTGCCCGGAAAGAATCACGCCGACGTTCAGGCCGAGGAACCGGTATATCTTCCCCATCCAGCCGGCGTCGCGCTGGGCGAGGTAGTCGTTGACGGTGACCACGTGAACCGCGTTGCCGAGAATCGCATTGTGATAGGCCGCCAGCGTGGCGACGAGGGTTTTACCCTCGCCGGTCTTCATCTCGGCGATCTTGCCGTCGTTCATGACCATGCCGCCGATGAGCTGAACGTCGAAATGGCGCAGGCCCAGGGTCCGCTTCGAGGCCTCGCGCACCACGGCGAAAGTCTCCGGCAGCAACGCGGCGTCGCCTTCGCCGTCGGCGACGCGCCGGCGGAACTCGTCGGTTTTCGCCTTCAGCGCTTCGTCGCTCAATGCCTCGAGCTCGCTCTCGAGGCGATTGATGGCCTCGACGACCTTGCCCATGCGCTTGACCTGCCGCTCGTTGCGGCTGCCAAACACCTTTGTCAGTACGTTTCCTATCATCTGGAACTGGCTCGCTGGCAATATGTACTGCCGGCCGGGGACGCCGAACGGCCCCTAAACCGGCCGGTTTAACTCTGTTCAGGTGAGGGGGTGGGGCCGCAATATCAAGCGCCACCACCGGATTCGCCGCCTCGCGGCGCGGATCAGCGCGCGGCCTGCAGAAACTTCTTCGGGTTTACCCGTCGGCCGTCCTGAATCACCTCGAAGTGCAAGTGCGGGCCGGTCGAACGGCCGGTGCTGCCCACGGTCGCAATGGGCTCTCCCTTCTCTACCTTCTGCCCCAGCTCGACGAGAATCGAACTGGCGTGGGCGTATCGGGTCGAATAGCCGTTGGCGTGCTGAACGACCACCGAGTGGCCGTAGCCCGCCCGGCGCCCGGCATGCACCACCACGCCCGCGGCCGCCGCCTGGATCGGCGAATCCTTGCGCCCGGCGATGTCGACGCCCGAATGAAATGCCTTCTTGCCGGTGAACGGATCGCTGCGGTAGCCGAACAACGACGAAAGCCACCCGCCTTTCACCGGCCAGGCGTCGGGAAACATGGTGCGGCTGACCTTCTTGTCCAGCAGCAGCGACTCCATCGCGGCCAGGCGATTCTCGTCGTACTGCAGGCGCATCTGCACGTCATCCAGGCGTGCCAGGAACTCGGGGTACTCGTAACTTTGCGCGCCCTGCCCGTCTTCCCCGGACTCGGCAATACCGCCGGTGCCGGGCACGGCACTGAAATCGAACTCGCCCTGGTCGATGTCGGACATCTCGGCCAGGCGCTGCCCGAGCGCGTTGATGCGGAACATCTGGGCCTGTATCTCGCCCAGGCGTACGCCCAGCGCGTCGAGGTGGTTCTGGATTTCCTCGCGTGCTTCCGTGATCTCGCCCTTGCGGTCGACGAGGTCCCACCGGCGTTCGCGCAGGTCCTCGCGCAACTGGACGATGCGCACGTCGTCGAGGACGGATTCCATGTCATTGGAGAGGAAGACGTTGATTCGATAGGCCGACAGCCCGATGGCGCCGCTCAGCAGCACCACCAGGAAGACCGTGAATATCAACGTCAGCGGACCGAGCCCCACGCGTCGCCCGTTGCGGTCGTTACCGGGCAGAATTACTATTCGCATTGCGTAATTGCTTGATAGTCCGGATGTATCCTTATGTCGACCAGACACAGGGTCAACTTGTCATTATACAGGGAAAATTCGAGGCCGAGACAGCTTCGCGGCTACCTCGCCCTCGCCGGCCTCGATGGGGCGGTGGAACGGCTCGCGGACGACGTCGCCAGCGTGCGCGCGCGCCGCGCCTTTCAGGCCCTGGTGCCGCCCGACGTGGCGGCCGGGTGCGAGACCCTGCTGTTTCGCGACGGCGAGTTGTGCCTCTACGTGCACCAGGGCGCCTGGGCCAGCTGGCTCCGGGGCCGCAGCGAGCGGCTCTTGACGGGACTTCAGGCCCGAAGTGCGGGCGTCAAGCGGCTTCGCGTGGTGGTCGCGCCGCGCGGCGCCGTGAACGGCCGGCGGCCCGTGGACAAGCCGCTGCCCCCCAGCGAAGAGGCGCCGACCCTGGTCCGCCAGAGCGCCGAAGCCGTCACGAACCCCGCGCTGAAGGCGTCCCTTGGACGATTGGCGCAGCGGCTGGCGGCGGTTCGCGACGCCGGCGATTCCGGAGACGAGAATGCCTAGCCCCTCGTCGGATTAGACCCCGCGACAGCGGGGGCGTAATCCGACGCGGCGTCGAACGAAACCACCGCACGTCATTCGTCGGATTACGGCTTCGCATAATCCGACCTACCCGTTGCCGTGGTTTCAACTCGGGGCACCGTAGGTCGGATTAGACCCCGCGACAGCGGGGGCGTAATCCGACGCGGCGTCGAAAGAAACCACCGCCCGTCATTCGTCGGATTACGGCTTCGCCTAATCCGACCTACACGTCGCCTTGGTTTCGAATCGGGGCACCGTAGGTCGGATTAGACCCCGCGACAGCGGGGGCGTAATCCGACGCGGCGTCGGATGAAACCA
>JAUIDF010000159.1 GCA_030429125.1 Gammaproteobacteria bacterium | reverse complement strand
ACGTCACCCTCAAGATACCGGCCGGCGGCATTGCGTGGGCACGGCGTGGCGACGTGATCGGCCGGCGCCTGCGTACCGACAAGCCGGCAAACCGATTGCTTCGATGGGAGGATTTCGATGACTGATGCAGGACGGCGACCGCTCGTCGTCTACAGCGGCCCGGCGCCGAGCTTCGCGGTCGTTCAGCGGGTGCTGGCCGAAGGGTTCGAAACACGTCTTGTCGATCCGACGCCCCAGAGCGTATTGCCCGCGTTCCACGCGTGCGACGCATTCCTCGACGCCTCGATGAAGGTCGAACTCGGCGCCGACGACATCGGCAAGGCCACGCGCCTGCGACTGATTTCCACCGCGACCACCGGCGCCACGCACATCGATGCCGACGCCCTCGCGGCGCGTGGCGTCGAGCTCATGACGTTGAAGGGCCAGACGGCGTTGCTCGGCGGATTGACGCCGGCGGCGGAGCACAGCTGGGCGCTGCTGATGGCGTGCGCGCGCAAGCTGCCGTCGGCCGTGTCGAGCGTGGCGGCCGGTGATTGGGATCGCGTCCGGTTTCCCGGCATGATGCTCAAGGGGCGGACCATCGGGCTCGTCGGCATGGGCCGCATCGGCGGCTGGATGGCGCGATACGCCGATGCGTTCGGCATGAACGTGCTCTACCACGACCCCCACGCCGACGGCGCGCCAGTGCACGCCACGGCGGTGGATCTCGACACGCTGGCATCGCGTGCCGACGTCATCTCCGTGCACGTGCATGCAACACCCGACACGCGCGGCATGATCGACCGGCGCGTCGTTTCGCGATTCAAGCCGGGAGCGATATTCATCAACACCTCTCGCGGCGAGATCACCGACGAGGTCGCGCTGGTGGACGCGCTGGACCAGGGCGTGCTCGCGGCGGTCGGCGTGGACGTGCTCACCGGCGAGCCCGAGATCCGGGACAACGTGCTGTGGCAGTACGCGCAGCATCACGACAACGTCGTCATTACGCCGCACATCGGCGGCTTCTGCCCCGATGCCGTGGATATCGTGACCGAGTTCGCGGCGCAACGCATCGCCGAGTTCTTTCGGGCGTGACGACGACGCACGTCGAGGCGCTGGCCCGGGGGCTGGTCGATGCGGGCGTGTGCCATGCATTCGGCGTAACCGGCAGCGGATCGAGCCTCGCGTTGATCAGCGCGCTGCAGACACGCGGCTGCCAGTACGTCGGTGTCGGACACGAAGGCGCCGCGGCGCTCATGGCCGGCGCCTGCGGTCGCGACGGGTGCCTGCGGGCGGCCGCGATCACCATCAAGGGACCGGGGTTCGTCAACTTGCTGCCCGGCATCCTGTCCAACGCCTACGAGGGGCGCGCCACGGTGTCGATCAGCGAGGCCTATGCCGCCGACGCGCCGGCCTGGCGCCGGCACAAGCGGGCCGATCATCGCGCCCTGGCCGGGTCGATGCTGAAGGGTTATGCGCGGGTCGACGGTTCGGCGGCGCAGGCGAACTGGACGCGTGCGCTGGCCGAGTCGGAGTACCCCGGCCCGGTGCATCTCGACCTGGGTCCGGCGGCCGAGGCGGCCGCGCCGACGGTGTTGCGGGACGACGACCCGCTGGACGACGCGGTCGCGGGCGAGGCGGGCGCCGACCTCATTGCGCGCGCATCCCGGCCGCTCGTCGTCCTCGGCTCGTTCGCCGCTCGCCATCCCGGCTCGCCAGACTGGAATGCACTTCGGGTGCCGGTGGTGACCACGGCAGCGGCCAAGGGAATCTACGACGAACGACTGCCGTGGTCTGCCGGCGTCATCACCGGTGAGCGCGGCGAACTCGCGCCCGAGGGTTCGGTGGTGTCGAAAGCGGACCTGGTCGTCGGTATCGGTTTTCGAAACGACGAAGTCGTCGCTGCCAATGCGCCGGACGTGCCGGGAATATTCGTCGACGCCGTCGGGGCGGGCGTGCGGGCCGGGTTCGGCGCGGTCCACGCGGTATCCGCCGAACAGGGTGGCCGGGCGGTATACGAGGCCCTGCTCGACAAGGAATGGGGCGCCGACGTGGTCGCCGCGCATCGTGCGCGTGTCGAGCGGCACGTGCTGTCCGGCGATTGGCAGCTCGGCCGGGCATTGCGTACCATCGCGGCCGGGATCGACGCCGGGTCCGTGCTGGTGCCCGATACCGGGTTTTTCTGTACCGTGGCCGAGACCATCTGGCTGAGTGCCAGTCGGCGTGCGTTCTGCGGCAGTTCCGTGGGCCGGTTCATGGGCACGGGTATACCGACCGCCATCGGCATTGCCCTCGGCGAGCCCGGCACGCCGGTCGTCGCCTTGTTCGGCGACGGCGGGGCGTCGCCGTATTTCGGCGAGATTCGCATTGCCGTGCGACATTCGCTGCCGATCCTGTTCGCCATGGCCTCGGACGGCCGCTACGGCAGCGTCGCCGCGTTCGCGAGCCCGGGCGCGGACGCCGCCACCCTGGGCGGCGGTGACGTCGACTGGTGCGCAGCCGCCAGGGGGCTCGGCTGCGAGGCGGCGGCGATCGATTCGACCGTCGCGCTCGAATCCGCGTTGTCGAACTGGCGCCGCAGCGGTCCGTTGTTCCTGCGCATGGCCTTCGAACCCGACCGCTATGCCGCCGTCGCACGCCGTTTGCGATAGGCGGCCGACACGTCTAAACCCATGATTGTTTCAGCATGAGCAAGCAGATTCTCGTACTCGGCGCCGGCTCGGTCGGCAAGCGCCACCTGAAGAACCTCGCCGCGATGGGCGCGAGCGGATATGCCATGGACCCGCGTCGCGACCGTCTCGACGAAGCCGCCGCGGAGGTGGCGCTGATCGATGCGTTCGAAAGCCTCGACGACCTCGGCAACGCCTGGGACGACATAGACGGCGTCGTCGTCGCTTCGCCGCCGGCTTATCACGTCGACCAGTGCGTGGCCGCCCTCGAGCGCCAAAAACCCGTGCTGCTGGAGAAGCCCGTGAGCCCGACACTGGCGTCGTCCCGGCGCCTTGCCGAAGCCTGCGCCCGACCCGGCGCGGCGCCGCTGCTGCTCGGCTACACCTATCGCTGGTGGGAGCCGCTGCGGGACTTTCGCCGGCAGATCATCGATGGCGCCGTCGGCCGGCCACTGAACGCCCGATTCGTCATGAGCGCGCACCTCGCCGACTGGCATCCCTGGGAACGCTACCAGGACTTCTTCATGTCCAGTGCCGAACTCGGCGGCGGCGCGCTGCTCGACGAGAGTCATTTCGTCGACCTGATGCTGTGGTTCTTCGGCATGCCGCAAGGCGTGTACGGCCGCGTGGAGAAGATCAGCGAGCTGGAACTGGACAGCGACGACAACGTCGACATCGTGGCGAGATACGAGAGCGGCCTGCGCGTCTACATCCACCTCGACCTTTACGGGCGTCCGCACCAGAAGTACGTGTCCGTTACCGGCGAAGGCAGGACACTGGAGTGGAGCTTCGAACCGAATCGCTGGCGAGTCGCGGATACGCCCGGCTTCCAATGGCAGGAATCGAACTACACCGGCGAGCGAAACGACATGTTCGTCGCGGTGGCGCGGGAGTTTCTCGACCTCGTCGAGAACGGCGGTACGCCGTCGTGCACCATTGCCGATGGCGTGGACGTCATGCGCGTGGTCGAGGCGTGCCGGCGCAGCACGGTCGAGGGCCGCGAGCAAACATTCGAGGGGTCGTCCTGAATGCTTGACGGTCTTCGTTTTCTGGCCATCGTGCCGGCGCGTTCGGGCAGCAAGGGCATTGCCGGCAAGAATATGCGAAAGCTGGCCGGCGTCAGCCTGATCGGTCATGCCGCCCGTTGCCTCGCGGCCCTGCCGTGGCTCGATCGCCGGATCATCTCGACTGATTCGGTGACCTATGCCGAGGAGGCCGCCGCGTACGGCCTCGACGCGCCATTCCTTCGCCCGTCGGAACTCAGCGACGATGCCTCCAACGTGATCGATGCCATGCGCCAGGCGGTGAGCGCCTGCGAGGCGGTGGACGCGGTGACCTACGATCGCATCCTCATCGTCGAGCCGACGTCGCCGCTTCGCCAGCCACAGGACATCGAGCGTGCCGCGCGCGAACTTGCCGCGGACCCGTCGTGTCAGTCGGTCATGTGCGTCAGTCCGGCGGGCACCCACTGCCACCCCTACAAGATGCTGCGCCTGGATGACGGCTATCTCGACCACTACGATCCCGCCGCTGCCGCCATCGTGTCCCGGCAGCAGCTCGAGGCCCTGTATATTCGCAACGGCGCCTGCTACGGGATGACGCGCGAGGCGCTGTTCGCGCACCCGTCGACGTTGACGAAACGAACGAGGGCGGTTCTGATCGACCGCCCCATGGCAAACATCGACGACCCGCTGGATCTCGAATGGGCGGAGTTCCTGCTCGCGCGGGCGGCGTCGAAACCGACCGGGGAGGCAACGTGTCCCGAGTGAAGATCACCGTGGTGCTCGTCGACCGGGCAAACTATGGCCGCCTGAAACCGGTGCTGGAAGAGATGCGCTCTCATCCACGCATCGAACTGCAGATCGTGGTGACGGGCAGCATGCTCCTGGACCGGTTCGGATCGGCGGTCAAGGTGGTGGAGAAGGACGGCTTCACCATTGCCGAGCGTATCTACAACGAGCTCGAGGGATCCGTGCCCGCAACCATGGTGAAGAGCATGGGGCTCGCCATCATCGAACTCGGCAATGCGTTCGAGCGGCTTGGCCCCGATTTCGTGCTCGTCATCGGCGATCGGTACGAGGCGCTGAGCGCGGCCATTGCGGCGGCCTACCAGAATATCTGCCTCATCCACCTGCAGGGCGGGGAGGTTACCGGCTCCATCGACGAGTCCGCGCGCCATGCCATCACCAAGCTGGCGCATTACCACTACCCGGCTACCCGGCGCGCCGCCGACTATATCGAGCGCATGGGCGAGTTGCCCGATGCCATATTCGCGTTCGGTTGTCCCAGCGCCGACGTGGTATCGCGCGCCGTCGCCAACGGCGAGGAGTCGCTGGCCGAGTTGCTTGCATTGCTTGGCGTCGGACCGCGCATCGATTTGGACGCCCCGTTTCTGCTGTGCCTGTTTCATCCCGTGACCACGGAGTTCCAGGGGGCGGAGCAACAGATGAAGGAAGTGCTGGCGGCGTTGAAGGACACCGGCGAGCAGATCGTACTGATCTGGCCCAACATCGATGCCGGCGCCGACGGCATTTCGCAGTCGATCAGGATATTTCGAGAACACAATCCGGATGTCCGGCTTCACGCGTACAAGAACTTTCCGCCGCAACAGTATATTCCGCTGCTGGCCCGGGCCGCCTGCCTGGTCGGAAACTCATCGAGTTTCGTGCGCGACGCCTCGTTCCTCGGCACACCGGTGGTCCTGGTCGGCTCCCGACAGGACGGCCGGGAGTTCTCGAGCGCGGTGAAGCGGGTGGAACCGTTGCGAGAAGAGATCCTCTCGGCGATTCGTGGGCAGGTCGAGCATGGACCGTATGATCCAAGCGACCTCTATGGCGCGCCGGGCGTGAGCCGTCGGATCGTCGAATCGCTGGTCGATCTTCGAAAGTACGCGCAAAAGCGGCTGGCCTATCATTGATCCGCACGTGATGACGACAGTGGCCCCGAACGAAACGACGGCCGATCGTACGATCGCCCGGTCGCCTGACGCGGGTGGCCTGGATCCACTTGATCCGGCTCGCTTGTGGTTCGTTACCGGAATCGAATCGAATTTTCGCACCTTCTTACCCGATGCCATCGAGATCGGCGCCGCGTATGGGTTCGATTGCCGCATTCTCGATGTCAGTGACCTGGTCGCCGGGTGGCGTGAGAAGCGCAATGACTGGGTGTCCCTCAATCTGGCCCGGGTGGTCGACCGGGTGCAGGACTTCCGGGCGCTGGGCGAATCCGTGTCGCGCGGCGACACCGCCGTGTTCCTGCACCTGCCGCAGGGAGACCTGCGGTCGGTATGGCGCAAATTGAACCGGGCCGGCTGTCGAGTGGGCGTGGCGACACTGGGCGTCGTGTCGGCATTGTCGGGCACCGAGCGCGACGGCTTCGCGAAGGTGCTCCGTCGAGCCCTCACCAGGCTGGTCAAGCCGGCGCCGTGCTTCTGGATCATCTCCGGACGAAAGTGCGTGCCGACTTATCGGCACTTTTTTCGCTCGATACGGCATACCAAGCTGATTCAGGCGCATTCTCTCGATTGCGAACGCGCGATTCGTTCGCCTGCCGGGGGAGCATGCGCGGGGGCGAAGCGGATCGTATTACTCGACCAGGGCTGGTTGTCCAAGCTGCCTCCAGGGGCGGTTCCCGGTGTCAGGTATCCGCCGGTAACAGCCGATGCCTACGGTCATTCGATCAGGCGCCTCCTGGGCATACTGCAAGACACCTACGGTGGCGAGGTCGTCGTCGCGGGGCATCCGAAATCCGATCCAGACCATACCCGTGCGCTCTATTCGCCATACCCCGTCAGCTACGAGCACACGGGCGAACTGGTACGACAGGCGCGCCTGGTCGTGCTCAATTCGACCACTGCCGTTCACTATGCCGTGCTCCACCGGGTGCCGATCCTGTTTTTTACCTCGCACGAACTGAGCGATTCCATCATGGACCCGACCTTTCGGGCATTGCGCGAGGAGATTGGCCGCCCCTGGGTGGATATCGACGACGCCGAAGCCTCCTTGAGGCGCTTTCTGTGCGAGTGTCGATCGCAGATTCTGTCGACGAACGAAAGGTACGAAATGTACGAGCGGGATTTCATTCGCGCAGCGCCTTCCGATTCGTCGCTTTGGAACGTCGTTTTCGGCGCGCTGGGACAAATGGCAGAACGGTACGGCGACAACGCCCGGGCCGCGTGAGACGATGAAGCGTTATACCTATGCCGACATCGTCGACGCCTATCGACAGCTGGGCGTCGAGCCGGGCATGACGATCTCGCTCAAGACGGATCTCACCCGGCTCGGCTTGTATGAACAGCGGCAGAAGTCCAGGGTTCTCGAAGATCACTACAGGGCGCTTCGCGAATGCCTCGGCGCAGAGCAAGGCACGCTCGTCGTTTCCACGGCGACCACGAACCTGTGCGACACGGATGTTCCCTACGATCCGCTGCGGTCGCCCTCGGTCGCCGGCGTCCTGACTGAGCACATTCGACGAAAGCCGGACGCGGTTCGAAGCTTTCACGCATTCGAGTCCTACGCCGCGGTCGGCAAGCTGAAGCACGCGATATGTGGCGACGTGTCGCAATTCAGCTACGGAATCGATTCCCCGGAGGACCGGCTGGTCAAGAGCGACGCCTGGTGCCTGGTCATCGGGGCGACGTTCGAGCGCTGCTGTTCCACCATTCATCACATCGAGTCGGTGGTGGGCGTGCCCTATCGGTACATGAAGGAAATACATCATCCGGTCGTCAGTGACCAGGGCGTGAGGTACATGCGGTTTTTTCGTAATGTCTGGTATCGTGGCTCGGGAGTCCGCAAGGATACGACCGCGTTTTTTGCCGAGTTGCGGGAACACGGCTTCTCCGTGCGCAGCGCCACGCTGGGCAATGGAACGGTAGTCATGTACAGGCTTCGGGAGCTGTACGACCTGGGCGTGCGCATCATGACGAGGAAACCCTATTGCGTCCTGCTGGGCGAACCCGAGACCAAGCCGTGGATGGAGTAGGATTGTTCGTCGAAGCCACGGGCAACGAGCGACTTCGGCCATGAAGATCAGTTTTGTCAACGCGGTGTATGGAAGCCACGAGGTGTCGATCGACTCGGCAGCCGTTGACTTCGACATGTCGGCGGATTTTCTCGAGAAAAAGATCGGCGTTCGAACGATTCACAGGCTTGCCGGTGGGGAAGACACGTCGGATCTCGCCGTCAGCGCCGCGACGCCGCTACTCGACGACGCCGGGATAGGGCCTGCCGAGGTCGGTGCGCTGGTGTTGTGCACGCAGAACGGGGACGACGAGGGATTGCCCCAGACCTCGAGCATCGTGCATCGTAAACTGTCGCTGGCGAGACACATTCCCTGTCTCGATATCTCGTTGGGATGCTCCGGTTTCGTGTATGCGGTGCAGGTTGCCGACGCCCTTGCCGAATCGCTTCGGCTCGACAACGTGCTGGTGATCACCTCGGATCCATACTCCAAGAGTATCGATGCGCGGGATCGCGATACGGCATTACTGTTTTCAGACGGGGCATCCGCTACGCTACTCACCAGGGGAGACGGGTTTTCCGTCGGCAGCGTGGCGTTCAGCACGCTCGGAGAGCGTTCGTCGTGCCTTGTCCGCCGGAACGGAAAACTCGTCATGAA
>JAUIDF010000158.1 GCA_030429125.1 Gammaproteobacteria bacterium | reverse complement strand
CGTGATCAAGGTCGTGTGGGGTTCGTACTGGGACCCGCTGCTGGCGCGCGACACCCAGGGCCTGCTGCGCAAGCGCATGGAAGAGGCGGTGGACGGCGAGTACCAGGCCTTCAAGGCGCACGGCGGCGCGTACACACGCGAATACTTCTTCGGCAAGTACCCCGAGCTCAAGGCGATGGTCTCGAACATGACCGACGAGGACATCTGGCGCCTGAACCGCGGCGGGCACGACCCGCACAAGGTATACGCCGCCTACGCGGCGGCCGTGGCGCACACGGGGCAGCCCACCGTCATACTCGCCAAGACGGTCAAGGGATACGGCATGGGTGAGTCCGGTGAAGGCCAGAACATCACCCACCAGCAAAAGAAGATGGCGGAACAGTCGCTGGTGGCCTTTCGCGATCGATTCAACATCCCGCTCAGCGACGAGGAAGTCGTCAAGGCGCCATATTATCGGCCGGCCGAAGACAGTCCCGAAATGCTCTACATGCAGGATCGCCGCAAGGCGCTCGGCGGTCCCCTGCCGGTTCGGCGCACCGAGGCCGAGGCGCTGAAAATTCCGGATCTCGATGCCTTCAAGACCCAGCTCGAGGGATCGGGCGAGCGCGAAATTTCGACCACCATGGCGTTCGTCCGCATCCTCACCACGCTGGTGCGCGACAAGACCATCGGCAGCCGCATCATTCCCATCGTACCCGACGAGTCGCGCACCTTCGGCATGGAGGGTATGTTCAGACAGCTCGGGATCTATTCGCCCAAGGGACAGCTGTACGAGCCCGAGGACCACGACCAGCTCATGTTCTACCGCGAGGACAAGAAAGGCCAGGTGCTGCAGGAAGGCATCAATGAACCGGGTGCCATGAGTTCCTGGATTGCGGCGGCGACGGCCTACAGCAACCATAACCTGCCCGTGGTGCCGTTTTACATTTTCTACTCGATGTTCGGCTTCCAGCGCGTGGGCGACCTCGCCTGGGCGGCCGGCGACATCCAGGCCCGCGGCTTCCTGATCGGCGGCACCGCGGGACGCACCACGCTGAACGGCGAGGGCCTGCAGCACCAGGACGGGCACAGCCACGTACTCGCTTCCACGATTCCCAATTGCATCTCCTACGATCCGACCTACGGCTACGAACTGGCGGTGATCATCCAGGACGGACTGCGGCGTATGTACGGCGAGCACGAGAACGTCTTTTACTACATCACCTGCATGAACGAGAACTACGCGCACCCGGCCATGCCCAAGGGCGCGGAGAAGGCCATTCTCAAGGGCATGCACCGCATCAGCAAGTCGTCGCGGCGCGGCTCGAAGAAACCGCTCGTTCACCTGCTCGGCTCGGGCACCATCCTGC
Organism: Gammaproteobacteria bacterium; assembly: GCA_030429125.1. GTDB lineage: Bacteria > Pseudomonadota > Gammaproteobacteria > Arenicellales > CAJQKF01 > BQJD01. The sequence continues at coordinate 6,931 of JAUIDF010000158.1, read as the reverse complement.
GCGAGGTCATCGCCGCGGCCGACCTGCTGCGCGAGGACTTCGACGTCGAGAGCGACATCTGGAGCGTGACGAGCTTCAACGAACTGGCGCGCGAGGGCCGCGACGCACATCGCCACAACATGCTCCACCCCACCGCCAAGGCGAAGTCGCCGCACGTAACCAGTTGCCTGTCCGGCGACAACGTACCGGTGGTGGCCGCGACCGACTACATTTGCGCCTATGCCGAGCAGATCCGGCCTTACATACCGCAACGATACAGCGTGCTCGGTACCGACGGTTTCGGCCGCAGCGACACGCGCAAGAACCTGCGGCATTTCTTCGAGGTCGACCGTTACTACGTTGCCGTCGCCGCGTTGAAGGCGTTGGCGGACGAGGATGCCGTGCCGGCGTCGAAGGTCACCCAGGCCATCAAGAAGTACGAGATCGACACCCGGAAAACCAACCCGCGCCTTGCTTGAAGGGAGACGCACGATGTCCGAAACGATTGACGTCAAGGTACCCGACATCGGCGATTTCTCCGACGTGGAGATCATCGAGGTGCTGGTGTCCGCCGGAGACGAGGTAAAGGCCGAGGATCCGCTCATCACCCTCGAATCGGACAAGGCATCGATGGATGTCCCGAGTCCCGCCGACGGAACCATCGAGGAGATGACGGTTAAGCTGGGCGACAAGGTGTCCGAAGGCAGCGTGATCGCGCGGTTGGCGACGCAGGCGGATCGCGAGGACGCCCGCGACGGCGAAGACGGCGAATCGGGGCAACCGGAAGGCTCGGCCGACACCCAGGCGGCTCAGCCGACCGAGGCGGCGGCGAAGGAGAACGGCGCGGACGACTCCTCCCCCGGGGGCGGCGAGTCGATCGAGGTCAAGGTGCCCGATATCGGTGATTTCGAGGCCGTCGAGATCATCGAGGTGCTGGTGTCGGCGGGCGACGATGTCGATGAAGAGTCGCCGCTCATTACGCTGGAATCAGACAAGGCCACGATGGACGTGCCGAGCCCCGCGAAGGGCACGATCGAGGAGATCACCGTGAAGGTGGGCGACAAGGTGTCCGAGGGCAGCGTGATTGCCCGGATGTCGGGCGGCGGCGCATCGTCCGGATCGAAGGCCACCGGCGATTCGGCGCCAGCGGCCGACACCTCGTCGGCGGATTCGAACAAGGAGACATCCGGTGCCGGTAGTGGCGGCGCCGATTCCAGCGGCGCGGACGAGGACGGCGCGCCGGTGGAACCGACCCGACGCGCTCCCCCGGCCGGCCTGCCGCCACCGGTGGAACGAGCGGGCGGCGCCCTGCCCCATGCCAGTCCCGGCGTGCGCCGGTTCGCGCGCGAGCTCGGCGCGGACCTGAACCAGGTCCGGGGCAGCGGACCGAAGGGACGTATCCTCAAGGACGACGTCAAGGCGTTCGTCAAGCAGCGACTGACGGAACCGGCCGGTACCGCGGGAGACGCGCCGCTCTCCGGCTCGGGCATTCCGGCCATGCCGGAAGTCGATTTTTCCAGGTTCGGCGAGGTCGAGGTCAAGGACACGCCGCGCATCAAGAAGATTTCCGGCGCCCACCTGCATCGCGCCTGGCTCAACGTACCACACGTCACGCATCACGACGAAGCGGATATCACCGAGCTCGAAGCGTTTCGCCAGCAGGTCAACGAGGAACAGGCCAGGGCGAAGTCCGGCGTAAAGCTTACGCTGCTTGCCTTCGCCATGAAGGCACTGGCGCGCGCCCTGAAGGAGTTTCCGCTGTTCAACAGCTCCCTGACACCGGACGGCGGTCGTCTCGTCTATAAAAAGTACGTGCACATCGGCATCGCCGTCGATACGCCGAACGGCCTCGTCGTGCCGGTGTTTCGCGACGTCGACACCAAGGGCGTGCTGGCGCTGGCCGGGGAGATGGCCGAGATCAGCGGCCGCGCCCGCGACGGCAAGCTCAAGCCGGCCGAGATGCAGGGCGGATGCATGAGCATCTCGTCGCTGGGCGGCATTGGCGGCACCGCCTTCACACCCATCGTCAACGCCCCCGAGGTCGCCATCCTGGGACTGACGCGCAGCCGCATGACGCCCGTGTGGAACGGCAGCGAGTTCGAGCCGCGCCTGATGCTGCCCATGGACCTGTCCTACGATCACCGCGTCATCGACGGCGCCGAGGCGGCGCGCTTCGCCGCCTATCTCGGCAAGGCGCTGGCCGATCCCCGCCGGTTGCTGCTCTGATCCAGCGCCGTCCCTTCCCGGAGAAGTTCATGAGCGAGACAACCACCGTCAAGGTGCCGGACATCGGCGACTTCAGCGAAGTCGAAATCATCGAGGTGCTGGTCGGCCCGGGCGATACGGTCAACCCGGAAGATCCGCTGATCACCCTCGAGTCGGACAAGGCCACCATGGACGTGCCGTCGCCGACCGCCGGCACCGTGAAGTCGGTGCTCGTCAAGGTGGGCGGAAAGGTGTCCGAGGGCACGGCAATCGTCGAACTCGAAGCGGCCGACAACGACGCCTCGTCGAACGGCGAGCGGGCGCGGGGGGACAAGGAAGAAGGTGGCGAAAAGACAGCGGTACCCCCGGCGAAGGCGTCCGCGGCGGACGCTCCGGCCGCCGCGCCGGCGGCGCCGGCGCCCGGTCGTCACGACGGCGACGCGGACATCACCTGCGACCTCGTCGTCCTCGGCTCCGGACCGGGCGGCTACACGGCGGCCTTTCGCGGCGCGGACCTCGGACTGAACACGGTGCTGGTGGAGCGCTATGAAACACTCGGTGGCGTGTGTCTTAATGTCGGCTGCATACCGTCGAAGGCCCTGCTTCACGCCGCCAGGGTCATCGACGACGCCGCCGCCATGAGCGAACATGGCATCGAGTTCGGCAAACCGAAAATCGACACGAAAAAACTGCTCGGCTGGAAACAGGACGTGGTCGGAAAGCTCACCCGGGGCCTGGCCGGCATGGCGAAACAGCGCAAGGTAACGACCGTTACCGGCGTCGGCAATTTCATCGACCCGAATCACCTCGAGGTCGCCGGCAAGGACGGCAGGCAGATCATACGCTTCGAAAAGGCCATCATCGCGGCCGGTTCCGAAGCGGTGTCGATTCCCGGCTTCCCGGACGACGAACGCATCATGGACTCGACCGGCGCGCTGGAACTGGCCGATGTCCCGAAGAAGCTGCTGGTCATTGGCGGCGGCATCATCGGCCTGGAGATGGCGACGGTATACCACGCACTCGGCAGCGAGATCACGGTAGTGGAGATGCTGGACAGCCTCATGGCCGGCGCCGACCCCGACATCGTCAAGCCATTGCACCAGCGCATCAGGAAGCAATACGCGAACATCTACCTCAAGACCAAGGTCACCGGCATCGAGGCGACGAAGAAACATCTGAAGGTCTCCTTCGAGGGTGCTGACGCGCCCGATAGCGACACGTACGACCGCGTGCTGGTCGCGGTGGGCCGTCGGCCCAACGGCAAGGCGGTGGGGGCGGAGAAGGCCGGCGTCTCGGTCGACGAGCGCGGCTTCATCCCCGTCGACGACCAGATGCGCACCAACGTACCGCATGTCTTCGCCATCGGCGATATCGTGGGACAGCCCATGCTGGCGCACAAGGCGACCCACGAAGGCAAGGCCGCCGCCGAGGTGGCGGCGGGTGAGAAGAGCGGCTTCGACGCCCGCGTGATTCCATCGGTGGCCTACACCGATCCGGAGGTCGCCTGGGTCGGCGTCACCGAGCAGGAGGCCAAGGCGCAAGGGCGCAAGGTCGGCAAGGGCGTTTTCCCGTGGGCCGCGAGCGGCCGCTCGTTGAGCCTGGGTCGCAGCGAAGGCGTGACGAAACTGATATTCGACGATGAAACCGGCCGCGTCGTCGGCGCCGGCATCGTCGGCCCGAGCGCCGGCGATCTCATCGCCGAGGCGGCGCTCGCCATCGAGACCGGCTGTGACGCCGCCGACATCGGGCTCACGGTACACCCGCATCCGACGCTGTCGGAGACCATTGCCTTTGCCGCCGAGATGTTCGAGGGCACGATCACCGACCTCTACGTGCCGCGCAAGAAAAAGTGATTCGGGCGCGATGAAACTCAACCACGCCGACAGCGGGAATGGTCGAGCCATCATCGTGCTGCACGGCCTGTTCGGATCGCTAGCGAACTGGAAGCGTATTGCGCGAACACTGGCCGACGATTTCCGCGTCATCAGCGTCGACCTGCGCAATCACGGTGGCTCGCCGTGGGACGACGACGTGTCCTACCCGGCCATGGCCGACGACGTCGCCGACCTGATGGACGAGCTGGATCTCGAGGACGCGGTGCTACTCGGCCACAGCATGGGCGGAAAGGTGGCCATGACCCTGGCGCTCGAACAACCGCAACGCGTCGCAGCCCTGGCGGTGGTCGATATTGCGCCGGTGTCCTATGGCCATAGCCACGAAACCCTGATCGAAACGCTGCGGGCGGTGGACCTGTCGTCGATCCGCAAGCGCTCGAATCTCGACGAGCAGTTGAGTTCGGATATTCCGGACAGATCGCTGCGCGCGTTTCTCGGCCAGAATCTCGTCTTCGACGACGGCGCCTACCGCTGGCGCCTCAACCTCGACGCCCTCGGTCGCGGCATGTCGCTGCTGACCGGGTTTCCGACTTTCGAGGAATCTCGCTACGAGGGCAACTGCGTGTTCATCCACGGCGAGGCGTCAGACTACGTCACGGACCAACATCACGACGCGATCCGGGCGCGCTTTCCCCACGCGACCCTCGTCGGCGTGCCGGGCGCAGGGCACTGGGTCCACGCCGAGCAGCCGGATCGAATCATCGAGGCCGTCCGCGCGCTGGTCTCCCTGGGGTAGACTGCACCGCGGCGCGCGGCGCTCAGAGCGCCGGGGCGTCCGGCGCCGCCAGTGGCTCGACGTTTGCCCTCGCGCGTATCCAGTTGATGGCGCCCAGAATGCCCGGCACGGCAATCAAGCGGCGCTCCAGCCGGTACTTGCCCGGGAAATCGGATACGCCGATGCCGATCAGGATCGTGAGCAGGCCCTGGCCCGGCAATACCAGCATCATCACGCCGCCCAGCACGAGAATCACGGCGAGGACGTTCTTGAGGGCGCGAACCGCCATGTAGACGGCAGGATGCGTACGACGCAGGCGGGCCTTCGAGCGACGCGCCTGGTCGAAGTAGTTGGCCGGCAGGCGGACCGCGATGATCGGCACCAGGATGAGCGACGCGATGAAGGTCAGGATGGAAACGGTGCTGACCCAGCCTAGTACCGCGGGTGACACGTCCGGCAGCAGCGATTCGAGAAATGCCAATGGAGTACCCAGGTCAGCGGGGGATTGATGTCGCCATTCGACACACGAGGCGAGCCGAACGCGGCCGCGCGATCGCGAAGGGACCCGGCATGCGAGGCGCGATTCGCGCGTGTATCGCCACTACATGACTTCGTTCAGGTAGCGCTCGCGCTGCCTGATCATGTGGCCGGTCCGGTCGCGGTAGGCCTGCATGTGATCGGAGTCCCAATGTGAATCGAGTGCCGCCTGGTCGGCATACGTCTCCACCAGGATGACCTTGCCGTGCGCCTCGGTGGAGCGCAGCACGTTGAACGACAGGCATCCGGGTTCGTTTTCCATCGAGTACGCGCCATGCTTCTTGACGATATCGAGGAACTCGTCCAGGTGGTCGGGGTCGATGTCGAGGTGGACGACGAGGCCAACGCGCATACTGCTCTCCTGTGAGACAAGGTAAATTCGAAACGGTGGGTCGCCGGGCGGTCGCTCTGGTCAGCGGCCCGGCGCAGGGTGTATTGTAACCAATTGCCCCGCGTATTCGCGGGGCTCCCTACCCCGGTGCGGAACACCCACGCGATGACACCTGCGATCCGATGCCTGATGCTGTGGCTGCTGCTGCCGTGGCAGCTCGCCGTCGCACAGGATACCGAGTCGAGAATGACCGTGTCATTGCACGAACGGATGCTCAACCGGATGGCCGCGGCGGCGCTGCCGCACGCCGAGACACGGCGTTACACCGGCGAAATGGACCTCGCCGTGACACGACAGCCCTTTGACGTGACCATTCGCTACACGGTGCAGGCGGTCGAGGCGACAGTGCGGCCGACGCACATCGAATTCAAGGCACGGGTACGCGTGCAGGGCGCGAATATCGACCGCACCGCGGTTGCCCGCGGGCGGCTCGATGCCGTCGTAGCCGGCGGCAAACTGCGCCTGGTGGCCAGCGGCATGTCGCTGCCGCTGACGATCTCGCCCTTCGGCGTCCCCTTCGACTTCGGCAGCGTGCCGACCGACGATTTCCTGCCGGCGGCGCTCAGAACCATCGAGGTCGACCTCGCCGCCATCGCCCTGCCCATCGATCTGCCGTCAGATCGCACCGCAACGCTGAGGCTCACCAGCGCCCGCGTCGAACTGGATCCGCCGTTCCTGCGGATCCACTCGACCATCGGCCTGTAACCGGGCTGCACCCGCCACCACCGTATCGGCATGCTCGGCGATCCGATCTTCTGGCTTTGCGCCCTGCCCGCGGTCCTGATATACGGGATCTCGAAGGGCGGATTCGGCGGCAGCATCGCCGTCCTCTCGGTACTGCTGATGACATTCATCATGACGCCGACGAAGGCGGCGGCCATCCTGCTGCCGATCCTCTGTGTCATGGACCTGTTCGTCGTGTGGACCTACCGCGGAACGTTCGATCCGACCGCACTGAAGCTGCTCCTGCCCGCGGCGATGGTGGGCATCGTGGCAGGCTACCTCGGCGCCGACCGGATGGACGATGACGCCATGCGCGTCATGATCGGCGTCATTTCGCTCGCGTTCTGCCTCAAGTCATGGCTCGACTGGCCGCCCGGCGCCGGACGCGAGCACGGTGTCGCCAGCGGCGCGTTGTTGGGAACCCTGGCCGGCTTCACCAGTTTCAACATTCATGCCGGCGGTCCCCCTTTCAGCATGTACCTGCTG
>JAUIDF010000157.1 GCA_030429125.1 Gammaproteobacteria bacterium | reverse complement strand
ACCAGACCGCCATCACGAGCGCCGCGGCGGCGCCGGCCAGGTACGGCCAGACCGTCGGGCGGGCGCGCGGCAAGCCGAGCATCGGGTCCTCGCCACGCGCGATGGCGCCCAGCGCGAGCGGCCACCACGACCACTCGAGGAAGGTCGACCAGGTGGCCTCGTCGATGTCGCCCAGCTCCAGCGTGACGCTGATGGCCTGGGCGACCAGCGGGGCGAGGACGACGGCGCTGGTGCCCAGCGTGGCGCGGGCACGGCCGCTGGACAGGTCGCGCACCAGCTGCCTGGGGATGAATCGGCCGAAGTCGCGCAATGACGCCTTGGTCGCCTGCATGGCCTCGCCCAGGCGGCGAACTTCACTGACCCGCGACCGGATCGGCACGTCGTCATCGAGCTCGAAGCGGCGGATGCGTTCGGTCTCCTCGGTCAGCTCGCTCACCGGGTGTGCGATCAGGCGGGCAATCAGCCAGGCCACCGGCAGGGCGATGAGGAACATGAGCAGCGAGACCAGCAGGTTGCTGTTGCGCGTCTGTTCGCTCTCGGCAAGAAACAGGTCGCCCGGCGCGAGAATGCCGAGGGTGAGTGTTTTGCCGGCGAGGCGCATGCCGGTGAAGCGCGACAACCAGGTCGCGTCGCCGCTCTCGTAGACCAGCGTGCTGCCGGTGCCCTCGCGCACGTACCCGGCGTAACTGGCGGCGATCACCGGATCGTCGATCTCGGTGACCAGCGGCTGAATCGAGGAGCCGTCGGGGCGCAGGCGGATGGCGCGCAGCACGGTACCGACGTCGTTGGTGACCGAGACGCGTCCCTGTTCGTCGAAGACGACGAGGCGTCCGCGATCGCCAATTCGCAGGGCGTCCAGGCGTGCGGCGTACTCGGTCATTGCCATGTCGGCACCGATGACGCCGCCCCCGGCCGGCAGTCGTCGCGACAGCGTCGCGCCGAGCTCGCGCGTGGTGGTGAATACGTACACCGGCGACAGGACGATCTGCGCGGTGTCCGCGGCCGCCTGGTACCAGGGCCGCTGCCGCGGGTCGTAGCCGTTGCGAAAGCGGCGGTTGAGACCGATCACGCGCAATTCATGATCGAGGTAATGGAACGACTGTCTCAGCGCGCCGTCGACCCGGTCGATGCTCTGCACCACGAACGCGGCCTCGTCCGGGGCCGCCGTGGCGACGTGAATGCGGGGGTCGTCACGCAGGGCGCGTACGAGAAAGAACTCGCCGTCGTCATACCCGGCGTATACCGCGGAAATGGTCGGTGTGTTGCGAAGCGCCTCGACGATGAAGGGGACCGCCGACCATCGGCCGGCCAGTGAGCGCGTGGCGAGGTCGGGCAGGCGCGCCGCCAGTTCCACGGTCGAGGCGACGGGGCCGAAGAGGGCGCGCACTTCGGACACGGCATGGGCACTGGCGCCGTCGAATGCCCGCCCGGCCTCATCGTAGGCTTCCGTCCGGTCGCGATGGAAGTTGTAGAGCACCACCGTCGCGCCAAACACCAGCAACAGCAAGGTGATCCACGCGCCAACGTAGACGTTGAGCGGCAGGCTGCTGACGGCGCGCGGAGAAAGATCCGCGCGGATTCTCAATCCCGTGGCTGGCATGATGGTTCGTGGAGTGTCCAATCGCCTTGCGAAGACGGTGGACCAGGCTGCCTGTCGTCGTTCGAGTGAATGTGCGCCGCTTCGATTCTGGACTATAGATGATATACGCAGGAGACGTCGCCGGATCGGTGGCGGTCGCCGGCAGATTCGTCGGCACGTTGCCCGCGGCGCCGCGGACGCTTACGCTTGCGGTCGGGAATTGTCGAAGGAATCGCGAATTCGAGGTTGCAGTTCAAATGATAACGAGTATCATTCAAGTTTCTCCGGCGAGATGGCCGCGCTCCCGGCGCGCACCCTGCCATCTTCATGCAACCACGAGGTAATCATTCGATGAACGAGGAAGTCGGCGCCGCCGTCCTCGAGGGAACGGACGAACGCGCGGTGGATGCCGTCCAGCGCGCGCTGGAACTGATCCAGGCGGGCGGTCCGGTGGTCGCCATTCTGCTCGCCATGTCGGTGCTCGCGGCGGCAATCGTGATTGTCAAGCTGCTGCAGTTTCGCGCCGTCCGCGTGGGCGAGCGGCTGATTGCCCGCCGGGTGCTGCAGGCCTGGCTGTCCGGTAATGCGCGCGAGGCGCTGATGCTGGCCGAACGCAGCCGCAACCCGGCGGCGCAGGCGCTGGCCCGCGCGATACGCGGCCGCCGGCGCGGCCTGCCCGACGCCATGGTGCGCGAGGAAGTGCTGCGCTACGGCGGCGAGGTGCTGGAGTCGCTGCGCGGCTGGTTCCGGCCGCTGGAGGTCATTGCCTCGCTGGCACCGCTGCTCGGTCTGTTCGGCACCGTGCTCGGCATGATCGAGGCATTCAGGCAGATGGAGATGGCGGGCAGCCAGGTAAACCCGTCGATACTCTCCGGCGGTATCTGGGAGGCCCTGCTCACCACCGCGGTCGGCCTCGGCGTGGCCATCCCGGTGGTGGCGGTGCTGAACTGGCTGGAGCGACGGGTCGATCGGCTCGCCCACGAGATGGACAACGTGGTGACCCGCGTTTTCACCGAGGACCTGTCCGGCGACGCCAACACGCATGAACCGAATGCCCACGCTCGTTTCGAATCTGCCGCCCCGGCTGGCAAGTAAGCCGCCGCGTCGCCGCGCCCTGATCACCCTGACACCGCTGATCGACGTGGTGTTCATCCTGCTGGTGTTCTTCATGCTGGCCTCGAGCTTCCTCGACTGGCGCGCCATCGAACTGGACGCGCCCGCGTCCGCGACCGCCGGCGGCGGCATGGAGGGCGCCGTGCTGGTCGAGATTCTTCCCGGCGCGCTGCGCGTATCGGGCCAGGTCGTGTCGATCGAATCGCTGGCGCGCGCGGTGTCCGAGCGTATCGAGCGCGTGCCCACTGGCCGGGTGCTGGTCCGGCCTGCGGCGGGCGTGCCGTTGCAGGATGCCGTGGACGTGCTCGACCGCCTGTCGCTGGCGGGCATCAACGGCATCTCCCTGGTGCGCACCGCCCGCTGATCGCCATGCATTTCCCGACCCGAAGGCCCAGGAGCGACGAAGAACGCGTCCTGCCGTTGATCAACGTCGTCTTCCTGCTCCTGATCTTCTTCATGCTGGCCGGTCGCCTGGCGGCCACCGACCCGTTCCGGGTCGAACCGCCGTCGTCGGCCAGCGACGCCGCGGCCGGCGCCCGCCACGTCGTGGTGCTGGCGGCGGCGGACGGGCGGATTGCCGTGGACGGCGAGACGGTGCCGGAAGACCGCCTCGTCGATACCGTGAGGCGCCGCCTGGCGGACGATGCCGGCGCGCTCGTTCAACTCAAGGGCGATGCCTCGGCCGAGGCAACGCACATCGTGGCCATCATGGAGCAGCTGCGGGAGGCGGGTGTCGAACGACTGCGCCTGTTGACGGTATCGTCGCCGTGACCGAACCGGGCCGCCGTCACTGGATCCTCGCGACAGGCGTGGCCGCGTTGCTGCACGCCGGCGTCCTGGTCGCGGTGCTGTGGGAGGGACCCGACAGCGGCGCCCGATCGTTCGGCACCGGCGGCATCGAGATCTCGCTCGGTCCCGCTGGCGCGGCGCCGGGCAGCGTCGCGTCGGCGGCGCCAGCCGAGGCCGCGGACGTCGCCGAGCCCGAGACCGTCGAGCCGCGGTCCGGGATGGTGGAAACGGCCGACAGCTCGCCGCCGGAAACCGCGACGTCGGTTCCGGTGGACGCGGCGAATCGTGTGGAGCCGGCGCCGGCGCTGAGCCAGGCGCCGCGCCAGGTTGATACCGCGGTGGTGGAAACCGTCGCCGCCGTCGACCTTGCCCCGGAGACGACGTTTCAGCCGCCCGACGACGTCGTCGCGGCGCGCCCGGAACCCGAGCCGGTTCGCGAACCCGAGCCTGAAACGGCACCGGTCGAGGAGACGGTCGACGTCGATCCACCGCAGGCGGTGGAGGTGGAACAGGTCGAGGCGACCCTGAGCAAGGACGTTCCACCGATTCCGCAACCCCCTCGCGAAGTCGAGCGGGAGATCAGCGATGCGAAGCCACGGGACGTCGAAGCCCGGACGCCGCCCACGCCAGCGCCCCCATCGGAGACGCCACCCGACACGGTGGCCGTGACCGCGCCCTCGGCGGCGGGCGCCGGCGGTCGCTCCGGCACCCGGACGCAAGGCGACACGGGCGATGCCAATGCCAGCACCGGCGGCGGTCGGCCCGGGGAGATGATGGACTACATGACCTTGCTCAAGACCTGGCTCGAACGTCACAAGGAGTATCCGCGAATGGCGAGGCGACGACGCCAGGAGGGAACGGCGGTACTCTATTTCGTGGTCGGCCGCGACGGTATCGTATTGAATTACGACCTGCGTGAGAGTTCCGGCTACGATGTGCTCGACCGCGAGGTGCGGGAGATGATCGAGCGCGCGCAGCCGTTGCCGAAAATGCCTGACTCGATGCAGCAGGCGAGCCTGGAACTCGTGCTGCCGGTGCAGTTTCAGTTGCGTTGAGTGTCGGTGGCGCGGCTCGTCGACTCATCGTAGCGCGCCATGCATCGTTCGAGAGCCCAGGGAAACAGGTGGCGGAACAGCGGTGCCTGGACGACTTCACGCGACCGGGAATCGAGGTGCGGCAACTCGGCGGGCTGTGGCGCCTGGCGCGAGACCCGACGCAGCCAACGCATGAAGTCGATGAATGCCGGGGTGCCGGCGAACAACCGCTCGAATTCCTGCAGGCGGAACAGGTGAACCGCGGTGGCGGTCTTGCGCTGTCCGAAACTTGTCCGCTCGATACCGGCCGTCTCGATGATGCGCCGGGGAATGGGCCGGTCGTAGCTTCCGCCCAGTCGCCACGGCGCCATGGACGGCGAGTTGGAGATGGATCGAATCGATTCGATGGCGTCGATGCCGAGGTAGGGTAGCGGGCAGTGAACGAAGCCGGCGCCGATACGGTACTCGCCGAGCGACAGGCCCGCCGCCCCGGTGTGGGGCGATCTTGACAGCCGGCCGGGCGCGATCTCCCGCGTGCTCCAGGCGCGATCGCCGTGGCTGCCGGTGAACAGTGCACGGCGCGACAGGCGCGACGCGATCGGTGCGATCCACACGTCGCGGCCGCAGGCATCGCCGACGATAAACGGCGCCGGATCGAGCTGCGATTCGCGCCAGTCGTTGCGCGATACCGTGATTGCATTCATGCCAAGCGCACCGACCATGGATACCGCGCTGTCGTCGTAGCCCAGGCGATCTTCCACCGCGCAGACGACGTCGCGTGTTCCGATCGCGCGCGTCAGCACGGTGACGGAGAGGGCGTCGTAGCCGGAAGACGCGGTGCTGATCGGCTCGATTGCGAATCGCCGCGCCGTCGAGCGCATGTTGTCCGCCAGGCGCGCCAGCGTGGATTCGAGAAACCCGAGGTAGGATGCATAGTCGTCGAAGTCGCCCGCCTGCGGCGGCTTGTCGACCACGTCGAGGGTCCGGCCGTCCCAGTCGAGATTGCGCCAGTACGTCAGCCGTACCGGCCCGCTCGACAGGTTCAGCGTCGTCGCGTAGGCGTCGAGACCGTCGCAGATGCTGTGAAAGTCCTCGTAGTACCACGGATACCAGGGGTCGGGCCGGCCGTCCGAGGCGGCGGCCAGGCAGGCCAGTGAATTGGACACCTGCCAGCCGTGCGGCGTGCGGATATCGTGCAGCCGGTCCATGGTCGAATGGCTGGAGACGAACAGCAGGCGACCGTCGCGCAGCCGGGCGCCGCTGCCGAAGAAAGCACCGGTGCGGTCGAAGTCGAAGTCCTCGAACGCCGAGTCCCAGGCTGCTTCGCAGAATCCGTGCGCGCCGGTCTCGACGTCCGGGCCGTGACTCACGGTGACCACGTCGCTGTCGGTTCGACACGTCGTCAGCCAGGCGAGTGGCGGCCATTCGGCCTGCCGCCGGAACTCTATTTCAATGGGCAGCGTGCAGGCTCCGATGCGGTATCCGGATCGTCGCGTGCGCCGCCGGCCACCAGCCGGTACGCGGCTGGCCGCGCGCGGCGCCGTCGATTCGATCGACGCGGGCGTCGGCTCGCGGGCACGCGCGCACGGGTATCGAAGACGCCGCGGGTTCGCGTTTACTCGGTGGCGATCATGACGTCGCTGGCCTTGATCACCGTGTACACCGGTATTCCGACTTTCAGGCCCAGGCGCTCCGATGAACTCCTGGTGATGATGGAGACGATTTCCGACCCGTCTGCCATTTCCACGACGATCTCGTTGTTGACGGCGCCCTCGGAGATTCTTTTTACCGTGCCGGCAAAGGTGTTACGCGCGCTGATTTTCATGGCCGTGTCCGGTGCGGTTGGCGGGGGATCAGAATAGCCCACGCATTCCACCATTCGCAACTCGACTGCTGGCGTTTCGTGGCGCCGGTGGCGACGCGGTCCGAGACATCGAACGACGCGTTGAACCGCTTCCCCGCTGCTGTTACAGTTCGCGCCCTTCGACCGCTCGGCAGTGTCCACGCCCAGGTGTGAGACGGGCCGCCCGGTCGTCGCGTTTATGGCGGTGAAGACCGGCCTCCCGGGTGGCGGCAGGCTGCAAACCCGGTCAGGTCCGGAAGGAAGCAGCCGTAGCAGCCCGGCCGGGTGCCCGGGCAAGGCCGGTCGGATCCGCCACCCGCGCGCCCGCGCGGGTGGCCCCGTCGCCAACCGCCGCCGGCAACAGTGTAGAATGCCCGCAGCGGCGCCGCCGGTACGTGTTGCGTGTAACCGGCCGGGAGCGCCGACACAACTTCTAAGATTCATGGAGAATTCGGGCGTGAATCGTCTCGAGTCGTCCGCCGCGAGGCCATAGACCGGATTCGCCCGCCGCCCGGCTCCCACTTCAAACCAGACGGCATGACCTACCAGGCACTGGCGCGCAAGTGGCGCCCCCGACGTTTCGCCGACGTGGTCGGACAGACCCATGTCGTCGCCGCGCTCACCCATGCGCTCGACAACGATCGCGTGCATCACGCCTTCCTGTTTACCGGCACCCGCGGGGTCGGCAAGACGACGCTGGCGCGTCTGCTGGCGAAGTCGCTCAACTGCGAGAAGGGTGTCGGCTCCACACCGTGCGGCGAGTGCGCGGCGTGCCGCAGCGTGGAGGAAAACCGGTTCGTTGACTTGCTGGAAATCGACGCCGCCTCCCGTACCCGCGTCGACGATACCCGCGAGATTCTCGACAACGTGCAGTACGCGCCCACCATGGGTCGCTACAAGGTATACCTGGTGGACGAGGTGCACATGCTCTCCACGCACAGCTTCAACGCACTGCTGAAGACGCTGGAAGAGCCGCCGCCGCACGTGAAGTTCCTGATTGCGACCACGGACCCGCAGAAGCTGCCGCCGACCATCCTGTCGCGCTGCCTGCAGTTCAACCTGCGCGCCCTGCAGGTGGAGGAAATCGCGGCGCAGCTCGAACGCATCCTGGCGCGGGAGGACATCGTTTCCGATGCCGACGCGCGCGAACTGCTGGCGAGGGCGGCGGACGGCAGCATGCGCGACGCGCTCAGCCTGCTCGACCAGGCCATCGCCTTTGCCGGCGGCAGCCTGTCGGGCGACAGCGTGCGCGCCATGCTCGGCATGATCGAGGGCGCACGGGTGGTCGAGTTGCTCGAGTCCGTGGTCGATGGCGACACCGCCGCGCTGTTCGGCATCGTCGACGCCATGCGCGAACGCAGCGCCAATTTTGCCCGCGCCCTCGACGACCTGCTGATCCTGCTGCACGAGATCGCGGTGGCGATGCAGGCGCCCGAATTGAGCGCGGACCGCGACAGCCCGTGGAAGGGTCAGCTGGATATTGCCGGGCGCATGGACGCGGAGCAGGTGCAGTTGTATTACCAGGTGGCGTTGATCGGCAAGCGCGATCTCTCCCTGGCGCCGGATCCCGCGCGCGGTTTCGAGATGGTGATGCTTCGCATGCTCGCCTTCGAACCGACGACGGGCGGCGGGGGAGGGCGCGTCGCCGACGCGTCCGCGGACGAACGACCGGCAGCGAAGCCAGGATCGCGCGAGCCGGCGGCACCGGCGCCCGCGCCGGCGGATACGTCCGCCGGCGCGCGCGCGGACAACGTCAGTCCGATCCGTCGGTCCGGTTCGGCCGCCGCCGAACCGCCGCCTGCGCCACCGGCAACGACGGCACCGGCAACAACGGCACCGGCAGCAACGGCACCGGCAGCAACGGCACCGGCAGCAACGGCACCGGCGCCGGCCGCCACCGGCGTCGCCATGCCCGACGCCGACGGCTGGAGCCGGTTTGCCGAAACCGACACGCCCGAGGGCCTGGTGCGCGAACTGGCGATGA
>JAUIDF010000156.1 GCA_030429125.1 Gammaproteobacteria bacterium | reverse complement strand
CCGCTTCGTACCCGACTACCTGAGCGGCGCATCGCGCATGCCCAAGTTTCCCCCCGACTACGTCAATCCCGGCGACAAGACCGAGGCCGTGTCCTACGTCTACGACAACCGACAGGCCTGGCAGGACACCACCGCCTCCATCGACTGGCTGCTCAAGGAAACCAAGGGCCGCACCGGCTAGGGGACGTTCGCACGACGCGTTCACGACGATCTTGCGAGCCGTGGTTCGTGTTCGACGGCATTGCGTTTCGTCGCCATGGAACCGCGATCAGGCGTAGCTGCTGAACAGCATCAAGGCCAGGAAGGCGACGCCGCCGACAATGTAGGCGGCAACGACGTCGCGAATGGTGTAGACCCGCCGTACGCGGCGAAGCAGGGGATCCCTTCTGTGTTTCATGGCGAATGCCCGATGATTGGTAACGGCGTGCACGATGGCGCGCGCACCGTGTACGTGACGTCAAGAAACGGCTAAAAATCGTTAATGAACGAAGTGCACGTTCGAGCGGCTGGGTATCGAGACGTGACAGGCGCGGCGCCGGGGCACGGGCGTGTCCTGTTCCAGGAAGTGGCAAACGGCAGGACGCGGTCTCGAGGGATCGCGCGCTCCCGGCGCGGCCGGCGAGACGCTGGCCTTCGGCGTCGCATCATCGCCCGGATCCGAGCCGCATGGCTGGTCGTACCCGGTTGGACGCGCCCGCTTGCGCGAGTCGGCGGTTATTGACCGGTCGCGCGCCGGGGTCGACGCGCGGGCGCGCGATGCTCTATCCCGGATACTCGTCGAAGGCGGGTGCGTCGGCGACGGCGTCGTGCCAGGGGGCGCGATTCTTCCAGAATATGCGATCGTCCGGTCGAAGGCCCTCGGCGTTGTCGAGGCTGCCGGCAGGCACCACCAGCGAGGTGCCGGGGCGGTTGACATAGGGCATGCCCGAGCCGCACACGCTGCAGAAGGCGCGGGCGAAGCGCTCTGCGGTGGACAGTTCATAACGGGTGACCTTGTCTTCACCGCTCAGCCAGCGGATGTTTTCCGGTTGAGTGAACAGGTTGCTGGCGTGCACCGTGGCGGTCGCCTTGCGGCAGCGCGAGCAATGGCACAGGTGGAAGCTCTCGAAGGGCCCGGTGATTTCGAAGGTCACCGTACCGCACAGGCAGCTACCGGCGTAAGTCTGACTCATGGGTTTCTCCGTTGCGCCGTTCGTGGTCGGCTATCGTGAGCGGACGGCCTGCTGCAATTGCGCCAGCAGTTCGCCGGTAATCTCGCCCGTCACGGTCAGTTGCCGCGACTGCTGAAACGCCTCGATGGCCGAGCGCGTTCGCCCGCCGCGCAGGCCATCGACGGGACCTGGATCGTAGCCGAGATCGGTCAGTGCCTGCTGAACCCGGGCGATGAGATTGGGTCCGGCGGCCACCGGCGCCTGGGCCGGATCGCCGATGGCCGCGAACAGCGCCGGCGCCTGCGGGTGGCCGAACAGCACCGCGCGGTTGGCCCAGTAGCGAGCGAGCTGCTTGCCGCCGCGATCGCCGCGGCTTTCGTTCAACAGCCGGGCCAACTGGACCATGGCGCCGACATGACCGGCGCGCGCCGCCTTGGTCAGCCAGCGAATGCCGGCCGCGGCATTCTGCTGACCGCGCACCACGCCGAGCTCGAACTGTGCCTGTACGTGCCCGCTACTCGCCGCTTCCAGCATCCAGGCGGCGGCGCCGGCGTCGTCGACGTCGCCGCCCTCGCCGCTCTTGAGCATGCCGGCGACGAGATACTGGGCGTCGGGATACCCGGCTGCGGCCGCTGCGAGCAGGATATTCCTGGCCCGGGCCAGGCTCTGCGCGTTGTCGCGGTCACGGCGCAGCGCCTGGGCGAGCCGGATGCGGCTCGGCCCGAAGCCGCCTCGCGCGGCCGCGAGCTCCAGCTCGTTCGCTCGCTGGTTGTCGCCTTCGCGGCGGCGGACCTCGGCCAGCACGGCAGCAGCGCGTGCGTGTCCGAGGCCGACGGCGCGCTGAAGCCAGCCGACCCGCCGCTCGGCATCGGTCTCGGCGAGGGCGAGCAGGAAGGCCGCGTGTCCGTCTCCGGCCTCGGCGGCACGAGCACAACTTTCCGCCGCCGCGTCATCTCCCCGCGCCGACTGCTGGTAGCACTTCAGCGCGTTCTCGCCGAATCCCTCCTGGGCTCTCGCCTGTCCCCCGGCCATCAGTGCCACCCCGAGCAGCAGGCAGGCCGCCGCGGGGGCGCGTCGATCGATTCGAATCAGGGTCATGATCGTCTGCATGGTTCTTGTCACCGGACGGAAAGTTTAGTTCGCCGCACGCTCGTCGACCATGGCGTGCGGTGGCCGGGTCGAGGCGGCGACGCGCAACAGCAGGTCGGCCAGCCACCCGGAACGATCGATCATGACTTCATGGCCGCAGTCGACCGGGTGCACGGCCCAGGACGGGTCATCGGCGAAGTCGTCGCGATAGCGTCTGAACGCGGCGTTGTCGTTGCGCGCAGCCCAGACGTAGTGGCGAAGCAGCGAGGCTGGCGGTGGCCGGTCGAGTCGAATCCGTTGCTCGAAACACGCCAGCGCCATGGGCACGCAGTAGTCGTCGACCCAGTCGCGGTCGCTTGCCGATTCGACGGCGAACCGTGACGCCGGTGTCGGCGGCATCAACCAGCCGTCGCCCTCGTTGGCGACGCGTTCGAGCAGCACCGCGTTCTGCTCGGGCGGCCGAATATCGAGCACGCTTTCGCCGTCGCGCGGCACGTAGGCATCGACGTAAACGAGCGCGTGCAGGCGCTCGGCGACACGGTCCGCCACGCCCGTGATCACCATGCCGCCATAGGAATGCCCGCAGACGACGACATCGTCGAGCGACTCGAACTTCATCACGCCGAGGACGTCCTCGATGTGCAGCGAAAGGTCGTTGTCGCGGCGGCGCAGGTGAACCCGCTCGCCGAGACCGGTCAGCGTCGGCGTAAATACCGGATGACCCGCGACCCGCAACCGCTCCGCCACGCGCCGCCAGCACCACCCGCCGTGCCAGGCGCCGTGGACCAGCAGGATGGGGCGTCTGTTCGAATCGGTCACGTCCCGGGGTCCCCGTCGATCAGATCGATCAGGCCGGCGCCGCACATCTCGTCGAGGAAGGCGGCCAGGTCCGCCTCGAGGGTGGCGGCGTCGACGTCGAAGTCCGCCAAGAGCTGCGCAAATATCTCGTCCATGCGACTCGTCCCGGTGGCAATGGACCAGAACCGCGTGCCGACTTCGTTGAGCCCATAGTACTCACCGCCCGACAGGTCGAGCAGAACCGCCTCGCCCTCGACATCCTGAAACAGGACGTCGGGGGAAAGCCTGACTGTCTTGCCCTCGAACGTTGCCATGGCTCGCGCTGTCACCGTAAACCGGGGATGTTAACACCGCGCGCGACCTATTCCGCTGCCGCGTGACGGCGCACCTCGGCCAGCGACCGGGCCAGCCGCTCGCGAAGCGCACTGTCCACCTCGCCGTTCGGCGCCAGGCCGCTTGCGCGCTGAAATTGCTCGATGGCCGTGCGGGTGCGCGAGCCCATGACGCCGTCGGCCGGTCCGGGGTCGTAGCCGAGGCTCGCGAGCGCCGACTGGACATCGGCCAGCGATTCGATGCGCGGCAACGACGCGTGGGGCAGCTTGCCGGACACGATCTCATCGAGCAGCTCGTTCGCCTGCGGATGACCTGCGCGCACCGCGAGATGGGCCCAGTAGAGCGCGCTGCGATGTTCGCCCGGCGCGACCGGTTCGTGCGCGCCCAGTACCGCGAGGGCATAGTTCGACTGCACGTGGCCGGCACGCGCCGCCTTGCGCAGCCAGTTCCTGGCCTCGGCGCGGTCGCCATCCACCAGGGACATGGCGTGATCGTACTGGGCCGGCAGATAGCCCGCGCTCGCCGCCTCGAGCAGCCATCGTCGCGCCGCGGCCTCGTCGACGGGTCCGCCCTCGCCGGCGGCGAGCATGACGGCCGCGAGGTGCTGGGCCTCGGGATACCCGGCCGCGGCCTCGGCGACGAGGGTGCGCCGGGCGAGCGCCACGTTCGCGGGGTTGTCCGTGTCCGCGCGCAGCATCCGCGCGATACGTATGCGGCTGGGCCCGTGCCCCCCCTGCGCGGCCCGGCGATACAGCGCGTCGGCTCGCTCGACATCGCCCTGCCGTTCATGGCGCGCGGCGAGCTCGGCGAGCGCGCGCAGGTGATTGCCCTCGGCGGCCCGCTCGAGCCATTGGACGCCCTTGTCCGGGTCCTTGCTCGACAGTCCGAGCAGGAACATGGCATGCGTGTCGCCGAGGTCGGCGGCGGCCTTGCAGGCCGTGGGGAACGCGCTATCGCCGCGCGCGGCGCCCTGGTAGCAGGCGAGTGCCTGCGGCGAATAGCTTGCCGCCTCCGCCAGGGTCGGCAACAGCGCGCAGGCGGCCAGGAACAGCGAGACCGGGCGCGACATCGGCCGGACGATCGACGCCAGGGGGAAGATTGATTGCACTGATCGCATCGGTGATTCCACTATTTCTGCTGTTCCGTGTTGAGTTCGATCTGCCAGTCCACGATGTAGGCGGACTCGCCCGCCTGCGTCGGTGGCGCGGTACGGGCCCGGGTACCCGCATCCACCCCGGGTGCGGCCGACGCTGCCGCGCGGGCCGGCGCCGGGACGGCGGCGGTCGACGGCTCGGCCGAGCGGGGGATGGCGGTGGACATGCGCGGGTCGGGTACCGACGCCGATGCCGGAAGCACCTCGTCGATGGCGCCATCTTCACCATGCGGGGTGAGATGAAACGCCGATCGCCTGATGCCGGGATGACGTCGACGCCATTGGATCTCGGCAAGCAGGCGGTCGGCGTCCGCGTGGCCGGCCCTGATCGCCTCGTGAACCCAATATAGCGCCTCGTCGAAGTTCTGCGCGGTGATGACGCCATCGGTATGCGCCGCCGCCAACTCGTACATGGCCTCCGCCGAGCCCGACCGGGCGGCCTTGACCAGCCAGCGAATACTCTGGCCCGGCTCGGCATGGGCAAGCGCCATGGCCAGTTCGTACTGGGCGTCGACGTGCCCCGTGGTCGCTGCTTCGAACATCCAGTGACGCGCCGCGTCGAGGTCCGCCTCACCGCCGACACCGTCACGAAACATCAGTGCCACCTCGTAGGCGGCATCGCCGTAACCGTCCCGCGCCGGCGCAAGCCGCATCAGGCGGATACGCTCGAAGTCGGCGCTCGCCCGTGCTTCCTCGAGCAGGATATCGACCACCCGCTGCATCCCGGGGCCGTAATCGAGCTCGGCGGCGCGAAAGTAGAGCTTCTCGGCTTCGAATACGCGGGCCTGGTCGTGAAGCGTCTCGCCGAGCGCCACGAGGGCCGGCGGATAGTCTGCCTCCGCCGCCCGCTGCAACCATTCGAGGCGTTGCGCCGGGGAGCCCGTCATGCCGGCGAGCAGGTAGAGTGCATGTGGTTCGCCGTCCGCGGCTGCGGACCTGCAGTGGTCGACCGCGCGCGGGGACTCAGTCGCGACCGCGGCGAAACAGGTGAGGGCCGCGGGGGAATATGCCGGAGGGCCGGCAAGCGCGGGCATGACGACCGCGAGGCAGACGAGAACTGACAGGTATCGCGACAGCGTCGTCAAGAAAACCCCCGGCGCGCGGGCAACGGCAGGCCCAGCGCTTCCTTGAAATCTCGCCCGACATCGACGGCCCGGGGCAACCAGGGACCGCCGCGCGCGGGCGCGGCGGTCCGGCTTCCATGCGGCGCCCCGACGCCTAACGCCAGTGCAGCTGGAACCCCGCCTTGCCGCTCGTCTCCTCGAACTCGCTGTCGGCAGCCACGCCGATGAAGACGGATACGCGGGAGTTCTCGACACTCTTGGGCGCCCAGTTCAGTGAGTTGCTGAGGGTCACACCCAGCGCCGTTTCACCGCCAAAGTAACCCAGGCCGGCGGCCATGGCGCCGCGATCGCCCGGCGACAGGACCGGCGTCGTCAGGGCGTTGGCCATGGCGATGCCCTTGGTTGCCTTGTCCTTGAACGCGTTGAAACGCCCGTCGAGATCCTCGATCGCCGCCGCATTGCGCTTGATGTTCTCGGCATTGGTCGCGATGTTGCGGCGATTGATCTCGATGTTGTTGCGGTTGACGATGGTGCGATGGCGTACCGCCGCCAGTTGGCGCACGTTGACGGCGTCGTACGGGTTCTCGCCGTCGGCCACGTTGGTGATCCGGCGTTCCGAACCGGGTGCACCCACTGAAATGGTATTGGGCTCGTCGGCCACGGACCCGGCGCCGAGGGCGACCGAGTTGGTGGCGCCCGGCAGCACCTTGGCGTTCGTGCCGAGCGCCAACGAATCGTCGGCGCCCACGCTCGCCCCGTTGCCGATGGCCACGTCGCCCGGCCCGGCTGCCGTGGCGCCCTCGCCAATGGCGATGCCGTTGTTGTCGGCGATCGCACCATTGCCGATGGCGATCGAAGGCCCGCCGGACGCACTGGCGCCGGTGCCGAACACGACGTGATCGGCACCCGTCGCGGCGGAGCCGAAGCCGAACAGGATGTTGCGCGGACCGCCGGCGACGGTGTTGTTCAGGCCGCCCACCACGTTCGACGACGTCGACACCGTATTCGACGAGCCGAGGATGAAATTCTGGCTGCCGCCTGCATTCACGCTGTTATCGCTACCCAGCACCTGGACGTCGGTCAGCCCGCCGGCGATGGCGTTGTAGCCGCCCTGGACGAAGACATCCTGGTGCGTCCCGCCAAGCGTGTTGCCCCGCCCCATGACGCCGCTGTTGTTGGATCCCGCGCCGAGGGAGTTGTCCAGGCCACTGATGATCGTGCCGTACGAGTTGTCGCCGAGGTTGTGACCGTAGCCGCCGACCATGTTGAACTGGACGTTGTCGCCCAACGTACTGTTGTAGCCGGACAGCAGGTTGTTGTTGCTGCTGTTGCCGATGGCGTTATCCCTGCCGCCGGCAATATTGCCGGAGGACGCATTTCCCACGGTATTGAGATAGCCGCTGACGGCATTGTGATGCGAGCCGTCGCCGATGGTGTTGGTATCGCCGGTGAGCAGGTTCTTGTCGCTGTCGACGCCGACGATATTGCCGTCGCCGCCGACGACGTTCTCGTGCGACTGGCTTCCGACCGAATTGTTCTCGCCGCCGACGATGTTGCGCTGGGCGTTGGCGCCGAGCTGGTTGCCACCGCCGCCGACGATGTTCTCGTGGGCATTGGATCCGAGCGTATTGCTGTCGCCGCCGACGAGATTCTCGTCGGCATTGTCGCCGACGGTATTGTTGTAGCCCTGAACCAGGTTGCTGTCGCTGTTGGCCAGCAGCTCGTTGTTCTCGCCGCCGACCGTGTTCTTGTCACTGCCGGTCTGGATGGTATTGAGCTCGCCGTGCACGGCATTGTTCCCGGTGGTGCCGAGCAGGCTGTTGCCATAACCGCCGACGATGTTGGCATAACCTTCATCGACCCGGTTGTTGGCGCCGCTGACGGCATTGCCGACGCTGCCGTCGAGGAGCGTGTTGAACTGGCCACTGACGATGTTTTCGTACAATCCGTCGCCTTCCGAGCCGTTCAGGACGTTGCCGTAGCCGAACACGGCGTTGGAGTAGCCATTGTCTATGTAGTTACCGCGACCGCCGACGACATTGTCGTCGCCCTGCTCGATGGTGTTGGTGGTACCGCCGACCACGTTGCCGTCCTGGCCACCGTCGGTGAGACTAGCTGCACCCAGCGTGTTGCCGCTGCCGCCGACGAGGTTGTCGTCAGCGCCTCCCAGCACCTGGTTACCGTCGCCGGTCACGTTGTTACCCGTAGCCAGGGTACCCACCGTATTGTCGAACCCGCCCACGTTGTTGCCCGCGGCAGTCGGGTTGAGGGTGTTGCCATTGCCGCCGACGACGTTGTCCGCCGCCCCCGCGAACAGCGTGTTTTCGGTACCCGATACGCTGTTGTTGTTGGTTTCCGCGCCCAGGAAGTTACCGATGCCGCCGACGATGTTGCGTTCGCTGGTCAGCAGTCCCGAGAGGCCATTGATCTGGTTCTGCTCGCCGACGACGAGATTGTAGTTGGCGTTGTCGACGGTGTTGCTGTCGCCGCCGATGACGTTGCCTTGCGCGTCCGGGCCGAGGGTCGAGGTGACGGCGTTGTTGGTGCCGGTCACGCTGTTGTTGTCGGCGCCGTCGAGAAAGTTGCCATCGCCGCTGACGGCATTGCCGGTACTGTCCTGGCCGATATCGTCTTCAATCGTGTTGTTGTTACCGGTAACCAGGTTCTGCGACGCACTGTCACCCAGGGTGTTGCCGTCGCCGCCAACGATGTTGTCGTCGCCGTTGTTGATGAAGTTGCCGTCGCCGCCGACGATGTTGTCGTCACCGCT
>JAUIDF010000155.1 GCA_030429125.1 Gammaproteobacteria bacterium | reverse complement strand
ACGGTGCTGATCGTTTCGGTACAGGAGCGGCCGTCCATCGCCGACATCGCCGTCAGGGGTAACAAGGACATCCGCGACGAAGCCATCGAGGAGGCGCTGAACAACGCCGGGTTTTCCGAGGGCCGCATTTTCAACCAGGCGCTTCTGGACCAGGTGTTGCAGGAGATCCGCAACCAGTACTTCGGTCGTGGCCGCTACTCGGCCCAGGTCGATGCCACGGTATCGCCGCGTCCACGCAATCGCGTGGCAATCAAGATCGACATCGACGAGGGCAGCGTCGCCAAGATCGAGCAGATCCGCATCGTCGGAAATTCTGCCTTCGACGAGGACGAATTGCTCGACCAGTTCTCCCTGTCCGATACCAACGTGTTCGGCTTCCTCAGCCGTCGCGATCGATACTCGCGGGAGAAGCTGCTCGCAGACACCGAGAGCCTGCGCAGCTTCTACCAGGACAACGGCTACCTGAATTTCCAGGTTGACTCCACCGACGTTTCGATTTCGCAGAACAAGCAGGACATCTTCATCACCATCACCATCACCGAAGGTGAGCGCTACGTAATCAGCGACATCAGCGTCGAGCCCGTGGAAGGACTGGACATGGAGGCGATCGAAGCGCTGATTACCACCGGCCCGGGCGACGTGTTCTCGCGTCGGGCCGTTGCCGAGAGCCGCTCGGCGATCGCGTCCATGCTTGCCGACCAGGGCTATGCCTTCGCCAAGGTCAACGCCATTACCGACGTCGACGAGCAGGCCAATGCCGTGGGCTTCACCTTCGCCATCGATCCCGGCGACAAGGTCTACGTGCGCCGTATCGATATCACCGGCAATACCGGTACGCGCGACGAAGTCATTCGGCGCGAGATCCGCCAGCTCGAAGGATCGGTGTTCTCCGCCGAGCAGGTAAGACGCTCCCGCGTGAGGATTCAGCGGCTCGGCTTCTTCGAGTCGGTGACCATCGACACGCAGCCGGTGCCCGGGACCGTCGATCAGCTCGATCTGCTGGTTTCCGTCACCGAACGCGCAACCGGCAGCTTCCTGTTCGGTGTCGGTTACTCGGATGCGGATGGCGTGCTGGTACAGGCGGCCGTTACCCGTCAAAACCTGTTCGGCACCGGGCGCGAGCTGGATCTTCGTATCGACAACTCGAGCGTGACAGAGTTTTACGAGATCGAATACACCAATCCCTATCACACCATCAGCGGCATCAGTCGCGGCTTCCACGTGTTTCGTCGAAAGGTCGATGCCGAGGAGGCAAACACGGCCGAATACGTCGTGAACACGCTTGCCGGCGGCGTGCGATACTCGATTCCGCTGTCGGAATTCAATGCGCTGACCCTGTCGCTGGACGTCGAAACGGTCGAGCTCGAGGAGACCGACGAGACGCCGCCTGAATTTAGTTCGTTTATCGACCAGAACCCCGACAGTGACAACTTCGTGCTCGAAGCGGGTGTCGGGCGCGATACGCGCGACAGCATCTTCTTCCCGACGGAAGGTTACCTGCGCCGCGCGTCGTTGGAAGTCGCCTTGCCGGGCAGCGATCTCGAGTACTACAAGGTCGATCTGCGGGGCTCCTGGTACAAGGCGCTGACATCGGGCAAGCGGACCGTGCTCAAGGTCGATGGTGAGATCGGCTACGGCGACGGCTACGGCGATCTAGAGCAACTGCCGTTCTTCAAGAACTACTATGCCGGCGGTCCGAGCTCGGTTCGCGGCTTCGATTCCCGATCGCTGGGTCCGAAGGATTCCGGCCCGACGCCGGAGGCGATCGGCGGCAGCAAGCGCGTGACGGCATCGGTGGAGTTGCTGTTCCCGGTGCCGGGCGGCGGTGGTTCCGATGACAAGCGCATGGGCTTCTTTATCGATGCCGGCCAGGTCTACGGGGCGGACGACGATGTTGATCTTGGCGAGGTGCGGGTCACGGCCGGCCTGTCCTTCAACTGGTTCTCGCCCATCGGCCCCCTGTCGGTCAGCTATGGCGTACCCTTGAACGAGGAAGACGGCGACGACGTGGAGAATTTCCAGCTCTCGCTCGGAGCGCTTTTCCGATAACTCCGGTCGGAAGGATAGAAAGATGTTACGTACTGTCGCGTTCCTGGCGTCAATGTTGTGTGCAGGGCAACTGCTCGCCGACGGCCCCAAGGTGGGTTACGTCGACGCCGCGAAACTGGCGGAATCGTCGCCACAGGCGGCGGAGGCCCTGAAAAAACTCGAAGAGGAATTCGGTCCTCGCGACGACGAGATCCGCGAACTACGCGCGCGTCTTCGTGCCGCCGAAGCCGAGCTCGACAAGAATTCGCCGGTCATGTCCCAATCGGCCATCGGTGAGGCCCAGATCGAGATTACCGGCATGCGCCGCCGCGTGGCGCGATTGCAGCAGGAATACCGCGACGAACTGAACCTGCGCAAGAACCAGGAACTGGCCAAGCTCCAGCGATTGATTATCGAGGAGATCAACAAGATCGCCGAGGCCGAGGGTTTCGACCTCATCATCGAGCAGGCGGTGTATCACAGCGACGAAATCGACATTACGGACAAGGTCCTCGAAAAGTTGCGTCAATAGGCGATCGCCGTGTTTGCCCCGTCATAATGGTGCTTGCCGATGACCAGGGAAACGAAAGCGGTTAGCCTCGAAGTCCTGGCAGGGCGGATCGGCGCCCGGGTCGACGGCGATCCGGCCTTCGAAGTGGGCAGGCCCGCCAGCCTCGACCGGGCGGGCCCATCCGACATCAGTTTTTTCTCCGATCGCCGGCGCCTGGACGACCTTGCAGCCACCCGCGCCGGTGCGATCATCCTTGCCCATGGCGATCGATCGCTGTTCCGCGGTCCGTGCCTGGTGGCCGACGATCCCTACCGTGCCTTCGTTGCCGCCTGCCGGGTGCTGGTCAGCGAACACCGCGGCGCCAACGGTGTCGTGGATTCCACCGCGGGCGTCGATCGGTCCGCGCGTCTCGCCGACGGGGTGACCGTCGGCCCGAATGCCGTGGTCGAACGCGGCGCGATCCTCGAGGACGGCGTGGTGATCGGCGCCACCGCCTTCGTCGGGTCGGGTGTGCGGATCGGGGCCCACAGCGTGATTTCTCCGGGCGTGCGGATCTACCCCGGCTGTACCATCGGTCGCCGCTGCCGAATCGAGTCCGGCGCCGTCATCGGCGCGCCCGGTTTCGGCTACCTGCCTTCCGAGGACGGTTGGACCGAGGTACCGCAAATCGGCTCGGTGGTGATTGGCGACGACGTCGATATCGGCGCCAACACCACCATCGACCGTGGGGCGCTCGACGACACCGTCATCGGTGACGGCGTCAAGCTGGACAACCAGATCCAGGTCGCCCACAACGTCGTGATCGGAGAGCATACGGCCATTGCCGGTTGTACCGGCGTCGCGGGCAGCGCGCGTATCGGCAGGCGGTGTAGAATCGGGGGGCGGGCCTCCATTCTCGGGCACCTGACCATTGCCGACGACGTGACCATTCACGCGACGTCCGTGGTTACCCGCTCGATCACGCGGCCGGGAAGTTACGCATCCAACCTGACCGTGCAGCCGGCCGCGAGATGGCGTCGTATCCTCGCGCGACTGGCGAGGATAGACGATCTGTTTGCCCGCGTACGCGCGCTGGAGCGCGAAGCCGGGCCGAAGCGCCACCAGGATTGACGCTGCCGCTGCCCCGCTGCACCAGACGAATACACCCAGGAACGGATACGAAATTGACCAAGCTCGACATTCACCAGATTCGCAAGATTCTTCCCCATCGATATCCGTTTCTGCTGCTCGATCGCATCGAGGACTACGAGGCGGACCAATGGTTGCGGGCGATCAAGAACGTGACGGTGAACGAGCCCTGCTTCCAGGGCCACTTTCCCCATCGTCCCGTGTTTCCCGGCGTCCTCACCCTGGAGGCCATTGCCCAGGCGGCAGCCGTACTCGCCAGCCTGAGTCTCGGCAAGGAGGCGGGAGAGGACACCGTGTACCTGTTCGCGGGCATCGACAAGGCGCGTTTCAAGCGGCCGGTCGAGCCGGGCGACCAGATGGTCATCGACGTTCGCATGATACGCAAGGTGCGCAACGTGTGGCGCTGCGCCGGCGAGGCAAAAGTGGACGGCAAGCTGTGCAGCGGCATGGAATTGTTGTTCACCTACCAGAACCTGTAGGTCGAGGTTGCCATGTCCCGGGCGACCAGGATTCATCCCCAGGCCCTCGTCGACGAGGGCGCCGAGATTGCCGAAGGCGTCGAAATCGGACCGTTCTCGATCATCGAGAAGGACGTCCGCATCGGTCCGAATACCTGGATCGGACCGCACGTCGTCGTGCGCAGCCATACCACCATCGGCGCGGACAACCGTATCTACCAGTTCAGCTCCATCGGAGAAGATCCGCAATATGCGGGCTTCCGGGACGAGGTGACGCAGCTCGTCATCGGCGACCGCAACGTCATCCGCGAGTACTGCACGCTCAATCGCGGGACGTCCGTGGGCCACGGGTTGACGAGCGTCGGCAATGACAACTTTCTCATGGCCTACGTTCACATCGCCCACGACTGCACGCTCGGCGATCACCTGATCTTCGCCAATTGCGCCAGCCTCGCCGGCCACGTCGAGGTCGGCGACTACGTCATCATGGGCGGCTTCACCCTGGTGCACCAGTTCTGCCGGGTCGGCGCACACTCCATCACCGGAATCGGCTCGGTGTGCCTGAAGGACGTGCCGCCCTTCGTGGTGGCGGCCGGCAACACGGCCTCGCCGTTCGGCATCAACGTCAAGGGGCTCAAGCGGCGCGGTTTCTCCGGCGACCAGATCCAGGCATTGAAATGGGCCTATCGCCAGATCTTCCGCTCGGGCCTGGATATTCGCGCGGTGGTTTCACGACTCGAGGAGCGCCTCGATGAATGCGCTGATATCCAGCTGTTCATCGACTTTCTCACGTCGTCGAAGCGCGGAATCATTCGCTGACCGAAGAATCGGCATGACGCGTCGGCGGTGGTCCGAATCCGTAGCCGAACCGGGCGCGGCAGCGAACCGGCGGTGGACGCCATGAACATCGCGCTGGTGGCCGGGGAGACCTCGGGCGACATGCTCGGCGCGGGACTGATCCGGGAGATTCTCGAGCGGGTTCCCGATGCTCGCTTCGAGGGCATTGCCGGGCCGCGAATGATTGCCCAGGGGGCGCGGACGCTCTACGCCATGGAGTCCATTTCCATCATGGGGCTCGACGGCCTGTTCGACAGCCTGCGGCATATCCTGTCGATTCGTCGCGGGCTGTGCGACCGCTTCACGAGCGAACGGCCGGACGTCTTCGTCGGCATCGACGTACCTGATTTCAACCTCGGCCTGGAGCTCAAGCTTCGCCGTGCGGGAATACCCACGATTCACTATGTCAGTCCGACCGTCTGGGCATGGCGCCGTTACCGCATTCACAAGATTCGGCGCGCGGTCGGGCACATGATGACGCTGTTTCCCTTCGAGGCGGACTTTTACCGGCGGCATGGCGTGCCGGTGACATTCGTCGGACATCCGTTGGCCGATCGCGTCGAGGCACTACCCGCCGACCAGGCGCGCGACCGGCTCGCCCTGCCGGGTGAAGGCCGCGTGGTCGCCTTGCTGCCCGGCAGCCGTCGCAGCGAGGTCGCGCTGTTGGCCGGGCCGTTCGTCGAGGCGGCGCAACAGCTCCTCGCGTCCCGCGACGACCTGCACTTCGTCGTGCCCTGCGCCTCAGCGGCCATCCGCGACCGACTGGAGCGACTGACGACGGATTCACTGCCGGCGGCGCGCGTCACGCTCGTCGACGGCAATGCCCAGCTCGCGCTGCGCGCGGCCGACGTGGCGCTGCTGGCCTCGGGCACGGCGGCGCTGGAGGCGGCGCTGACCTGCACGCCCATGGTGGTAGCCTACCGGGTATCGGCCACCAGCTACCTGATGGTTCGGATGTTCAGCACCGTGAAGCACTACAGCATGCCCAACCACCTGCTCGACGAGCCCCTGGTACCGGAATTCATTCAGGCCGATGCCACGTCGTCGAAGCTGGCCGCGGCGGTGGCGGGCTTCCTCGACGACGACGCGCGACGAACGCGGCTGGTGCAGTCCCTGGCCGGAATCCGCGGCCAGCTTGCCGTGGGCGCGGATGCACGGGCGGCGGATATCGTGGTCGACGTGGCGAGATCCGGCGGATGAACGATCCGGTCGATACCAGCCTCCTGGTGGCGGGCGTCGACGAGGCCGGGCGCGGACCGTTGGCCGGACCCGTCGTCGCCGCGGCCGTGATCCTGTCGGCGGATCTGCCCGTCGACGGCCTCGCCGACTCCAAGACGCTGACGGCATCGCGCCGCGGCGAGATCGGGGCGTCGATCCGTCGCCGCGCGCTGTGCTGGTCGGTCGGCATGGCCAGTGCGTCGGAGATCGATGCCCTGAACATCCATCACGCGACGCTGCTGGCGATGCGTCGTGCGGTGCTCTCGCTGCGAACCCTGCCGGAACTGGCGCTGGTCGACGGACGCTTCACGCCCGCGCTGCCGATGAGCGCGCGCGCGGAGATCGGCGGAGACGGCCGCATCGATGCCATCGCCGCCGCGTCCATCATCGCCAAGGAAATGCGCGACGATTTGATGCGGCGACTGCATGTCGAGTATCCCCAGTACGGATTCGACGCTCACAAGGGCTATCCCACCGCGGCCCACCGCGAGGCCATCCGGCGTCACGGCGTATCGCGCTGCCACCGGCGCAGTTTCGGCCCGGTGCGGGATTGTCTGGAGGCGGAGGGCGTATGACGACGACGCCCGGGCCCGGATTCGTCCACCTGCGGGTGCACTCGGAGTACTCGCTCGCGGACAGCATCGTGCGCGTCAGGACGTTGCCGGGCGCGGTGCGCGAACGCGGTATGCCCGCGGTCGCGGTGACCGACATGATGAACCTGTATGCGGCGGTGAAGTTCTACCGGGCGAGCGTCGACGCGGGCGTGAAGCCCATCATCGGTATCGACGTCAACGTGGCCGACGCCGGCGGCGCCTCGCCGGACCGGCTGATCGTGCTGTGCCGAAACAACGAAGGCTACCGCTTCGTCAGCCACCTGCTGACGCGGGCCTACATGGCGCCGCGTCACGGCGTCAACGTGGTCGCCGACCTGGACTGGTTTGCGGGCCACGGCGGCAACCTCGTGGCCCTCAGCGGCGGACTCGACGGCGCGCTCGGCCGCGCGCTGCTGTCCGGCAACCCCGGTGACGCACTCGACGTCCTCGACCGTCACCGGCGCCTGTTCGGCGAAGGGTTCTGCATCGAGGTCAGCCGGGTCGGGGCGCCGCGCGAGGACGCCTACGTGGACGCGGCGCTCGACCTCGCCGATCGCCACGGCGTGCCGGCGCTGGCCACCAACCCGGTGCAGTTCCTCGGTCCCGACGAATTCGACGCCCACGACGTGCGCGTGTGCATCAACGAGGGCCGCGTGCTCAACGATCCGCGCCGGGTGCAGCAGTTCACCGCCGACCAGTATCTGAAAACGCCCGACGAGATGGCGGCGGCGTTCCCGGACATGCCGGCGTTGCTGGACAATACCGTCGAAGTGGCGCGCTTGTGCAACGTCTTCCTGGACTTCGGGACCTCGCACATGCCGGCGTTCCCGAAGAGCGACAACCTGGACGCCGACGCCTGCCTGCGGCGCGACGCCGCGAACGGCCTCGCGCGGCGCCTGCGCGAGGCCGGGCCTGTCGACGACGTCGACGCCCGCGACCGCGAGTACGCCGCGCGACTCGAGCGCGAGCTCGAGGTCATCATCGGCATGGGGTTCCCGGGCTACTTTCTCATCGTTGCCGACTTCATTAGATGGGCCAGGGACAACGACATCCCGGTTGGACCGGGACGCGGATCGGGCGCGGGTTCGCTGGTGGCGTGGTCGCTCGGCATTACCGACCTCGACCCCATCGAATACGGCTTGCTGTTCGAGCGTTTCCTCAACCCCGAGCGGGTGTCGTTGCCGGATTTCGACATCGATTTCTGCATGGATCGCCGCGAGGAGGTCATCCACTACGTTCAGGAAAAATACGGCCGCGACAAGGTGGGGCAGATCATCACCTTCGGTGCGCTTCTGTCCAAGGCGGCGGTGCGCGATGTGGGGCGCGTCCTGCAAATGCCCTATGGGCAGGTGGACCGCCTGTCGAAGATGATCCCGGTCGAAGGCGTCAAACCGGTCAGCATCGAAAAGGCGCTCAAGGACGAGCCGCGCCTGCGCGAAGCGGCGCGCGAGGAAGAGGTGGTGGACCGGCTCCTGACCTACGGCCAGCAGGTCGAGGGGCTTTTGCGCAACGCCTCGACCCACGCCGCCGGGGTGGTGATCGGCGACCGGCCGCTGGACGAACTTGTGCCGCTCTATCAGGATCCGCGCTCGGACATGCCG
>JAUIDF010000154.1 GCA_030429125.1 Gammaproteobacteria bacterium | reverse complement strand
CGCTTGCCATCGGCGAGCTGCCACGCGACGAGCGGCCGCGGGCTCACCGTGCCGGCAACCCGCGAGCGGCGCGCAGCGCGTTCAGACGATCGTCAGCCACTCCGCCGGCGCATCGCGCTTGCCCATCACGAGATCGAGATAGGCCTGCTGCAGCTTGCGCGTCACCGGCCCGCACTGGCCGGCGCCGATCTGGCGGTTGTCGAGTTCGCGGATCGGCGTGACCTCGGCCGCGGTGCCGGTGAAGAAGCACTCGTCGGCGATGTAGACCTCGTCGCGCGTGATGCGTTTCTCGCGTACCTCGATGCCGAGTTCGTGCATGAGGCGCATCACGGTGTCGCGGGTGATGCCCTCCAGCGCCGAGGTCAGGTCGGGCGTATAGACGATGCCGTCGCGCACCACGAACACGTTCTCGCCGGTGCCTTCCATGACGTAGCCGCTGGCGTCGAGCATCAGCGCCTCGTCGCAGCCCGCGGCGACGGCTTCCTGCAGTGCGAGGATGGAGTTGATGTAGTTGCCGCAGGCCTTGGCGCGGCACATGGTGATGTTCACGTGGTGACGGGTGAGGGACGACGTGCGCACCTTGATGCCCTTCATCATGCCTTCCTCGCCGAGGTAGGCGCCCCAGGCCCAGGTGGCGATGGCGACGTGGGTCTGGAGCATGTCGGCGCGGATGCCCATGCCCTCGGAGCCGTAGAAGGCGAGCGGGCGAATGTACGCGGACTCGAGTTGGTTGGCGCGCACCACCTCGATCTGTGCCTGGTTCAGCGTCTCGGCATCGAAGGGCACTTTCATGTTGAGAATGTGCGCCGAGCGGAACAGGCGCTCGGTGTGCTCCTGCAGGCGAAAGATCGCCGTGCCCTGGTCGGTCTTGTAGGCGCGCACGCCCTCGAACACGCCGAGGCCGTAGTGCAGCGTGTGGGTGAGAACGTGGGTGGTGGCGTCGCGCCAGGGAACCATCTGGCCGTCCAGCCAGATGAAGCCGTCGCGGTCGGCGAAAGACGGTGCGGTGTTCACGGGTTTCCTGTGACCTTTTTCTGTCGTCGGGAGAGGGTAGGCAAAACCGGATTTAAATAATTGAAGGGTGGTTGACTGTCAAGTCCGCGCCATCGATCGGCTACAGCATGCGCGCGGCGGCCGCCACGGCGTCGCGGGCATAAGGCCGCAGGCGCGAATCGATCTGGCTGGGGTGGATGCAGGGCCCGAGGATGCCCACGCCCACCGGCTTCATGAGGTCGAGCTGCAGGCCGATGAGGGCCGCGATCACGGCATGGCCCATCACCAGCCCGTGGTCCGTCTCGCCGCGCTCGATGATGCCGAGCGCGACCGCCGCGTCGACGTCGTCGCGCAGCAGCGCGCGCTTGACCGCGAGCGGCTTCTCCATGGAGCCCGGCACCCAGGTCTCGTCGACCACGGCAAGGCCGAGGCCGGCCGCCGCGGCGCGCGCCTCGTCGAGCATTTCCTCGATGCGGGCGCGGTGGAAGGATCCGAGCACCAGCGCGATGTTTCCGCTCATGGGGGTCTCCGGTTCGACGGGCGGGGGCCCGGGGAAAGGGGCGTCGCATGGTACCATTACGCGGCCCACCGATGAATCTCGAAGGTCCCATGCACAACGCCAGCCCGGTCCGGTCCGCGCCAGGCGCCGTGGCCGACGGCGTCGATTTCGCACGGCGCTTCGGCGGCATCGCCCGGTTGTACGGGGCGGCGGCGCTGGCACGCTTCGCCGCCAGTCGCGTCTGCGTCATCGGTATTGGCGGTGTCGGCTCCTGGGTTGCCGAGGCGCTGGCCCGAAGCGGCATCGGCTCGCTCACGCTGATCGACATGGACCACGTCGCCGAATCCAATATCAATCGCCAGGTGATTGCCGACGGCGACACCCTCGGCATGGCCAAGATCGAGGCCATGCGCCGGCGCGTCGGGGCGATCAACCCGCGCTGCGAGATCCACGCGGTGGACGATTTCGTCACCGTCGAAAACGCCGCGGCCCTGCTCGAGCCGCACCACGACTACGTCGTCGACTGCGCCGACAACTTCCGTGTCAAGGCCGAGATCGTGGCCCGCTGCCGTCGCTCGCGCCGGCGCGTCATCACGGTCGGCGGCGCCGGCGGGCGCATCGACCCATCCATGATCCGGCTCGCCGACCTCTCGCGCACCGAGCACGATCCGCTCCTCGCCAAGGTGCGCAAGCGCCTTCGCAGCCACTACGGATTCACCCGCAACCTCGCGCGTCGCTTCGACGTGCCCTGCGTGTATTCCACCGAGCAGGTGATCTTCGCCCTCGCCGGTGGCGAGGTGTGCCGCGACAAGTCGCGGGTCGACGCCGTCACCGGGCTTTCCTGTGCGGGCGCCCTGGGCTCGGCCACCCACGTCACCGCGTCGATGGCCTTCATGGCGGTCGCGCGCGTGCTGAAGAAACTCGCCGAAGCCGACGACGTCGCCGCGCCATGAACGGGTCGGACGTCGTCCTCGCCACCATCAACGCGCGCTACCACCACGCGTCGCTGGGGCTGCGCTACCTGTATGCGAACATGGGTGCGCTGCGCGAACGGACCGCGCTGTGCGAGTACACCCTCGAATGGCGAGCGGCGGAGATTGCCGAGCGCATACTCGCGCATCGCCCGCGCATCGTCGGGCTCGGCGTGTACATCTGGAACGTGGCCGAGTCGGGCGAGCTGGCGGCGCTGATCAAGGCCGTCGATCCGCGCTGCGTCGTCGTCATGGGCGGGCCGGAGGTCGGCTTCGAGGATGACCTGCCCGACGCCGCCCGCCACGCGGACTACGTGGTGGCGGGGCAGGGCGACTTCGCCTTCCGCGATCTGTGCGAGCGGCTGCTCGCCGGCGAAGCGCCCGCCGATCGATTCGTGCGCGCGACGAACCCGCCGCTGTCGCAACTGGCGCTTCCCTACGGCGACTACGACGCCGAGGACATCGCCCATCGCATGATCTACGTCGAGGCCTCGCGCGGCTGTCCCTTCAAGTGCGAGTTTTGCCTCTCCGCCCTCGATCGCACCGCCTGGCACTTCGACCTCGATCGCGTGCTCGCGGCGCTCGACAGTCTTTACCGGCGCGGCGTGCGCCACTTCAAGTTCGTCGACCGCACGTTCAATCTCAAGCGTCGCCACGTCGAACGCATCCTCGACTTCTTCCTCGATCTCGACGACGACAGCCTGTTCCTGCACTTCGAACTCATCCCCGACCGACTGCCCGAGGCGATCAAGCCGCACCTGCGGCGTTTCGCACCGGGTACGCTGCAGTTCGAGATCGGCATCCAGACGTTCGCCCCGCAGGTGCAGGCGATCATCGACCGCCGCCAGGACGAGGCGGCGACGGCGGCCAACCTCGAATGGCTGAAAGCCCATACCCACGCCCATGTCCATGCCGACCTGATCTTCGGCCTGCCGGGCGAGGACCTGGCCAGTTTCGCGCGCGGCTTCGATCGCCTCTTCGCGCTGGCGCCGGACGAGATCCAGGTCGGCATCCTGAAGCGCCTGCGCGGCACGCCGATGACGCGGCGCGCGCGCGAGTACGATCTGCGCTTCAACCCGGCGCCACCCTACAACGTGCTGTCCACCGACCGCGTCGACTTCGCCACCGTGCAGCGCGTTTCCCGTTTCGCGCGCTACTTCGACATGATCGCGAACTCCGGGCGGTTCGCGTCGACGCTCGCCCTGTTCGGCCGCGGTCCGCTGTTCGATCGCTTTCTCGCCCTCTCGGACTGGCTGTACGATACCGTCGGGCGTACACACCGCATCGCCCTGCCACGCCTGTTCGAACTGCTCGACGAGGGACTCGTCGGCCGGCTCGGCATGGACCGCGACGCGGTGCGCCGGGCGTTGGCCGAGGACTTCGCGCGCGGCGGGTTCAAGGGCGCGCCGCCGTTCCTCGACGCGGCACGCGCCTCGTCCGAGTCGGCGCGCGCGGCGGGCCACGGCCGCCGGCAGGCGCGCCACGTCGCCGCCCGGCGGGCCGGTGCGACACGATGACATTCAACGGAGACAATCCATGACGGCCGATCTCGAAGTCCACATGTTCCCGTGCCTGTCCGACAACTACGGGTTCCTGGTGCACGATCCGGAAAACGACCTCACCGCCTGCATCGACACCCCCGACGCCCGCGCCATCCTCGCCGAGCTCGACCGGAACGGCTGGACCCTCACGCATATCTTCAACACCCACCACCACGGCGATCACGCCGGCGGCAACCTCGAGGTCAAGCGCGCCACGGGCTGCACCATCATCGGCAATGGCAACGACGCGAAGCGCATCCCCGGCATCGATGTCACCGTGACCGACGGGGACAGCTTCGACTTCGGCGGACATGCCGTGCATGTCCTGGAGACGCCGGGCCATACCATCGGCCACATCGTCTATCACCTGCCCGATCAGTCCGTCGCCTTCGTCGGCGACACGCTGTTCGCCATGGGCTGCGGGCGGCTGTTCGAGGGCAGCGCGGAACAGATGTGGCGTTCGCTTTCCCGGCTGCGGGCCTGGCCCGACGACACCGTGATCTACTGCGCCCACGAGTACACGCTCGCCAACGCGCGTTTTGCGCTGTCGGTGGACGCGAACAACAAGGCGCTGATCGAGCGCATGGAAGAGGTGGCCGCGAAGCGGCGCGTCGAGCGTCCCACCGTGCCGACCCGCATCGGTCTCGAGCGCGCCACCAACCCCTTCCTGCGCGCCGACGTGCCCGAGTTCGTCGAAGCCATGGGCATGACGGGGCGCGATCCGGTGGACGTGTTCGCGGAAACGCGACGGCGCAAGGATTCCTTCTAGAGCGGTGAGCTTCGTCGACTCGCGGCGCCTCGACGAGGGCGCCGTCATCGAGGCCGACGTGTGCGTCGTCGGCGCCGGCGCCGCCGGTATCGTGCTGGCCCGCGCGCTGGGCGATGCCGGCCGTCGCGTGTGCCTGCTGGAAAGCGGCGGGTTCGAACGCAGCGAACCGCATCAGCGACTGTACCGGGGCGAACGCATCGGCCACCCCTATCCGCCGCTCGAGCGCAGCCGGCTGCGCTACTTCGGCGGCACCACGAATCACTGGGCGGGCTGGTGCCGGCCGCCTCGCGCCGAGGACTTTGCCGCGAGAGCCTGGATCGCCGACAGCGGCTGGCCCATCGATCTCGACGCGCTCTCCCCCTACCTCGACGACGCCCAGCGCATCTGCGATCTCGAGCCCGAGGGTTTCGACCTTGAGCGCTGGCGCAGCGACGAGGCGCCGCCGCTTGCCCTCGACGCCGGGACCTTCGCCACGCTCGTCACGCGCTTCAGTCCGCCGACCCGCTTTGCCGGCAAGTTCCGCGACGTGCTGGATCGCGAGAGATCGGTACACGTATACCTGCATGCCAACGTGACGGGACTGGTGGCGAATGCGGCCGGCGGACACGTCGAGCGCGTGACATGCCAGACGCTGGACGGCAATGCCTTCGCCGTCGACGCGCCACGCGTGGTACTCGCCACCGGCGGCATCGAGAACGCGCGGCTGCTGCTCGCCTCGCGCGGCGCCTCGCGGCGCGGTCTCGGTAATGGCCGCGATGTCGTCGGCCGCTACTTCATGGATCACTTCAAGCACCGCGTGGGCGTCTTCGAGCCGGCGCACGGCGTGTCCGTGGATTTCTACCAGCGCGCGCAGCGCGACGCCTCGGTGCTCAAGGGCGTAGTCGGGCTGACCGAGCCGGTGCTCGGTCGCGAAGAAATCACGCCCGCCTACTTCGAGTTCTGGCCGCTCCCGTCTGACGGCGCGCCCCGATACCGCGTCGACCTGCGACTCGATCCGTCACCTAACCGGGACAGCCGCGTCCGTCTCGACCGGGTCACCGATCGACTCGGCATGCCGCGCGTGATGCTCGACCTTCGCTACGGCGAACGCGAGTCGCGCACCTTCGTCACGGCCGCGCGCCTGCTGCGCGAAGGGTTGGGCGACGCCGGGCTGGGCATCCTGCGCCTAGACGACCAGGGGCTGGCCGCGGCCAGGATCACCGCCACCGGTTTCCATCACATGGGAACGACGCGCATGTCCGACGACCCCGCCACCGGCGTGGTCGATAGGCACTGCCGCGTGCACGGCGTGGACAACCTCTACGTGGCCGGCTGCTCCCTGTTCGCCGGCTACGAGGGCTATCCCACCATGACCCTGGTGGCGCTGGCGCTGCGCCTTGCCGACCATCTGTCGGCCGGGTGAACGCGATGACGAACGAAAGCATCGCGCGTTCATCGTCGGATTACGCCTGCGGCTAATCCGACCTACCTGTTGCCGTGGTTTCAATCCGGGGCACCGTCGCACCGTAGGTCGGATTAGACCCCGCGCAGCGGGGACGTAATCCGACGCGGCGCCAAACGAAGCCACCGCCCGTTCCTCGTCGGATTACGGCTACGCCTAATCCGAGCTACACGTTGCCGGGGTTTCAAATCGGGACACCGTCGCACCGTCGATCGGATTAGACCCCGCGACAGCGGGGGCGTAATCCGACGCGGCATCGAACGAAGCCACCGCCCGTCATTCGTCGGATTACGCCTTCGGCTAATCCGACCTACCTGTTGCCGTGGTTTCAAATCGGGGCACCGTCGCACCGTAGGTCGGATTAGCACCGTAGGTCGGATTAGACCCCGCGACAGCGGGGACGTAATCCGACGCGGCGTCAAACGAAACCACCGCCCGCTCTTCGTGGGATTACGCCCCGCTCTTCGCGTGCCGCTCTCGCTCGCGCAGTTCGATGCGACGCACCTTACCGGTGGTGGTGAGCGGTAGGGAGTCGATGAACTCGATCTCGCGCGGATACTCGTAGGCGGCGAGACGCTTCTTCACTGCGTCCTGGATTTCCTTCTTCAATTCGACGGTTCCGTCGAAGCCCGGCGCGAGCACGATGAAGGCCTTGACGACTTCGCCGCGCAACGCATCGGGACTGCCCACGGCCGCGGCCTGCAATACCGCGGGATGCGTCATCAGGCAGTCTTCGATCTCGCCGGGGCCGATGCGGTAGCCGGCGCTGGAGATGACGTCGTCCTTGCGGCCGACGAACCACAGGTAGCCGTCCTCGTCGCGGTAGCCCATGTCGCCGGTGCTCCACCACGGGCCGATGAATTTCTCCTCGGTCGCCTCGGGCCGGTTCCAGTAACCGAGGAACATGACCGGATCGTCGCGATGGGCGGCGAGCTCGCCGATCTCCCCGGCCGGCATTTCGTTGCCCTGCCCGTCCACCGGCGAGACCCGATGACCGGGATAGGCCTTGCCCATGGCGCCCGGGCGTACCGGCATGATCGCGGAACAGTTGCCGACGATATAGTTGAACTCGCTCTGACCCCACATTTCGTTGATTCGCACCCCGAGTACTTCCTCGCCCCAGTGATAGAGTTCGGCGCCCATGGTCTCGCCGGCCGACATCACCGCGCGCAAGGCGACGCCATGGCGTCCGCGGGGATCCTTCACCTGGCGCATCATCTTCAATGCGGTCGGCGGAATGAAGGCGCAGCGTACGCCGTGGCGACCGATCACTTCGCAGGTTTTCTCGGCATCGAACTTGCCGCCCTGGTAGCCGAGCACGGGACGACCGTAGTAGAGCGAGGGCAGCAGCGCGTCGATCAGGCCGCCGGTCCAGGCCCAGTCCGCCGGCGTCCAGAACAGGTCGTCCACCTGCGGAAAGAAGTTCTGCGACAACTCCAGCCCGGTGAGATTGCCGAGCAGGCAGCGGTGGGCGATCAGCGCACCCTTGGGCGGCCCGGTGGTGCCCGAGGTGTAGATGATGAGCGCCGGGTCGTCGGCCGCGGTATCGGCGGTCTCGAAATGATCCGACGCGCGATCGGCGAGTGACCAGAAACCGTTCGCGCCGGGCTCGTCGCAATCGACGACATGCGCAAGCCCGTCGAGATCCTGGGCCAGTTCCGCGAGCACGTCGTGATGCCCGGCGCCGCAGACCACGACCTTCGCCCCGCTGTCGGCCAGCCGGTAGCGCAAGGCGTCCGGTCCGAACAGTACGGACAGCGGCACGGTGATCGCACCGAGCTTGAAGGCCGCGATGTGGCACAGCGCGGTTTCGACGCGCTGCGGCAACACGACCGCGACGCGGTCGCCGCGCGTCACGCCCAGGTGCGACAACACATTGGCCAGGCGATTGGACAACGTGCGCAAGTCATCGAAGGTGAACCGGGACAGATCGCCGTCGACGTTCTCGCAGCGGATCGCCTCGCGATCGCCGATGGCCGCGTGTCGGTCGCAAACGGCGCGCGCAATATTGAACCGCGCGGGGATTCGCCACTGAAACGATCGGGCGAGCGAGTCGAAGTCTCGCGACGTCGCGGGATCGAACAAGCGGGAGGTCACGCGCCCCGGTCCGGTTCGTCGGCCAAGAGTACGAGGTGCACGTTGCGCGGGCCGTGGGCGCCGTACTCGATGGTCTGTTCCACGTCCGCGGTCTTCGACGGCCCGGAGATCATGGCAATGCCGCGCGGCGGAAAGTCGTCCCGTCGGCGCAGCATCGTCCAGACGTCCTCCTGCCAGCGCACGACGACGGCCGCGGGAACCACCACGACGTGGTGCTCCGGCAAATAGTTGTGCGTCATCGG
>JAUIDF010000153.1 GCA_030429125.1 Gammaproteobacteria bacterium | reverse complement strand
GACCCGCGTGTTCCATCCCGTCGTCCAGGACTGGTTCGATGCCGCCTTCGATGCCCCCCCGACGTGCCAGCTGAAGGCGTGGCCGGCCATCCGCGAGGGCAGCGACGTGCTCGTTTGTGCACCTACCGGGTCGGGCAAGACGCTCGCCGCCTTCCTCGCCGCCATCGACGAACTGGCGTCGACGCTGGCCAGCGGCGAACACCTGGCGCCGTGCACGCGGGTGCTTTACGTGTCGCCGCTCAAGGCGCTGTCCAACGATATCGAAAAAAACCTGCGCGCGCCGCTCGCGGCCATCAACGAGCGGCTTGCCAAGCTTGGCGTCGAGGAGCAGATCAGCGCCGCGGTGCGAACCGGGGATACGCCCCCGGCGGCGCGCGAACGCATGAAGAAGTGCCCGCCGCATATTCTCGTTACCACGCCGGAATCGTTCTATATCCTGCTGACCTCCGAGTCGGGCCGCCAGATGCTGTCTACCGTGACCTCGGTCATCGTCGACGAGATTCATGCGCTGGCCCCGAACAAGCGCGGCGCGCACCTCTCGCTGTCGCTGGCGAGACTGGACGCGCTCATCGGCGAACGTCCACCGCGCGTCGGCCTGTCCGCCACGCAGAACCCGTTGCGCCGCGTGGCCGGCTTCCTCGCCGGCAGTCACCGCGCGGACGGTGTCCAGATCGTCGACGACGGCCTCTCGCGCGAGCGCGATCTTGCGCTGATGCTGCCGGATTCTCCGCTGCAGGCCGTAATGGAAGGCGAGGTCTGGGGCGAGATCTATCGCATGCTGTCGAACGAGGCCCGCGCCCACCGCACGACGCTGGTGTTCGTGAACACACGCCGACAGGCGGAGCGTGTGGCCCGCCATGTCGGCGAACTGCTGGGCGAGGACGTGGTCACCTCGCACCACGGCAGCCTGTCCAGGGAACATCGCCTCGATGCCGAACAGCGGTTGAAATCCGGGCAACTCAAGCTGCTGGTCGCCACCGCGTCGCTCGAACTCGGCATCGATATCGGCGAAGTCGACCTCGTCTGTCAGCTCGGGTCGCCGCGCGCCGTGTCCGTCTTCCTGCAGCGGGTGGGGCGTTCCGGACACGGGGTGGGGCGTGTTCCAAAGGGACGGCTGGTGCCGCTGTCGCGCGACGACCTGGTGGAGTGCACGGCGTTGCTCGACTGCTGCCGCCGCGCGGCGCTCGACGAAATCCGCTTGCCGGACCATCCGTTGGACGTGCTGGCGCAGCAGATCGTTGCCGAAACGGCCAATACCGAGTGGCGCATCGACGACCTGTATCGGACCATGGTGCGCGCGGCGCCTTACGCAGAACTGTC
This sequence comes from Gammaproteobacteria bacterium, assembly GCA_030429125.1. Taxonomy (GTDB): domain Bacteria; phylum Pseudomonadota; class Gammaproteobacteria; order Arenicellales; family CAJQKF01; genus BQJD01. Next base: position 7,256 of record JAUIDF010000153.1, on the reverse strand, counting down.
CCGCGAGACCTTCGACCAGGTGCTTCGCATGTTGTCGGAGGGTTTTTCCACGCGCCGGGGGCGTCGCGGCGCGATGGTCCACGTCGATCTCGTCAACGGCGTCGTCCGTGGCAGGAAGGGCGCGCGCCTTACCGCGCTGACCAACGGTGGCGCCATTCCGGACCTGTTCGACTACGATGTCGTCCTCGAACCCGAGGGCCAGCTCGTGGGTACACTCAACGAGGACTTCGCCTTCGAGAGCCTCGCCGGCGACATCTTCCAGCTGGGCAATACGTCGTACCGCATCCTGCGCGTGGAGAAGGGCACGGTCCGCGTGGCCGATGCGAAGGGGCAGCCCCCGAACATTCCGTTCTGGTTCGGCGAGGCACCCGGTCGGGGCGACACCCTCAGCGAGGCGGTCAGCACCTTGCGCGCCCGCGTCGACGACTGGATGGGGCAGGGCGCGGCCCACGCCCGCGATCAACTCCGGCGCGACTACGGCATTGACGATATCGCCGCGTCGCAGCTGGTCGACTATCTCGGCGCCGCCTGGCATGCCTTCGGCGGCCTGCTTCCCACCCGCGAGCGCATGGTGGCGGAGCGATTCTTCGACGATGCCGGCGACATGCACCTGGTGATTCACTCGCCGCACGGCTCGCGGCTGAACCGCGCCTTCGGCCTCGCATTGCGCAAGCGTTTCTGCCGCCGGTTCAACTTCGAGCTGCAGGCGGCGGCGCTGGAGGACTGCGTGGTGTTGTCGCTCGGCGCCACCCACAGTTTTGACCTCGCCGAGGTGGCGTCGTACCTGCACACCAACACCGTGCGCCAGGTACTGACCCAGGCCCTGCTCGATGCGCCGGTCTTTCCCACCCACTGGCGCTGGGTCACGAACATCGCGCTCGCGGTGAAGCGGTTTCGCAACGGCCGCAAGGTCCCGGCGCAATTTCAGCGTACCGACGCCGAAGACCTCGTGGCCGTGGTCTTTCCCGATCAGCTGGCCTGCATCGAGAACATCCAGGGCGAGCGCGAAGTGCCGGACCATCCGCTCGTGAACCAGGCGCTGTGGGACTGTCTCAACGAAGTCATGGATGTCGCCGGCCTGGAGCAACTGCTGTCCCGCATCGAATCCGGCGAGATCCACTGGATTGGCCGCGACCTGGTGGCGCCGTCCCCGCTGGCGGAGGAGATCATCAACGCGCGGCCCTATGCCTTTCTCGACGACGCGCCGGCGGAGGAGCGGCGTACGCTGGCGGTTCAGACCCGCGCGGTCTCGGCATACGAGGAATCGCGGGACTACTCCGCGCTCGATACCGCTGCCATCGAAGCCGTTCGGGCCGAGGCATGGCCTGCCGTCAGTGGCCCCGACGAGTTGCACGACGCACTCGTCTGCGGCGGCTTCCTGTCGACCGCGGAAATCGACGCCGGTGGTGCCACCTGGGTCCGATCAGCCGATACGCTCGCCGGCGAGGGGCGGGCGGCGCGCGTTCACGGGGGAGGCGTCGACCTGTGGTGCGCGGCCGAGCGGCTGTGCGAAGTGCTTGCGCTCATACCCGGCGCGTCGTTGACGCCGGTCGTGTCGCCGGTCAACTGGACCGGTGAGCAGATCGATGACCCGGTGCGCGCGGCAATCGAGCTGTTCCGCAGCCGGCTGGAGTTCCTGGGTCCGGTCAGCGCCGCCCGTCTGGCGGCGCCCCTCGGTCTCGGGCACGAACAGGCCGCCGCCGCGCTGGAAGCGCTTCGCCACGAAGGCTTTGCCGTCGCCGGACGATTCGACCCGGCGGCAAACGAGGCGCAGTGGTGCGATCGCCGATTGCTGGCGCGGATTCATCGCTATACGCTGAAAACCTTGCGCGCCCGGGTCGAGCCGGTTTCGTTGTCGGCCTGGCTCAGGTTCCTGTTCGAGTGGCAGCATCTCGACGCGGCCGGGCGCGTCGAAGGTGCTGACGGCGTCGCCGAGGTCGTGAGCCAGCTCGAGGGCTGCGGCGTGCCGCTGCGGCACTGGGAAAGCGAAGTGTTGTCCTCGAGGGTGTTCGGCTATCACCCGGGATTGCTCGACCAGTTGGCCCTGTCCGGCCGGGTCCTGTGGCGACGCTGCCTCGGCCGCCCGCGGCGCGAGAGCAGTCGTCGCGCCGACGCCCGCTCTGTCGGCGGCGTACCCGTCGCGTTCTACCCGCGCGACGGCGAAGGGCACTGGTTCGACCTGCCAACGGAGGAGGCGGAGAGGGCGCTCTCCGCGTCGGCGGCGGCGGTTTCCCGGGTTCTCGAGGAACAAGGGCCGACGTTCTACGAGGCGTTGCAGTCGGCCACCGGCATGCTGCCGTCCCAGCTCGAGGGTGCGCTGTCCGAGCTGGTCGCCGCGGGCCGCGCGACCTGCGACGGCTTCAATGGCTTGCGTGGCCTGCTGGTGCCCGAATCCCGGCGTCGCAGCCCGGGGCGGGTGCTTCAGCGGCGCGGGCGGCGCCTGTCGTCGAACCGCATCGAGCAATCCGGTCGCTGGAGCCTGACTGCCACCCCGGTGCCGCCCCCCGCAAACGTCGCCGCGCGGGACGAGCGACTCGGCTATCTCTGCGATGTCCTGCTGCACCGCTACGGCGTCGTCTGCCGCGCGCTGGTAGCGCTCGAGCGGGGCATACCGCCGTGGCGCGAGCTGCTTGGCATGTTGCGGCGCATGGAGGCGCGCGGCGAGGTGCGCGGCGGCCGTTTCGTCGGTCACTTCACCGGCGAACAGTTCGCGCTGCCCGAGGCCGTCGAGGCACTGCGCCGTCACCGGCGAACGCCCGCGGCCGAAACGCTGGTGAGAATTCATGCCGCCGACCCGATGAACCTGACCGGTACGATCCTCCCGGGCGAACGCGTGAGCGGAAACCGGGCCATGCTGTTCCGTGACGGCGTCCTCGTCGCGCTGCGCGGCGAGGATGGCGTGAAGCTCGTGGGCGATCATTCGCCGGAACAGTCGTGGCGAATCAAGGAGAAGCTGCTCGCGGCCGGTGCGCCCGGGTCGCGCAAGCCCCGACCCGGGTCGCTGCTCGGGCACCCGTCCCTGGGTCGGCGATGATCGGGTCGCGAGCGATCGCGCGATGACTGCGCGGTACTCGATCGGTGAAGCGGCAGCGGCATCCGGACTGCCGGTGAAGACGGTGCGCTACTATGACGAGGCGGGCCTGATACGACCGGGCCGGGGCGACAACGGGTACCGCGTGTACGGCGAACGCGAGGTTCACCTGCTGGCATTCGTTCAGCGCGCGCGCAACCTGGGCTTCTCGCTCGACGAGTGTCGCGAACTGCTGTCGCTGTACCAGGATCACGGTCGAGCCAGCGCCGACGTCAAGCGCCTGGCCAGCCACCGCGTCGCGGACATCGAGTCGCGAATCCGGGAGTTGCAGCAGCTCAAGGCGGTGCTGGACGAACTGATCGATGCCTGTTCGGGCGACGCGCGCCCCGACTGTCCGATACTCGAAGACCTCGGCGGTCACCGGTCCGGCGACCAGGGAGCGAACACGCCCGCCGTTCGCGATCGGACGGGTCGCTGACGAATCGGGTCGGTTGGTCGATCGGGTGCGTCCCGTCGAACTCGCGAGCGGGATGACCGCACTTACGACACCAAGATTGTTTGTTGACGGGGGACCAAATGAACACGGAGGACCTGTACGATACCGACGGCTGGACCGTGGACCGGGTGCTTCTTCGCCAGGCAGGCCGGCGTCCGGACCATCCGTTCGTCTCGGCCGCGGGCGAAACGTTGACCTATGCCGAGGCGTGGTCGCGAAGCGGCCAATGCGCGAACCTGTTCGCGGACCTGGGCGTCGGTTTCGGCAATGCCGTCGCCGTCATGCTGCCGAGCGGAATGCCATTTTGCCTCTCCTGGCTCGGACTGGCGCGGCTCGGCGCGGTCATGGTCGCCGTCAATACCGACTACGTCGGGAGTTTCCTGGTCCACGTCCTGAACAACTGTCGGGCAAAGGTACTGGTCGTCGACGCGCAATGGCTTCCCCGGATCGAGGCGGTTCGCGACCAGCTCTCGTTCCTGCAGGGCCTGTGCGTGGTCGGCAAACCGGGGTTGGAACCATCCCTGGCCATGCGCGACTTCGACGAGTGGAAGCGTTTCGAGCCCCGGTGCGACGTTATCGGTCCGACGTATCGTGACACGGGATGCGTGATGTATACCTCCGGTACCACCGGCCCTTCCAAGGGCGTGGTCATGCCGCATGCGCACTTGTACCTGTTCGGGCTCGGCACGATCGAACACATGGGGCTTACGGAACGCGACGTGTTCTACATCGTGTTGCCGTTGTTCCACGCCAACGGTCTGTTCATGCAACTCTATGCGACGATGATCGCCGGCGCGAGGGCCGTGGTGCGGGAGCGTTTCAGCGCGAGCCGCTGGCTTGCCGACATCGTCGAACATGGCGCGACCGTGACGAACTCCCTCGGCGCGGTGGCTGCCTTCGTTCTCGAACAGCCACCCTCCGACCTGGACCGCCGGCACGGTCTGCGCGCCATGAGCCTGGCGCCGACCGGGGAGGATCTCGTCAGGCGGCTGAAAGAACGATTCGGCATCGAGCAGGTGTTCGGTCTCTACGGAATGACGGAGGTCAATATTCCGTTGTATACGCCGCCCGGTGCCCCGAAGGGCGCCAGTTGCGGCCGCCTGTGGTCGGCGTACTACGAGCTGCGCATCAATGATCCGGAAACGGACGAACCCCTGCAGGCCGGACTCGTCGGCGAGATCGTGGTCCGGCCGAAGCAACCGTACGGTTTCATGTCCGGTTATCTCGACATGCCGGACAAGACCGTCGAGGCCTGGCGCAATTTCTGGTTCCATACGGGCGATGCGGCGTGGATGGACGAAGATGGCGACGTCTTTTTCGTCGATCGCATCAAGGACTGCATCCGACGTCGGGGCGAGAACGTGTCGAGCTACGAGGTGGAGAACGTACTCGCCGCACATCCGGGCGTGAAGGAGGTCGCTGCCTACGCCGTGCCGTCGCCAATTGACGGGGCGGAGGACGAAGTGATGGTCGCGCTGATCACCGATCCCGATGGCGGTTCGACCGATGCCGATTCGGTGCACGCCATGGCCCGAGAACAGTTACCGCGATTCGCGGTCCCGCGCTACTACCGTTTCGTGGACGACCTGCCGAGAACGCCGACGGGCAAGGTCAAGAAACACGTTCTGCGCAGCGAGGGCATTACCGAAGACACGGTCGACGCCGGCTGAGCGGCGCCTTCATGGACGGGAGACGTCGTGCGCAGAGGGACGAGCAACTGGGCGCCACAGTGAGGTCGAACGTCGTCTGCACTGGCGCACCAACGGGTCCGACCTGACGGTATCCGGCCTGGGTCCAGGTACTTGCACGTCGGGTCGGCGAGAGGCATGTTGCCTAGGGTTTCTTCGTCTTGCCGCCCTCGGCGCGGTTGGCCATGGCATTGAAGAACAGGTTCTGCATCGTCTCGAAGGATTTCATGTTGCCGGTGAGGAACGGTTCCATGAGCTTGACCGGGTCGTAGTCGGTCATGCCGGATTCGATGCGCTCGCGCAGGCGACTCATGAGTTCCTCCTGCAACGGCGCGACATCCGGCAGCCCCATGAATCGGCGCAGCTCCTCGGGCGTGACATCGACCTCGATATTGAATTTCATGGCGATACTCCGTGACGATCCGGGCAATCAGAAATACAGCGAAATGTCCTTGTGCTCGGAACGACAGCTGGCGACTTCCTCGGCCAGAGCGGTCGTCAGGCGTTGTTGCTGTCGCACACCGATGGATTCCTGCAGCAACTCGTCGTATGCCGTCAACGGCTCGGCCAGCCGGCTGGCGGCATCACGACGCCAGGCGACTTCCGCCCGGTAGGCGGACAACGCGTCGGCGAGCAAAGCGCCCGCCGCGTCGCGATCCGGGTCGCCGTTGCGAAATTCCTTGCGCACATCGGAGAAGGCGCCGCGAATGTCGCTGACATCGTCGAAGTCGGAGAACAGTCGCTCCGCTTCGCGAACCGCTTCGGAGGCCTCGTCGGAAGGCGCCTGCGCGACGACTCCCTCGAGTGAGACGAGCTGCGCTTCGATGCCGGCGAGACCGTCTGCCTGCGACAACAGTCGACCCAGTTCACGAACCGGTTCGTAGGCATCGTCGACGGTTCGACGGTAGGTATTGCGCGCGGATTTCTCGGCATCCGCCAGTTCCAGGAACCGCGCCCGGGCCGACTCCCATTCGCTCGGAATGCTCGCCGCGAGCGCCTCGATCTCGGCCTCGATCGCGTCGATGCCGTCCTGCAGGTCCTGCAGTTCCTCGGTGGAGGCGCCGATACGCTGGTTCAGGTTGTAATTCTGCTGCGCGTCCGCCAGTCGGGACTCGACGCTTCGAATCTCCGCCTGGATGTCGCGTGCCTCGATGTGCAACGGTCGATAGCCGCCCTTGTAGGCATCGATTTCGCCCGACGCGGTTTCGATGGCCTCCATGTTACCGAAAGTCTCCAGCGCCTTGGCGAAGGCCTCGGCGAGTTCTTGCCGTTGATCTTCCGGCAGCACCGACAGGTCGAGCTGCTGCATGGCGCTGATACGTTCGCGCAGAAGGGATTCGTTCTCGTCGTAGTAGCCGGCCAGGTGACTTTCCAGGCACTCCTGCAGCAGCGGGTTCTGCGGCGGCGGCGCGGTGTCGCTGGTGAGATAGGTCCGGTTCGGCAGGTAGTTCACCAGCGGCGGGTTGAAGCCGACGATGGCGAGGCCAACGAGCTGGAGTACGATGAAGGCCACTGCGCCACGGTAAATCTGGGTCGTCCTGACGTCCGGGGGCGCCACGCCTCTCAGGTAGAAGAGCGAGAACCCGAACGGCGGTGTGAGGAACGACGTCTGCATGTTGACGCCGACCATGACGCCGAGCCAGACGGCGGTGATGTTGGCCGACGGGTCGGCCAGCAGGATCGGCGCCATGATCGGTACCACCACCACGGCGATCTCGATGAAGTCGAGGAAGAACCCGAGCAGGAAGATCACCGCCATGACGACGATGAACTGCCCCCAGAAGCCGCCCGGCAGCCCGGTGAGAAATTCCTTGACCAGTTCCTCGCCGCCGAAGCCCCGGAATGCCGCCGTCAGCATCGCCGCGCCAAGCAGGATGATGAACACCATGGACGTGGTCTTGGCGGTTTCTATGCAGACGTAGCGAAGCGTATCGTCGATCTTGAAGGTGCGCCACGCGCTCCACAGCACCGAGATCAGCAGGCCCGCGACGCAGACGCCGGCGACGGCGATCGCGGCATAGTCCCCGGGTGCGGCGTTTTT
>JAUIDF010000152.1 GCA_030429125.1 Gammaproteobacteria bacterium | reverse complement strand
TGCGCATGTCGATGCCGGCCGCGTGCAGGGCATCGACGTCACGGATGGAGATGCCGTGAATGCGCTCCATCGTCATCACGTTGGTGCGCGTGTAGTCCCAGAACACCCGCGGCACGTACAGCAGGTCCGAGCCGATGAAGTTGTGACGAAGCTGGCTGGCGTTCGCCGCCTCGCGAACCAGGTCGAGTTCGTCGTGTATGGTCTTGTCATACTCGCCGACGATCTCCACCGGCTTCAGGCGCTTGCCCTCCGACCAGTACTTCTCCGCCAGCCGGGCGAGCGTGTACAGGAGATCGAGATCGCGGTCGATGACGTTCTCGATCCCCGGCCGCAACACCTTGATCACCACCTCGGTGCCATCGCGCAGCGTCGCGTTGTGGACCTGCGCCACCGAGGCCGATGCGATGGGCGCCGATTCGAATTGCGCGAACGCCTCCCCGACCGGTCGCTCGAGCGCGTCCTCGATCAGGCGGCGTGCGGTCTCCTCGGCAAACGGCGGCACCCTGTCCTGCAGACGTGTCAGCTCGGCGGCGATGTCCTCCGGCAGCAGGTCGGGTCGCGTCGACAGCATCTGCCCGAATTTCACGAACACCGGGCCGAGCTCCTCGAGCGCCAGCCGCAGCCTGACCGCCCGCGGGGCGAGATCGCGGCGGCCCCAGCGCGCCGGGTGCAGGTAGAGCAGGTAGCGGTAGGGCCGGAACAGGTGCAGGGTGGTGACGAACTCGTCGAGGCCATGTCGCACGAACACGCGGGCAATGGCGAGCAGCCGCGGCAGGCGTCCGCGGCGCACCGTCGACACGGACGTCTTGCGGGTCCCGGACATCATGTCGCGCGCCGCTCGCATGCCGGACGCCGCCGGGCGGTTGCGCGGCGGTCGCGGCGTGTCGCGTGCCTCATCGGGGCCCCTTCTCCAGGCGGTCGATGCGCTTTTCGAGCCGCGCCACGTCGGCGCCGAGGGAGTCCACGTCGTCGGCGAAAGCCGCCACCGCCTCGCGCGAGGCCAACAGCTCGCGTTCCTCGCGCAGGAAATCGCCGGCGTCGGCGGCAAATTTTCCGCGCGCGTGGTCGCTCCATTCGCCGAGGCCCTCGAACAGGGATTCCAGGCGCGCCGTGGCCGCCTCCCCGATCAGCGGCTGCACGCGTGCCTGCCAGTCGTAGCGATAACGGCGGACGAGGTCGGCGACCGACTGCACCAGCAGGGCGTCTCCCGAGACGTCGATGGTGCCGTCGGTGAACACGTCGCGGCTGCCCGGATCGCTTGCCGCGCGCACGAGGCCGAGCGGGCCGCCGGCGATGACGGCATGCACGTCGCCGTCGACGTGCTGGTCGAGGCGCACGCCCTCGGCGTGGAACGTGGCGTACACACTGATGTCGCGGCCCAGGTGGGCGTCGAATCGCACGGTGCGGCCGGCCACCCGCGCCAGCCGCCTGGCACTGTCCGGATCGCCCGCGAGGATGCGGTTGACGACGGACTCGACGACGTTCAGGGGAATCGGCGGTGTCATCTCGCGCGGCGTCAGTAGCGGTAGCCGGTGTGCAGGGCGACGACACCGCCGGCGAGATTGTGCCAGCGAACGTCGTCGAAGCCGGCGTCGCGCATCATCGCCGCCAGCTTCTCCTGGTCGGGGTGCTTGCGGATGGACTCCACCAGGTAGCGGTAGCTGTCGGCGTCGCCGGCGATGAGCTGGCCCATGCGCGGGATCACACCGAAGGAGTACAGGTCGTACAGGCGCCGCAGCGGCGCGGACACCGGACGGGAAAACTCGAGCACGAGCAGCTTGCCGCCCGGGCGCAGCACCCGCTGCATGGCTCTGAGCGCCTTGGGAATACGCGTGACGTTGCGCAGGCCGAAGGAAATACTCACGCAGTCGAAGCTGGCGTCGGCGAAGGCGAGGTTTTCGGCGTCGGCGAGTGCATAGGCGATGTTGCCGGTGGCGCCTGCATCGATCATGCGGTCGCGGCCGCGGCGCAGCATGTCGGCGTTGATGTCGGTCATGACCACCCGTCCGCCGCTGCCGACCTGGCGCTGGAAGGCGCGCGAGAGGTCGCCGCTGCCGGCGGCGACGTCGAGCGCCCGCTGACCCGGCCGCAGGCCGCTCTGCGAGGCGGCGAAGTGCTTCCACGCGCGGTGGGCGCCGAACGACATTGCGTCGTTCATGACATCGTACTTGTCCGCCACCGAGCTGAACACGGCGCCCACCAGGGAAGGCTTTTCCGACTCGGATACCTCGCGGTACCCGAAGTGGGTGGTGCCGTCGGCGTCGCGCCGCATCAGTGGTCGCCGCGCGGCTGGCGGACGTGACCGGCGGCCTCGAGGCGCTCGAGGTAGCGCGTCCAGTTGGCCTGCTCGTTCTCGCCGAGCCGGTAGAGCGTCTCCCACGTGTAGATGCCCGTGCTGTGGCCGTCGTCGAAGTGCAGGCACACGGCGTAGGTGCCGACCGGGTCGATCTTGTCGATATTGACGTGCTCCTTGCCCACCTGAAGCACTTCCTGGCCGGGGCCGTGGCCCTGGACCTCGGCCGACGGCGAATACACGCGCAGGTACTCGCAGCTGAGGGCGAAGCGGCTGCCGTCGTCGAACTCGATTTCCAGCTCCCGCGAGCGCTGGTGCAGGACGATGTTGACGGGTCGGGGCGGCTTGTTCGGTTCGGTCATGGACGCGGAGCGGGTTCGTTACGACGGCTCGGCCAGCCATTCGGCGACGGCTTCCGAGAAGTAGGTCAGGATGGCGTCGGCGCCGGCGCGCTTGAAGGCGGTGAGCGCTTCGAGCACCACGGCCCGCTCGTCCAGCCAGCCGTTGGCCGCCGCCGCCTTGAGCATGGCGTATTCGCCGCTCACCTGGTAGACCATGGTCGGCACCGCCAGCTCCTGCTTCACCCGACGCACGATGTCGAGATAGGGCAGGCCGGGCTTGACCATGAACATATCGGCGCCTTCCTCGATATCAAGGGCCGCCTCGCGCAGCGCCTCGTCGCTGTTGGCCACGTCCATCTGGTAGGTGGACTTGTTACCGCCGCCGAGCGCCCCGGCTGAACCCACGGCATCGCGAAACGGGCCGTAGAACGCCGACGCGTACTTGGCCGCATAGGACAGGATCAACGTATTGACGTGTCCCGCCTGTTCCAGCGCCGAGCGGATGGCGCCGATGCGTCCGTCCATCATGTCCGACGGCGCCACCACGTCGGCGCCGGCATCGGCGTGGCACAGGGCCTGGCGCACCAGCACCTCGACGGTTTCGTCATTGACGACGTAGCCGTTGGCGTCCACCAGTCCGTCCTGCCCGTGGCTGGTGTACGGATCCAGGGCGACGTCGGTGACCAGGCCGAGCGCCGGCACGCGCTGCTTCAGCGCGCGCAGGGCGCGCGGCACCAGGCCGTCCGGATTATAGGCCTCGCGGGCGTCGTCGCTCTTGGTCTGCGGGTCGACGATGGGGAAGAGCGCGATGGCGCGAATGCCGAGCGCATCGAGGCGCTCCGCCTTGTCGAGCAGGAGGTCCAGCGAGAGCCGCGAGACGCCGGGCATCGACGGTACGGCCTCGGTGTGCCGCTCGCCCTCGCACAGAAACAGCGGCTGGATCAGGTCGTCGGTCGAGAGGCGGCTTTCGCGTACCAGTGCCCGGCTGAAGGCGTGGCGGCGCAGGCGGCGCAGGCGGGTGGCCGGGTAGCGGCCGACATGTCGATGCTCGCTCATGGGCGTTCAGCGGTTCGATGCGCCGGTGCGCCGACCGGTCTTGCGGCGCGTGGTGCCCGCGCGGGTCGCGGTTCGTGCGCCGGTTTTCTTCTTCGCCGTTTTCTTCGCCGTGGCGGTCCGGCCCGCGGTCTTTCCCGCCGTGGCCCCGGCGGACTTCCGGCCCGCCGCCGGGCGCCGGGCAGTGGTCTTCTTCGAGGTCGTCTTCTTCGACGGTCGCACGGCGCTGGCGGCGGTCTTCTTGGTCGTCGCCCTGCCTCGTGCGGCGGTCTTCGCGGCGACTTTCTTTCCTGCCGCGCCCCCGGTTGTCGCCTTCTTGCGAGCCACCGACCGGCCGGCGGTCTTTCGGCCCGATGCCTTGCTCGTCACCGCCTTCTTCCGGGTAGCGACCTTTTTCCTCGACGCCACCTTGCCGGCAGCCTTGCGCACGGTCTTCTTCGCGACCTTCTTCGTCGCCGTCTTTTTCGTGCCGGATTTCTTCGCCGTGGACGGCTTCCTCGTCGTCTGCTTCTTCCCGGCGCTCTTTTTCGCCGCGGTCTTTCTCGCGGCGGTCTTTCTCGCGGCGGATGCCTTTTTCGCCGCCTTCTTCGCCGTGACCTTTTTCGCCGCCGCCTTCTTCGCCGCGGTCTTTTCCCCGCCCGATGGGCCGGCGGCCGGTTTCCCGGCCTTCGTCGCGGTGGTGCGTGCCGCGGCGTCCTTCGCACGATTGGCCTTCGCGTCAGCGCGACCCGCCGCCGGCTTGCCGCTCGACTTCGCCTCGCGTCCCGCCGCCTTGCCGGCGTCGGCCTTCGATCCCTTGCCCCCGGTGGCCGCGCGCGAAGCGCCGGCGCCGGGGACTTCCTCGCCCTCGGGCGACTGTCGCGGCTGCATGCGGGTGGTGCGAACCTCCGTACCCGCCACCTCGCGCACGATCTTGCCGCCCACGATCTGTGTGTGGGTGGCGCTGCCCTCGCCGCCGTGGACCGAGACCACCTTGTTCTCGAGGGGACGGATCTCGGTGTCGATCATCTCGCAAAGGCGCTGGAAAATCTCGCCGCTGTCACCGTTCGCGTTGAGCGTGCGCAGCTTGTGCTGCGCCCGGTAGTACTGCACCAGGTACTCGGTCTCCGCGTGGTAGATCTCGAGGCGCGAGCGCACCGTCTCCTCGGTGTCGTCGTCGCGCCTGACCAGGGCTTCGCCACATTCGTCGCAGCGTCCGCGTGCCTTCGGCTGGTGGAAGTGAATATTGTAGATGGCACCGCAGTTCCCGCAGGTGCGGCGCCCGGTGATACGCTTGAGCAGCGACGACTCGTCGACCTCGAAGTTGACCGCGATCTGGATCGGTCGCGATACCCACCCGAGTCTCGTATCGAGTTCCTGTGCCTGCGGGATATTGCGGGGAAAGCCGTCAAGTATGAACCCACGCCGGGTATCCGCCTTGAGCACGCGCTGCGACACCAGTTCGATCACGAGATCGTCGGGCACCAGCTGACCGTCCTTCATGATCTGCCCGGCCCGCCGTCCCGCCTCGCCACCCTCGGAGACGGCGGCGCGCAGGATGTCCCCGGTGGAGATCTGCGGCACCTTGTAGTTTTCGACCAGTTTCCTGGCCTGGGTACCCTTACCGGAGCCTGGCGCTCCCAGTAAAATTATGCGCATGATCGGGTCTCTGCTTGAGCGGATGGTGGCGCAGACCGCGTCGCCCCGGGGGGACTGCCGGACCGCATCCCGCCGGGGTGTCGGAATAACCCTCGGCGGTCATGGGAAAATCCTGTAAAATCAACTAGGATAGAAGCCCAATTGGCGAAGTCCGGCCTGCGGCCGCCGCTACCCTACCTGCGACCCTTGCGGGTGTCAATGCCTGCCGAAATGCCGCGCGATAAACCGCTTGAATTGGTGAGAAAAAACCTCGCATGGCGGGAATGGTGCACGGCACGCTAGAATGGAAACACCTTTGATTTCAGTATATTGCGTCACCGGCTCGACCGTGCGAATAGTGCCGGCGCGCATTTGCCGCAATGCCCGCGCAGCGCGGTGCCGGCGGTGGCTGTGCGATGCGCAACGACGGGACCGCGTTCAACGCCGGTACGATCGCCGCGATTTCCGACGAGTTCGAGGGAGAACGCCATGAAAATGAATGCCTTCTACGCCCAGTCCGGCGGCGTGACCGCGGTGATCAACGCCAGCGCCTGCGGGGTCATCGAAACCGCTCGCGCCCATCGCGACCGGATCGGCAAGGTCTTCGCCGGCCGAAACGGCATCATCGGCGCGCTCACCGAGGATCTCATCGACACCTCCAGGGAAAGCCGGTCCGCCATCGCGGCGCTCAGGCACACGCCGGCCGGCGCCTTCGGCTCGTGCCGCTACAAGCTCAAGGGGCTGGATGAGGGCCGGGCGCAGTACGAGCGGTTGATCGAGGTGTTTCGCGCCCACCGCATCGGCTACTTCTTCTATAACGGCGGCGGCGATTCGGCCGACACCTGCCTGAAAGTGTCGCAGCTGTCGAAGACCATGGGCTACCCGCTGACCGCCATTCACGTGCCGAAGACGGTGGACAACGACCTGCCGATCACCGACAACTGCCCGGGGTTCGGCTCGGTGGCAAAGTACATCGCGATCTCGACGATGGAGGCCAGTTTCGATGTTGCGTCCATGGCGCGGACGTCGACCAAGGTGTTCGTGCTCGAGGTCATGGGCCGGCATGCCGGCTGGATCGCCGCCGCCGGCGCGCTGGCCTCGACCCGGGACAACCCGCTGCCGATCATCGTGTTGTTCCCCGAGGTCACGTTCGACGAGGACCGCTTCCTGGCCGCAGTGAAGAAAAAGGTCGAGCAGTTCGGCTACGTCTCCGTGGTGGTGTCCGAAGGGGTGAGAAATGCCGACGGCGCCTTTCTCGCCGAGGCCGGCAGTCGCGATGCCTTCGGTCACAGCCAGCTCGGCGGTGTCGCGCCGGTCATCGCCGGCATCGTGAAGAATGCGCTCGGCTACAAGTATCACTGGGCGGTGGCCGACTACCTGCAACGGGCCGCCCGCCACGTGGCCTCGCAGACCGATGTCGACCAGGCCTACGCGGTGGGCAAGGCGGCGGTGGAGATGGCACTGAAGGGCCGCAACGCGGTGATGCCCGCCATTACGCGCACGTCCGATGCGCCTTATCGCTGGAAGATTACCGAGGCCGAGCTGTCGCGGGTGGCCAACGTGGAGAAGAAGATGCCGCGCCGGTTCATCTCCCGCGACGGCTTCGGCATCACCCCGGGTTGCCGCGCCTACCTCGAACCGCTGATTCGCGGTGAGGCATATCCTCCCTATCGCGGTGGACTGCCCCGCTACGTGTCGCTGAAGAACGTTGCCGTGGCGAAGAAGCTGGACACGGCGTTCTCCTTGTAGCCGATGGCACGCCGGGCCGGCGCCGGGCGAACGCCCGACGTCGACCCCGGCCCGGCCGTACGCGTCGATGCCGGCGCGTGGCGGACCCGTCCGTGGCGGTGCCCGGTGGTGATGGACGACGTCGGACGACAATGACGATGATGATTCCGGAGGTCTGAACCGAAACTGCATGAAGCTGTCATCCCTGCTCCCCTTCCTGGCGTGGACGCGGTTCGTGTCGCGCCAGTCCCTCAAGGACGACTTCCTCGCCGGGCTCACCGGCGCCGTCATCGTGCTGCCCCAGGGCGTTGCCTTCGCCGCCATCGCCGGCATGCCGCCGGAGTACGGGCTCTACACCGCCATGGTCACGCCAATCGTCGCGGCCCTGTTCGGTTCCTCCTATCACCTGGTCTCGGGACCCACCACGGCGATTTCCATCGTCGTGTTCGCGGCCATCAGCCGCTATGCCGAACCCGGCACGCCCGAGTTCGTGTCCCTGGCCCTGACATTGACGCTGATTGCCGGTGTCTACCAGCTCGCCTTCGGCCTGGCGCGGCTCGGCGCGCTGGTCAACTTCGTTTCGCACACGGTAGTCATCGGCTTCACCGCGGGCGCCGCCATACTCATCGCCACCAGCCAGATGAAGCACATCCTCGGCGTGGAGATACCGAAGGGCGAGTCGTTCATGCACACCTGGTACGACATCGCGGTGGACTGGCAAAGCATCGATCCCTTCCTGGTGGGCGTGGCGCTCGCGACCCTGGGCACCGCGCTGGTGGTGCGGCGATTCTGGCCCCGGGTGCCCAACCTGCTGGTGGGGATGATCGTGGGCAGCCTGGTGGCGGCCGGCCTTGCCCACTTCACCGACGGCATCGCGCTGGTGGGCGAGATTCCCGGCCACCTGCCGCCCTTCGCGGTGCCGGAGTTCTCTCTTTCGACCCTGCGTACGTTGGCGCCGGAGGCCTTCGCCGTGGCGCTGCTCGGGCTCATCGAGGCGGTGTCCATCAGCCGGGCGGTGGCAACGCGTTCGAACCAGCGCATCGATGCAAACCAGGAATTCATCGGCCAGGGGCTGTCCAACGTGGTGGGCAGCATGTTCTCGTCCTATGCGGGTTCGGGTTCCTTCACGCGTTCCGGCATCAACTACGCCGCCGGCGCGCGCACGCCGTTGTCCGCCATTTTCGCCGCCGTCGGGCTGATGGCCATCGTGCTGGTGGTGGCGCCCCTTACCGCCTACCTGCCGGTCGCGGCCATGGGCGGCGTGATCCTGCTGGTGGCGTGGAACCTCATCGACTTTCACCACATCCGCAATATCCTCGGCTTCAGCCGCTCCGAGTCGACCATCCTCGTCACCACGTTCCTCGCCACGCTGTTCCTCGACCTGGAGTTCGCCATCTACATCGGCGTGCTGCTCTCGCTGGTGTTCTTTCTCGCCAAGACGTCCACGCCGTCCATTCCCACGATGTCCATCGAGGAGGACGAGCAGAAGGGCACGCGCAAGTTCGTCAATATCCAGTCGAAATCGGTAAAACAGTGCCCGCAGCTGAAGATGATTCGCATCGACATGTCGG
>JAUIDF010000151.1 GCA_030429125.1 Gammaproteobacteria bacterium | reverse complement strand
CCATGACTTACCGCGGCGCCTTCAAGGAGGGCGACATGGTGCGCATTGGTGATGTCGTGGGGCGGGTCGATGACATTCGCCTCATGGTCACCCGGGTGATCACGCCGAAAAACGAAACGGTGATCCTGCCCAACTCCAACATCCTCAACACCGATGTCATCAACTACTCGTCGCGCGCCCGCAAAGAGGGCCTGATGCTCCACACCACGGTGGGCATCGGCTTCGACACGCCCTGGCGCCAGGTGGAAGCGCTGCTGCTGATGGCGGCCGAGCGCACCGAGGGGCTGCTCAAGAAGCCACAACCGTTTGTGCTGCAAAAAGAGCTGGGCGATTACGCGGTCACATACGAGTTGAACGCCGCCTGCGCCGACGAAGGCGAGATGCTCAAGCTCTACTCTGCGCTGCACGGCAACATCCAGGATGTGTTCAACGAGCATGGCGTGCAGATCATGTCTCCGCGCTACGTTTCGGACACCGAGAAGCCCAAGATCGTGCCACCGGAAAACTGGTACGCCGCACCCGCCAAGCCGCCCGGGTAAGGCGCGGGGCTTCCGCAACGGCCCGGTATACTCGCTGTATGCACCGTGAGCAAACCGCGTGGCGCAAACGCGCCATTGAACCTGTTGAGCCTGGCGAACGGATGGCCATGGTGCGCCACTGCAGCGACTATGCCGCCAACCTGGTTGACCTCCTACCCGAATGGCTGGAGCAACTTAAGGCATCCGGCCGGCTGGATCACGAATCACCCCCGCACCCCCGCCGTGCCGATGAGTGGATCGTTTCACGTGGCCTGGATGACGGCCTGCGCGCCTTTCGCAACCAGGAAATGCTGCGCATCATCTGGCGTGACCTCTGCGGCCTGGCGCCGCTGGGCGAGGTGCTGAACGACCTCACCACCCTGGCGGAGATTTGCCTGGCGAAAGCCGTGGAGGCGCACAGTGTTGTTCTCGGCGAAAAGTTCGGCCAGGTCGTAAGCGAGGACGGTGAGGTCCAGCAGCTGGTCGTCCTGGGTCTTGGCAAGATGGGTGGCCGGGAGCTCAACCTTTCTTCCGACATCGACGTGATGTTCTGCTACCCCGAGCAAGGCCGCAGCGACGGACCGCGCGCGCTGAGTGCCGAGGCGTACTTTGCGCGCCTGAGCCGGGCGGTCATCGCCACCCTGGGCGAAATTCGCGCCACCGGGTTCTGCTTTCGCGTCGACGCCCGCCTGCGCCCGTTCGGCAGCGCCGGCCCCATCGCCTGCAGCTTCGCCGCCCTCGAGCAGTACTACCAGCGCGAAGGCCGCGACTGGGAGCGCTACGCCCTGATCAAGGCGCGCACAGTGGCCGGAAACATCAAGGCGGGTGAACAGTTGCTGCATCGGCTGCACCCGTTCGTTTACCGCCGCTATATCGATTTCGGCGCGATTGAGGCGCTGCGCGACATGCAGGCCCTGGTGCGCGCCGAGACCAAACGCCGCGAGCGCCACAACGACATCAAGCGCGGCCGCGGTGGAATCCGAGAGATCGAGTTCCTGGCCCAGGGGTTCCAGCTCTTGCGCGGTGGCCGCGAGCCGACCCTGCAGACACCCAGCCTGGCGGAAGCGTTGCAGGGTATTGCAGACCTTGGCCTGTTGCCGCCGCAACTGGTTCCGCAACTGGAAAATCACTACTGCACCCTCAGGCACCTCGAAAACCGCATCCAGGCGCTGCGTGACCAGCAAACCCACCTCATCCCGGAAGGGGCTGACCTGGAACGCCTGGCCAGGGCCATGGGCGCCGACTCGGGTCAAACGCTGCAGGCACAGGTGGCTGCGGTTCGCGAAGCCGTTGCCCTTGCTTTCGACGAAACCTGGGCGGAGCCGGCCGGTGCCAGCACCACGGGCGGGGCCAACGATGAACGCTCGCCCGGTGCGCGCGAATGGCAGCAGAACTGGGAACACTGGCGCCAGGACCCGGCCCTGGCACCGCCCCCCTACGATGGTTTTCTCGCCCGCCTGGCCCGCCGCCCCGCAGGTGAGCGCGCCGCTCGCCGCCTCGACCAGTTCATGCCCAGGCTGCTACAGGGTCTGGCAGCGCGTTCGCTGAACGAGTCGATCGTGTCGCGGCTGCTCGACCTGGTGCTGGTCATCACCCAGCGAAGCGCCTACCTGGCGCTGCTCAGTGAAAACCCCGGCGCCCTCGATCGCACCACTACCCAGGATATGACCGCCGAAAGGATCGTGACCGCGGTCGCGGCGACAACGGCGACAACCAGGGTGTTGGACGCCGCGTCGGCGATCCGGCGATTGGAAAACACGGTTTCGTGATTCGACAGCGTCATCATGTCCACGGCCGAAAGCGAGAATCCCGTCAGGAACGGCATCAGGCTGGTCCAGACCAGCACCAGCAGGGGCGCCGCCACTGCCAGCACGAAGTACAGGCACACGAACGCCAGCGCGACATGTTTCCACGCGCCGAGGGAAATCATTCGCGGGCGATAGTTCTTCCCGGCGACGACCACGTATCGCGACATGCGCCGGGTGGCACGCTGGTAAACGAGGCCGAGCAGGAGAAGCACCACCAGGAACACGGCGGCCAGGGCGCTGATCTGGCCGTACAACGGCAGCCCCGTCGGGGTCTCGTTGCCCCAGTAGTAGATCTGCGAACTGAGAACGAAGATTCGCGCCGGCATGCCGATCGCGCCGGGAATATCGAACACCACGAAGCCGGCGACCGAGACGAAAATGGCGGCGGAGAGCAGCGCGGGCGCCATGAGCGGCAGGAACACCCGGAACACGATGCGCCCCGCGCTCGCACCGGACGCGGCGGCCGCTTCCTCGAGTGCGGGGTCCATGTTGGCGAAGGCGGGCGAGAGAATCAGGAACGTCGTGGGCACGACGGCGATGGCCTCGACGAACACCATGCCGCCCATGGTGTAGATGTCGAAGGGCGCCGACTCGAGACCGAATGCCTGCATCAGTATCTTGTTGAGAAATCCGGTTCTCGGACTCAGCAGCATGATCCATGCGATGGCCAGCAACAACGGCGGCGTCGCCATCGGCAGAATCACCATGGCACGAACCATCGATCTCGCGGGCATGTCGGTGCGTTCGACGAGCCATGCCAGCGTGGCGCCGAGCAGGATGGCGAGCGCGACGCTGCCGCCGACGAAGACCAGCGTATTGCCGATCATCTCGGCGAGCGCCGGGTCGCTATAGACCGTGTGGTAGTTGTCCAGCGTGAAGCCGGGGTTCCACGGCAGCCCGCCCGGACGAAAACTCGAGACGACGAGAAATATTAGCGGCACCACCACCAGCAGGCCGAGGATCAGCCCGAGCACCCCGGTTGCCGCCCACTGTCCTCCGCCGCGGGTCATACGTCGAGCGCCTGGCCCAGGCCGGCTTCGCGTGCCTTGCGCGCCAGCATGGCGCAGGTCCCGAGGTATTCGAGCGCCGTGCCGCCCGAGCAGAACATGGTGCGGTCTTCCCGGGTCAGCCGGGGCGCAACGCGGCCCGTGACCACGTCGCCGAGTTCGCCCAGTACGTGGTCGCGGCCGATCACGCCCCGGTCGAGGGGGATGATCAGCTCGCCTTTCTCGTGCCAGGCCTGCACCAGCGAGTCGACGATGACACGGGCGCCGGCCACGGCTTCGTCGTCGATTTCCCGTGCGCGGGGATCGTGCTGGCCCATGACGTTGCAGTGCACGCCGGGTGCGAGCCAGTCTCCCTTGAGCACGGGATCCGGTGACGTGGTAATGGTGGTGACGATGTCGGCACCGTCCACCGCCGCCTCCACACTGTTCGAGGCCGTGACGCGCACGCCCTCGAGGTTTGCAGCCGCCCAGCGGGCGAACGCCTCGCGCCGGGCCGGGTCACGACTGAAACACCTGAGCGACTCGAGCGGACGAACCGCCGCCAGCCCGAGCACCTGCGTGGCGGCAAAATAGCCGGTACCGACGATCGCCGCGACACGGGCGTCGTCGCGCGCCATGCGATCGGTAGCCAGTGCCGCCGTCGCTCCGGTCTTCCACAGGCTGAGTTCGCGTCCATGCAATATGGCTTCCAGCGAGCCGTCCCGGGCGGAGAACAGCACGATCCACATGTTGAGGCTGCCGGGCGTGAAGTGGGCAGCGTAAATGGACGCGCCCATGACTTCCGTCGTGCGCAACACGGACGCCGAGAGTTTCAACGAGGGCGAACGCACGCCGGCCGGCTCGGCGTCACGCCACAACACCTGGCGCGGCATGATGGCAAGGGCGTCCTCGCCCTGGCCGTTGAACGCGGTAGCGACGGCGTCGATGTAGTCTTTCATGACGACATGTCCGCCGTCATGCAGCGCGAGGACATGCGCGGAATTCAGCATGATGGGTGGATGACTCAAGGACACGTCCTGCGCTGGAGATTGGGTATGGTCTGCGTTACACCCCGCCTGCGGGACGGGGTGTAACGCACGTTCAGCGTCGACTACTGCGCCGTACCCGCACCGCGAAGCACCTCGGTGTACTTCGCAACCAGCGCCTGCAGCGTGCCGGTCTCCTGCGGCGCGAACGTGCTGAGCTGGCGCCCCGACAGGTAACGCGCGGTTTCCGTGAACTCGAGATACGGATTGCCCCGGCCCGTTGCCGCCTCGTAGGCGAGGGCCCCGGACTCGGAGCTCAGCCAGGCAACCAGCAGGCGGGCGCCATTGGGGCGCGGCGTCCCCTTGATCACACCGGAGTAGATCATGCTCATGGGCGCGGGTTCCGGTGCGACGATACCGATCGGCGCGCCCTTGGCCTGGGTCGCGAGCGCAACATGCAGCGGCGTGATACCGACCGATATCTCGCCGGACGCGAGGTTCTGGGCGATGGTAAAGTTGCTCTTGAACAGCAACGGCTCCTGCGCCACCAGTTTTTCCGTCAACGCCGTCACCTTTTCCTCGCCCCACTCGGCGGCGAGGTTGGCCTGGGAATGACCGATCGCCCAGATGCCGAGCTTGCCCCGCCACTTGTCATCCGCGAGGTCGTCCCACGACCTGGGTGCGTCCTGTTCGGAAACGTCGTTCGTGTTGTAGACGATGACCCAGATCGCCGCCGTGGTTGCCACCGCGTAGGGCTCCGGGGTCAACACGGCCGGAACGCCGTACTGACTCCAGTCGATGCTTTCGATCAGTCCGCGCTCGTAGAGCCCGTATACCTGGTCGATGCCGGTCGTCGTGACATCGGCGGTGGCAGCACCGGCCTCCGATTCCTGGACGATCTTGGTGGTGATGCCCTGGGCGCCGGGCACGCGCTGGAACCTGAGTTTCACGTCGGGAAACTGCTCGTTGAACGCCGCCACCAGCTTGTCACCCATCTCGGGTGAATTGGCCTCGTACCAGACGATCTCGCCCTCGCCCGCCGCCTTGGCGGCGAGCTCGTCGAGCGATTCGGCGGCCGCGGTCGCCGACGCGGCGGCCACCGCCGCGACTGTCATCGAGGCCAGCGCTTTCGCGCGCCAGTTCGTCATGCTTCTCGTCATCGGTTCTCTCCTCTCTAGTGCTCTTCGGTGATGGTCGTGATGAATCGGCAACACGCTGCCGGTGATGAACAGCTGGGAATCCTGCGCGGGACTCGCTGTACGGGTGGACGGACCTTCAAGCGGCCGCATTACGCCGGCCAGCCCTCCAGCAGGTCGACGGCATCGCCATAGCGGCTCGCCGCCTCGACCACGTGTGGCGCCTTCAACGCGGTCAGGAATCCGTTGTCGACGAGCATCGACTCGCCGGCACGAACCGTATTGTCGAAGGACACCAGGTCCATGTGCACGGGAGGCTCCTCCCAGTTCGGCATCATGCGGCGCACGTAGTCGCTCGGCTGCACCATGTCGATACCGAAGTGCACCGCGCCCGGCGAGTTGGATCCGGCCGGGTAGATGGTTCGACGCGGCGCCTTCGGATTGAAGCCGCAGCCGAGCTCGATCAACTGGCCGCCGATCAACATGCCCCGAAGGATCCCGGCGCTTGGCCCGTCGCCGCGCACCTCGACGACCCGGTCGTCTTCGAAGACCACGCCGATCGGCGATTCGAAAGGCTTCTCGAAACCAACCGCCCACTGCGGATACACGACGCCGTTGACGGACACTTTCGCGTTCTCGTCGTTCCTGACCGCTGAACGGTCGTACAGGTTCGGACCGTGCGTGGGAATGTAGTGCACGTACGCACCGGGCTCTTCGGCGGTCATCTGGCCGCGCCATCGATTCGGCGCGAGCAGGTTGTCGCGCATCTCGGCGGTGAAGTCGATAGCGAGATCGGTTCCCCGGACATCGCTGAAGCGGAGCGCGAAATCCTCACCCGCCGGGTACATCGACGCGGTCTCGCGGATGATCTCGCCGACCAGGTCCACCGGAAATCGGGCCTGTTCCGTATCCAGCAGGTCGTAGTTGCGAAAAAAGGTGATCTTGACCCATCGCTGCCCGAGGTCGCGGCGAAGCCCGATACAGTACGGATCCATGACCGAGCAGTACCAGGTGGAAACGACGAACGTCGCGCGTTCCAGCAACGGCTTGACGTACTCCGGGATGGACAGGTGCTGGGTCGTGTCACTGATGAAGATCTCCGGCTTCACGCCCCGGCTGCGAGCGAGTCCGATGATCAGGTGCATCACGCGCGGATCCAGTCGACGATCGAGCAGCATCACCACCCGATCGTCCGGGCGGATGGCGAAACAACGTTGAAAATTCTCCATCGCGAGCATTCGCTTCTCGATGGCCAGTGTCTCGAACGGCGGTTCGATGGGCAGACCCTGGCCGGGCTGCGACGTCTGTTCTGAAGTCATTTCGCTGTTCTCTCCCATGGATATCGTGCCTGGAACCATTCCCTGCACGGTTACTCGGTCTCTTCCAGGACGATGCATCGCGACGGCGGCAGGTGAATGCCGACGTTCTCGCCGACATGCCTGATCAGCGCCGACAGTGACTGCACCCGGAGCCGGGCGCCATCGACCCGCACCGAGTACTCGACGACACGACCGGTAAACGTGACATGTTCTATGCAGCCCTGCACCACGTTCTCCCCGCGGTTGCCGGCATCGACCAACTCGATGTGCTCGGGGCGGATCATCAGGGTCACTTGCGATACGGCGGGTTCAACGACGGTTTCAACGACCAGCGAAGCCAGCGCCGTGGACAGCTGCAACCTGTCGCCGTCGAAGCCCGTGACCGACGCCGGAACCAGTTCCGCCTGGCCGATGAACCGCGCCGTGAACAACCGCCTCGGTGACAGGTAGAGCGCCGTGGGCGTACCGACCTCGACCACCTGTCCCGCATTCATGACCGCGATACGATCGGAAAGGCTCAGTGCCTCGTCCTGGTCGTGGGTCACGTACAGCGCCGTGGTGCCAAGACGCGACTGCAGCTGGCTGAGCTCGGTACGCATCTGGACCCGCAGCTGGGCATCGAGATTGGACAGGGGTTCATCGAGCAGCAGCAGCGACGCTTCCTTGACGATGGCCCGGGCCAGCGCCACGCGCTGCTGCTGACCGCCGGAAAGCTGCGTCGCGGGGCGGTCGAAATGCGACTCGAGATTGACCATCTCCAACGCCTGCCTGACCCGCTGGCGGCGCTCGTTCGCCGGCACGCCCAGGGCGGTGAGGGGAAAGGAGACATTGTCGCCCACCGTCATGTGCGGCCATATGGCGTAGGACTGAAACACCATCGCGATGTCCCGGCGATGCACGGGCACGTGACGACGGGGCTCGCCCGCGGAAACGATCTCGCCGGCGATGGCGATGGACCCGGTGGTGGGGCGCTCGAAGCCGGCCACGCAGCGCAGCGTGGTGGTCTTGCCGCAGCCGCTCGGACCGAGCAGCGTGAAGAACTCTCCGGGTTCGACATCGAGCGAGACATCGCGCACGGCGTGAAACGATTCCCCCTCGGTGTCGTACACGGCGTTCAGCCGGGAAACCGACAGCAACGGATCACGCCCCGTCGACTGCGCCGAGGCTGCAGCGTCTTCCGGGCCGGGCCGCCGGGCAGTGACGACTTCAGTAGAAATCTTGCTTCCTCCTGTGGGCGGCGGTCCTGGCCACTCGCTTTTTAGTCTTAGATATCTAATTTTGCAGTCTATATAGCTTCAACGGTAGTGTCAATCATTCGACGCATGCCTTCAATCGACGTCGCGCCGGCGGTGTATTCGCGGTCTGACACGTCGCGAACGACGAGCGCAACGCGTGCGCCTGTCACGTAGAACGGGTACCGGCAAGGCGTTCGGGAAACGGCACGTCGACCCATCCCGTCGGGTCATGCGGCCCACGGGAATCGTGCCATCGGCAGACGCCGTATTCGCGCGGTACGCGACCTCGTCCAGGAATGGGAATTCAGGGCAAGGCGATGACGCGCGGCGACAGGCCGAGTCCGGCAAGGTCGGACTCGACCTCTTCTCGATAGACCGGATTCATCACGATGACGAGCGCCGGATTGACGTCGCCCAGGCGTGCTGGTGCAACGACCTCGTATCCACAGACCGGCAGGTACGTACCCTGCTTGATGGCATTGATATCGACAACGCAGCGCACGGCATGGCCGGGCGTCAACGCGGTCAGCAGCGCCACGGCCTTGGAACCACCGCCCCACAAGACGACGCCGCCCTCCCCGGCTTGCGCGATCAGCCGTTGCCAGTCATTCATCACGCGATCGACGTTGGCGGCAAACCACTCGGCGTCGTTTCGAACCGCCGTGATCCGCGCGTCGCTCGGCACGGTGGTCGC
>JAUIDF010000150.1 GCA_030429125.1 Gammaproteobacteria bacterium | reverse complement strand
CGATACCGGCATTGCCGGATCGCCCAAACTGGGTGATGCCGAGGCCTGGGGCGACCGCATCGCCAAGGGCAACGATACGCTCTACGACCACGCCATCAACGGCTTCCAGGGCGAAGCCGGCGTCATGCCGCCAAAGGGCGGGCAGATGCAGCTGAGCGACGACGACGTTCGCGCCGCGGTCGACTACATGATCCAGGCGGTTCAGTAGCCCGCCACGCGATCGCATGTGCCGCGGCCGCCAGGGTGCCGCGGCCGGTAACGGCGCCGCTGGCCGCGATCAGTTGAACGCGTTGAAGGCGATGATGGTGGAGGTGTCCTGCACCCCCGCGACCTTCTGGATCGACTCGATGACGAATCGTCCCTCGTCGCGATCCTTGGACAGATAGCACTTCACGAGCAGGTCGTATTCCCCCGAGATCGAGTAAACCTCGGAGACACCATCAAGTTCGACGATCTGGCTGGCCACCTTGTAGGCCTGCCCCAGGTTGCACTTGACGTTCACGAATAACGTTTTCATGGTGATCGATCTCCGTTCGGCCTTCGCCGTCACTCGTTCTTGAATCGGCTGCTGAACGCGGCCAGCGCCTGGAGTTTCCCCATCGACTCGCCCGACGCGAGGATCTCCCGGGCGCGGTCGACCCCGCCGGCCAGGCTGTCGGCGCGGTCAGCCGCATAGATCGTCGCGCCGGCGTTCAGTGCCACCATGTCGGCGGCCGGGCCCGGCTCGCCGGACAGCACCGCCGTGACCATCGCCAGACTTGCCGCCGCGCTGTCCACCGCGAGCTGGTGAATGTCGTCGATGGGCTCCAGGCCGAAATCCGCCGGCGCGATCCTGTATTCGCTGACCGCGCCGTCGCGGAGCTCGGCAACCGCGGTGGGCGCGGCCAGGCTGATCTCGTCCAGGCCGTCCGCCGAATGCACCACGAGTACGTGGTGGGCGCCGAGCTCGTGGAACACTTCCGCCACCGGCCGTACCCAGTTGGGCGCGAAGACGCCCACCAGCAGGTCACGGGCGCCGGCCGGGTTGGTGAGCGGACCGAGCAGGTTGAAAATGTTGCGCACGCCGATTTCCCGGCGCGGGCCGATGGCATGGCGGGTTGCCCCGTGATGGGTGGGCGCGAACATGAAGCCGATGCCCACCTCGTCGATACACCGCGCCACCTGCACCGGCGTGAGCGCGATATTCACGCCGGCGGCCTCGAGCAGGTCGGCGCTGCCCGAACGCCCGGTGGCCGCCCGGTTGCCGTGCTTGGCCACGCGCACACCGGCGGTTGCCACGACCAGGGCACTGGCGGTGGAGACGTTGAAGATGCCCGCGCCGTCGCCGCCGGTACCCACGCAGTCGACGATCTGGCCTTCGGCCGGCTTCACCGCGGCGGCAAAGCTTCGCATTACCATGGCGGCGCCGGTGATCTCGTCCACGGTCTCGCCCTTCATGTTGAGGGCGACGAGGAAGGCGCCGATCTGTGCCGGCGTCGCCTCGCCCTCCATGATGATGGTCATCACGTCCTTCATCTGGGCGCGATCAAGGTCTTGTTTTTGCGTCAGGGCCCGCAGGGCGCTTGGCAAGTCCATCGATGGTTCCTGTTGTCTTTGCCTGAAGGCGGGCAAGTGTAACCGCTGATGCCGGTTCACACTATGGCCCGGCGCCAGTCATCCCGCACAGGCGGCGGGTTTTCGCGAGCACTTGCCCAGCGTAATCCGGAAACTGTAAATTTGTACAGTGACTGGGAATCGCTACGCCGAACTGCATGCCGTCAGCAACTTCACTTTCCTGCGGGGCGCCTCGCATCCCGAGGAACTGGTGGAGCGGGCGCATGCGCTGAATTACGACGCCCTGGCGCTCACCGACGAGTGCAGCATGGCGGGCATGGTGCGCGCCCATGTAAAGGCGAAGGAGATCGGCATGAAACTGATCGTCGGCAGCGAGATCGTGCTGGACGATGGCACCCGCATGGCCCTCCTCGCCCCCGACATGGCGGCCTATGCCTCGCTGTGCGCCGTGATCAGTCGCGGCCGCCGACGCGCCGCCAAGGGCGCCTACGAACTGAGCCGCGAGGACGTCGCCACGGCTGGCGCCGACTGCATCGCCCTGCTCTTCTCCCGCATCGCCCGCCCGGGCGCGCTCGACGGGCACGATGTCGCCGCGGCCGACGCGGCATGGCTCCGGGAGGCTTTCGGGGCCAATGCCTGGCTGGCGCTGGAGTATCACTGCGACGGACTCGACAATCGCCGTCTCGACGGGCACCGGCGCATCGCCCGCGCCAGCGGCCTGCCGCTCGTGGCCAGCGGCAACGTGCACCTGCATTCCTCGCGACGACGCCCACTGCAGGACGTGCTCACCGCCATCCGCCTGGGTGTGCCGGTGGCCGAGGCGGGCCTGGCCCTGAATCCCAACGGCGAGTGGTACCTGCACGGCCTGGAACGGCTGGAGCGGCGCTTTCCACCGGACCTGCTGCGCGAAACCCTGGTGGTGGCCGAGCGTTGCCATTTCAGGCTCGACGAACTGCGCTACGAGTACCCCGAGGAATTCGCGCCGCGCGGACGCACGCCCTACCAGCACCTGCGTCGCCTGGCGGTGGCCGGCATGCACCGGCGCTTCCCGGGCGGCGTGCCGTCGCGCGTGCGCGACAGCGTGCTCGCCGAGCTGCAGCTGATCGGCGAACTGCGGTACGAGGCGTACTTCCTCACCGTCCACGACATCGTCGAGTTCGCCCGCGGGCGCGGCATCCTCTGCCAGGGACGCGGTTCAGCGGCCAATTCGGCGGTGTGCTACTGCCTCGGCATCACCGAAGTGGATCCGTCGCGCATGGACCTGCTGTTCGAGCGCTTCGTCTCCCGCGAGCGCAACGAGCCGCCCGACATCGACGTGGATTTCGAGCACGAACGCCGCGAGGAAGTCATCCAGTACATCTATCGCAAGTACGGCCGCGAGCACGCCGCCCTCACGGCCACGGTCATCAGCTATCGACCGAAGAGCGCCATCCGCGACGTCGGCAAGGCGCTGGGGCTTGGCGCACAGCAGGTCGACGAACTGGCCGCCAACCTGTCCTGGTGGGACGGCAACCAGGTGCTGCCCGAGCGAATCCGCGAGGCCGGATTCGATCCCGACAGCGCACTGTTCCGCCAGCTGTCATGGCTGACCGCGGAGATCATGGGTTTCCCCCGCCACCTGTCCCAGCACACCGGCGGCTTCGTCATCGGTCACCGGCCGCTGTCGACCCTGGTGCCCATCGAGAACGCGGCCATGCCCGAGCGCACCGTGATCCAGTGGGACAAGGACGATATCGACGCGCTGGGCCTGCTGAAGGTGGACTGCCTGGGCCTGGGCATGCTCTCGGCCATCCGCCGCTGCCTGGCGCTGATTGCCGAACAGGCCGGCGAGCACTACACGCTGTCCACCATTCCCCCCGAGGACCCGGCCACCTACGACATGATCTGCGACGCCGACACCATGGGCGTGTTCCAGGTGGAGTCCCGCGCGCAGATGGCCATGCTGCCGCGCCTCGCCCCGCGCAATTTCTACGATCTCGTCATCGAGGTCGCCATCGTGCGCCCCGGCCCGATCCAGGGCGACATGGTGCATCCCTATCTCAAGCGCCGCCGCGGGCTGGAGCCGGTGAGTTATCCCAGCGAGGCGGTACGCCAGGTGCTGGAACGCACCCTCGGCATTCCGATCTTCCAGGAGCAGGTCATCAAGCTGGCCACGGTGGCGGCCGGGTTCACGCCGGGCGAAGCGGACGGCCTGCGCCGCTCCATGGCCGCCTGGCGGCGCCGGGGCGGTCTCGAGCATTACCGGATCAAGTTGATCGAGGGCATGCGCGCGCGGGGCTACGAGGCAGCGTTCGCCGAGCGCATCTACCAGCAGATACTGGGCTTCGGCGAGTACGGCTTTCCCGAATCCCACGCCGCGAGCTTCGCCCTGCTGGTCTACGTATCCTCGTGGATGAAACGCCACCACCCGGCGGCCTTCACCTGCGCCCTGCTGAACAGTCAGCCGATGGGCTTCTACGCGCCGGCACAGCTGGTGCGGGACGCGGTGCGTCACGGCGTCGAGGCACGGCCGGTGGACATCAATGCCAGCGACTGGGACTGCACGCTGGAACCGACCGACGCCGGCCCCGCACTGCGACTGGGGCTTCGGCTGGTCAAACACCTGTCGCGCAACGGCGCTGAGCGGCTCCTCGCCGCCCGCAATCGTGAGCCGTTTCGCGACAGCCGGGACTTCGCTCACCGCGCGGGACTCGACCGCGACGACCGCAATGCCCTGGCCGCGGCCGGCGCCCTCAACGGCATCGGCGGTCATCGGCACCGCGCCGCCTGGGACCTCGCCGGCGCAGTGCCCGAGTTGCCGATGCTGCACGACGCCTGGCCGGCCGAGGCCGCCCCCCTGCTGCGCGCGCCGACGCCCGGCGAGACGGTGCGCGCCGACTATGCCGGCACCGGCCTGAGCCTCGGCCCCCATCCCCTTGCCCTGCTGCGCAGCCAGCTCGATCATCAGCGCGTGCGCACTGCCGCACGCATCCAGGCCACGCCCGACGGCACCCGGGTGCGCGTGGCAGGGCTGGTTACCTGCCGCCAGCGTCCGTCGAGCGCCAACAACGTGGCCTTCGTCACCCTCGAGGACGAGACCGGTTACGTCAACCTGGTGGTGTGGAAGCGCATCGCCGACCGCGATCGCCGCGCATTGACGACCTCGCGATTGATGGCGGCCTACGGTGAGGTGCAGCGGGACGGGCAAGTGATCCACGTCATTGCCAGCCAGCTGCGGGACTTCAGCGAGATGTTGGGCGAGTTAACAACCAGGTCGAGAGATTTCAGATAACTACATGTTTTATTGATTTTTATTCTATTTTTCGAGAAACTGGTTTAGTCTACTTTAAATATTTTGCATTAACTTGGTTTCCGGCAGTTTCGACGCGCCGTCGGAACCGCTCGCTGCGATCCCGGGTTGCCGACCCCCGCGTGTCGTACCGCTCGGCGCGAGCGGCCGAACGCCGTAACGCGCCGCATCGCATACCGTCGGTCGCGTCAGCCGAGGGCGGACGTCGACGAAGGACAAGCGCCGGCCCCGGCCGGTGTCTTGGTCCGGTCAGGCACCCGCTATCGCGGCCGACGATCCGGCCCGGGGTGGTCACGACCGTACACCACGGCATTATCCGCCCGGCAGGAGCACTACTTTTGGCGCCGCGATCTTGCCTTCCAGCAGTTCAGCGAACGTGCGTGGCCCGGTGGCCAGCGAGCGCGTTTCGACCCAGCGAAGTGCGCCGTACGCGCCGCTGTGCAACTTCTTCGCGGCCGCCGCGAGATCGGCCGTGGTGTAGGTATAGGCGCCGATCACGGTGATCTCGGCCAGCGTGATCTTGCGGGCATCGAGTCCGCCGTCGTTGTCCATCAGGCCGATGTGAAGAAACACACCGCCCGGCGCAACGGCCCGCATGGCGAGGGCCCGCGTTTTCTCACCGCCCACGCAATCGACCACGAGATCGAATCCCGACTCGTCGGTGGATTCCTCGAGCGGATCGTAGACGCGACCCGTACCCTCCTCCTCGACGCAGCGGCGCCGCAGGATATTGCGTTCGGCGAGCTCGATCGACTGGCAGCCCTGGTGGCGAAGCAGCAGCGCGGTCAACAGGCCGACGGAACCGCCGCCGATCACCAGGGCGCGGCATTCCGACAACGGCCTCGCCGACACCCGCCCCGCGAGCACCAGGCCGTGCAGCCCGGTCGCGGCCGGCTCGGTCAATGCGGCGTGGACGGGATTCATATCGTCCGGCACCGGCACCAGGCACTGGTCCGGGATCGCGACACGTTCGGCGTATCCGCCCGGCCTCGTCATGCCGATCATGGTGCGGTTACTGCAGATATTGAACCGCCCGGTTCGGCAGTAATGACAGTGTCCGCAGGTAATCAACGGGTTGAGGATCACGCGTCGCCCGTCGAATGCGCCGCCCGACACGTGCCCGCACACCTCGTGTCCGAGCACGAGCGGCGGCACGCGACGTGGATCGTGACCCTGGTAGGCGTGCATGTCGGAGCCGCAGATACCCACGGCCTCGATGTGCACCATGGACTCGGCCTCACCGGCACGCGGCTCGGGCTCGTCGCGAAACGTCATCTCGTTGGGGGCGGTGTAAACCAGCGCCTTCATGTTCAGTTACCTCGCGGTGAATCCGCCGTCGACGTACAGGGTCTGCCCGGTGATGTAGTCGGACGCGGGCGATGCCAGGAAGACGGTCGCGCCGTCGAGGTCTCGCATCTCGCCGTTGCGACCGATGGCGGTCTGCCCCGCCGCCCAGTCGCGGCGCGCGTCGTCCTCGAATACCGCCCGTGTCAGTTCGGTGGGAAAGAATCCCGGTCCGATGGCGTTGCAGTTGATGCCGTGACGCGACCAGGCCTCGGCCATGGCGCGTGTCAGTTGCTCGACACCCCCCTTGGAGGCGCCATAGGGAATGCTGTCGGGAAAGGCGCGGCGCGACTGCAGCGAGGCGATGTTGATCACCCGGCCCCAGCCGGCTTCACGCATGCCCGGCAACAGCGAACGGGCGAGAAAGAACGGCACCGCCAGGTTGAGATCGACCGTCAGTTTCCACGACTCGGGCGTAATGTCGTCGAACGGCTGACGCAGGTTGACGCCGGCGCAGTTCACGAGAATCAGCGGCGGACCGAAAGGTGCCGACGCCGATTCGGCCACAGCCGGCAAACGCGACAGGTCGGACAGGTCCGCCTCGATCGCACGTGCGCGTCCGCCGGCCTCGACGATGGACGCCACCGTTTCGTCGAGTTGCGGCCGACGACGCGCGGTAACCACCAGCGATGCGCCCGCGGCGGCCAATGCCATCGCCATGGCCTGCCCGATGCCGGCGCTGGCGCCGGTGACCAGCGCCACGCGACCGGACAGGTCGAACAACGCCGCGCTCATGGCTTGAGCGTGAACGTTTCTTGCGGAAAGTACTTGTGCAGGCGATCGTCACCGGTCAGCGCGTGGCCCTCCATGCCCTCGAGGCGGGAGATGCGCGACGACGCCACGCCGACGCTGCGGTTCGCGTCCCGCGACATGCGCTGCCAGGTGACCGTCTTGATGAACTTGCCGACGCTGAGGCCGCCGGTGTAGCGCGCGGCACCCTTGGTGGGCAGGATGTGATTGGTGCCCGAGCACTTGTCGCCATAGGCCACGGTGGTCTCCTCGCCGAGGAACAGCGAGCCGTAGTTGGTCAGGTGATCGAGCCACCAGTCGAGGTCGTCGGCCTGTACCTCGAGATGTTCCGGCGCATAGACGTCGCTGACATCGACCGCTTCTTCGCGCGTGTCGACGAGAACCACCTCGCCATAGTCGCGCCAGGCATTCTCCGCCGCGGTGCGGTTCGGTTCCGGGAGACGGGCAATGTATTCCGGCACGCGCGCCATGGCCGCCTCGGCCACGTCCCGCGACAGGCTCACGAGCCACGCCGGCGAATCGGGGCCGTGCTCGGCCTGCCCCACGAGATCGGAGGCCACGACGTCGGGGTCGGCCGAGTCGTCCGCTATCACCAGGATCTCGGTGGGACCGGCGAACAGGTCGATGCCCACCCGGCCGAAGAGGATGCGCTTGGCCTCGGCGACGAAGCGATTGCCGGGACCGACGATGATGTCCGCCTTGTGCCCGGTGAACAGGCCGAAGGCAAGCGAGGCAACACCCTGCACACCGCCCATGTTCAGGATGGTATCGGCGCCGCACAGATTGGCTGTGTAGATGATGGCGGGGTGTGCGCCGGCGTGATCGCGATTCGGTGGCGAGCAGACGACGACGTTCTTCACCCCTGCGACCTTTGCCGTGGTGACGCTCATGACCGCCGAAGCCACGTGGGCGTAGCGCCCGCCCGGCACGTAACAGCCGGCGGCATTGACGGGAATCAATCGCTGGCCGGCGAACAGGCCGGGCGACAGCTCGGTCTCGAATTCTTTCATGCTGCCGAGCTGGGCCTCGGCGAAGCCGCGCACGCGGTCGTAGGAGAACTGGATGTCGTCCTTCACGGACTGCGGAAGCGACGCGCCCGCCTTTTCGACGGCCTCATCGGATACGACGATCTCACCCTCGTGCTTGTCGAGCTCTCGCGCATACTGCAATGCTCGTTCCTCGCCGCCGGTCTCGATCTCCGCCAGCATTCGCGCCACGATCTCCCTCGTGTCGTCTTCACCCGTCGCGGGTGTCTTCTCCGCGCGCTTCAGGTACACCTTCGCCATTCGTCACCTCTGAACGATAGTCAACAAAATAAAACAGGCGTTTCGCCTAGTTACCGTAAATCACCCCGGGCAGCCACAGCGCGATCTGCGGGAACGCGATCAGCAGAATCAGCCCGATGAGCTGGATCACCATGAACTGCATCATGCCGCCGTATATGTCCTTCAGATCCCATTCGGGCACTACGCCCTTGAGAAAATAGGCCGATAGCGCCACCGGTGGCGACAGCCACGCGGTTTGCAGGTTGACCGCGACCAGTATGCCGAACCAGGTCAGGTTGAATCCGAGTTGGTCGACCAGCGGCAGCAGGATCGGAACGATGATCAGCACGATGGGCACCCACTCCAGCGGCCAGCCGAGCAGAAAGATCAGCGCCATGATCATCAGCAGGATGAGCGTCGGCGACATGTCGAGCTGGAGCAGGAACTCGGTCAGCATGCCGGGCGTGCCGAGCCGCGAGAACACGGCGCCGAAGAAGTTCGAGGCC
>JAUIDF010000149.1 GCA_030429125.1 Gammaproteobacteria bacterium | reverse complement strand
CACCACCGACGGACAACGACTGGCGCACAAGGTGACGGTACCCAAGGGCGACCCGACGAACCCCCTCACCCGCGAGGAACTGGAATCGAAGTTTCAAACCCTGGCCGGGATGCACCCAGCTGTGGACGCCGGCACGCGCGGACACCTCATCGCCAACGCCTGGCAGCTGGACACCCTCGAAGACGTCGGAGCAGCGATCCGCATCAAATAGTATCGGTTTCGGGGACAGCGGGCAGTTTCGGGGACAGTTTCGGGGACAGGGGGACAGTTTCGGGGACAGTATACTTATTTCGCATGGCGAAATAAGTATACTGTCCCCGAAACTGAAACTTACTTACTGTCCCCGAAACTTAGAGGTGGGCGCGGAGTTGGTCGCGCAGGAATACCCGGCGGTTCGCCTGCATGGCTTCGCGTGCGGCGATGCCGATGACGGCGGGGTCGCCGGCGCGCGGATAGGAGGCGTCGGCATTGCCGTCCCTGGCCGCCTCGAAAGCGTTTTGGCACTTCTCGGCATGCATGGCGAACTGGGTGCGGCAGGCCAGCGGGCGGGCGGTGTAGATCATGCAGCGATGTTCGTCGTCGAGCAGCGGGCAGGGCGAGACGGGCAGGTCTCGGCCGTCGACGTGAATGGTGGGGCCGGTGTCCGATGCCGCGAGATTGCGTCGCACCCGGTCCCCGAGTCCGGCCGAATCGATCGCTTCGCGCACGGCGTCGAATTCGAACGGCGCCATCAGCACGTCCTGCATGCAGCACCAGGCGCAGCCCTCGCTGCAGGCCGGACGCGCGTGCAACGACCACTCGCCGCATCGTCGGTCCACCATGTCCATGAGTCCAGGTGGCGCGACCGCGTCATCGGCCCGGGCGCGCAGCTTGCGGGCGCCAATGTAGGCGTCTCGGAACAGATCACGGAACGCAGGCGGCAACTGCGCCAGTCGCGACTCGAGGTAACGCGCGTCGTAGAGCGTGCGCTTTTTCGCCGACTTCTTCCGCGTCCTCGTCATCGCCGGATTATAGCGTCGCACCCGGGCCCCGCATGAACCGTTCCTATGCGGCCTCGATGGCCTCGACCAGGAACTGCGGCAGGGCGAAGGCTCCCTGGTGGACGGCGGCATTGTAGTAGCGCGTCTTCAGGCCCACGTGGCGGGCGCGCCAGCCCAGCACCTCGAGCGAGGTGCGACGCAGCGCCTTGTCGTCGGTACCCCAGGCGAACGTCATGATGCCGCCGTAGTAGGTCGGCACCGCGGCGCAGTAGAACGTCATGTCGACGAAATGCGGCGACATACGCCGACGCGTGTTGATGACTTCTTCCATCTGCACGAAGGGAACGCCGTTCTGGGTCACGAGCACACCGCCCGGCGCCAGGCAGCGCTTGGCCAGGGCGTAGAAGTCGTCGGTGAACAGCACCTCCCCCGGACCGACGGGATCGGTGCTGTCGGAGATGATGACGTCGAAGCGCTGGTCCGTCTCGCGTACGAAGTCCATGCCATCGGCGATGACGATGGTCGCACGCGGATCGTCGAATGAACCGGCCGAGTGGTTCGGCAGGTACTCCCTGGCGAGGTCGATCACCGCCTGGTCGATCTCCACCTGGGTCACGCGCAGTGCGGGGTGCTTGAGCACCTCGCGCAGCATGCCGCCGTCGCCGCCGCCGATGATCAGCACTGATTCGACGTTGCCGTGGGCAAGGATCGGCGTATGCGCGAGCATCTCGTGGTAGATGAACTCGTCCGCCTCGGTGGTCTGCACCACGCCGTCGAGGGTCATGACCCGACCCAGGTGCCGGTTGCCGAAGATCGACAGCGCCTGCTGCCCGGTGTCGCTCTCGAAATAGACTTCGTCGACGCGAATCTCCTGGCCGATGCCTTCGTGCAGGGTCTCGCGGAACCAGCGCTCGCTCATCCGCCCTGCACCACGCCGCGCAGGTGCTCACCGACGGTGAGCTGCGACGGCGAGAAGGCCTCGCGCAGCACGGGAATCACTCGCTCGGGCTTCGCGTCGCCGCACATGAACACGTCGAAGGCGGCGAAATCGCGCTCCGGCCAGGTATGCACGCTGATGTGCGACTCCGCCAGCACGGCGACGCCGGATACGCCGCCATTGGGCGTGAAGTGATGCAGGTGGATATGCAGCAGCGTGGCGCCGGCGACGTCGACCGCCGCGCGCAGCGTGTCTTCCATGAGCCCGATGTCGTCGAGACGAGACGCGCCCCACAGGTCGAGGATCAAGTGCGTTCCGGCGAACTCGATGCCGTCGC
The DNA here is from genome assembly GCA_030429125.1 of Gammaproteobacteria bacterium. Lineage (GTDB taxonomy): Bacteria > Pseudomonadota > Gammaproteobacteria > Arenicellales > CAJQKF01 > BQJD01. Next base: position 6,701 of record JAUIDF010000149.1, on the reverse strand, counting down.
GGGTGACGAAGTGGTCGGCGGGCAGCGCCTCGGCGGTGGCCGCCTGACCGTGCGTGGCCCATCGCGTGGCGGCAGACGGGAACTGGATAACGGAATCCTGCGCCATGGCGGAATTCTCCTCGAACGAGCGGTGACTTTGAGCTAACGCGCCGTCCGATGAGACAGCACGCGATTAGCGCGGAACCATAAAACCTCTGAAAGGCGTCCTGGGGTCGGCGAATTCTAGATTTTCTGCTGTGGAATTCAATAGCTTCCGCGAATTCTTTTTGTGAAGTTTTATTGACCAGCCTGGTGCGCGACGGGTTGGCGGACTTCAGTCCCGGCAACCCGTCAGCACGATCGACGGGCTGGTTTCTCGAAACGGCGAGCGATCGAAGTCGCCGTGGCAGGTTTCGACGCGAAACGCATGCTCCGCCAATCGCCGAACGATGTCGTCGACGCCGGTGAAGCGGCAGGCAATGCGGCTGACGCGGCACTGCACTTCGCCATCGACGACGCGTCGGCGAAACGTGGTCCAGTGCATGATCGACATGGCGGCGTCATACCGCTGCGTGCCGCTCACCTGAACGACACGGCCGGCAGCATCGATGTAGCGATGCCACGGCTGCTCGTCCGGCAGGTCGTCGAGATTGCACCCGGCAGGATTTCGCGTCTCGAAGGCGAACCGGCCGCCCGGGGCGAGGTGGCGTGCGACCGTGCCGAGCAGCGCGTCCTGGTCGTCGTCGGTGAGAAAGGCCTGGAAGGCATTGCCGGTGAGGTAGATGAAGTCAAAGCACCGGTTGATCGATAACGTCCGTGCGTCCGCCTCGATCCACGTCGCGGCGAGACCCCGGGCCTGCGTCTTGCGGCGGGCGTGATCGAGCATGGGCCGGCAGATGTCGGTGCCGGTGACGTCGAGCCCGCGCGCGGCGAGTTCGATGGCCACGAGCCCCGTGCCGCAGGCAATCTCCAGCACGGCTCCACCGGCGGCCGCGGCGAGATCGCCGTAGAAGCGCGCCGGCGCCCGGGTCGCGGGACCCTCCTCGATGTCGTAGTTGACCGGGTCCGAGAACTCCTCGAGATTGTCGTGCGCGACGGGGCGGAATCCGCCCGACACGAGCGGCGAACGCGGATCAGGGTTCGACACGCGGACGACGACGGGACGACGGCGTAAACGCCTTGCGCATGTAGACCCGCGCATAGCCGTTCTCGGTCCGTCGGCCCGTTTCCCGATAGCCGAGCCGGTCATAGAGGGCGATGTTTTCCACCATGCGTTCGTGCGTGTACAGGTCGAGCGCCTCGTGACCGCGACGTCGCGCCTCGCGCTCGGCCAGGTCGATCAGGGCGCGGCCGATACCCCGGCCCTGTCGATCCGGGTCCACCGCCACGTTGTCGAGCAACAGTCCCCCGCCGCTGTCGATCAGCACCAGCACGCCGACGACGACGTCGCCGGCGACCGCCACGAACACGTCGTGCTCGCGTATGACGTCGGCGTAGTCTTCGAGCATGGGACCGGGCGGCTTGCCGATGCGACTGACGTAGTCACTGTAGGCGGCAGCGACACAGCGACTCACGGCCCGCGCGTCGGCGGGGAGCGCCGGGCGCAGTCGAAAGCCGGTACGCTGACTCACGAACCCGCCCGTCGGTTGGCGTTGGTCCCTGGCATGATGAGGTTCCCGTCGTTCGAGGCGCGGCCAGCATGCGCGGCGCCGCGGCCCGGTGTCAACTCGGCGCGCCGTCGCGGCACTTGTCGACGCGCCGTTTTTGGCCTAGGTTGAGCGACCATGCAACCGGCCATCGACAACCCGACCGAAGCGGCGTTCCACGACGTCGACGACGCGGCGCGCGCATTCTTCGATCGCCACGGCGTGGTCTGCCTGCGCGACGTCGTCGACGACGAGTGCCTGCGCCGCGCACGAGAGGGTATCGTCGAGAGCATGGCGCATCCGGGACCGTTCTTTCGCGACCAGACACCCGAAAATTCTCCCGCCCGCTACCTGTTCGACTACTGGAACTGGCAGCGCATCGACGGACTGCGCTGGCTGGTGCTCGAATCGAATCTCGCCGTACGGGTGGCGTCGCTGCTCGACGCCGCGACGCTCAACCTGCTGATGGATAACTGGTTCCTCAGGGAGGCGGGCGCCACCAACGGCGCGCCGTGGCACCACGACGAGCCCTACTTCGACTTCGACGGCGGCCGCAAGGCGGTGTTGTGGTTTCCGCTCGAGACGGCGACGCACGACGAGGGCCTGACGTTTCTCTCCGGCTCGCACCGCTGGGGCAGGCTCTACATGCCGCAGAACTTTCGCGAACACCAACCCTTCGCCGGCGACATGTCGGCGTACCACGCCACCGACGAGGTCGAATCGAGTGACGCCGCGCGCCTCGCCTGGCACATGGAACCGGGCGACTGCCTGGTGTTCGACTTCCGCACCCTGCACCGCGCCACCAATGCCCGCGACCCGCTGCCGCGTACCATTCACCGACTGTCCCTTCGCTACGGCGACGGCGACGTGCGATTCCGGCCGCGCGGATCGTGGACGGAGGAAATCACCCGTCACCTCGCCAGTCTCGGCCAGCGCGTCGGGGAGCCGATCGAGTGCCCGCTGCTGCCACGCGTTTATCCGTGAATCCCGACCAATCCTCGCCAAGGAACCTTATAGGTCGGCTGTCATTAGCGCCCGTCCACGTCGGATTACGGCTTCGCCTAATCCGACCTACGGAATGCCGCGTTCATACGAATATGGCATCCCGTAGGTCGGGTTGGCAGCCGCGATAGCGGGTGCGTAACCCGACAACTTGCGGCGGGCACGAACGCGCCGTCCTTGCCGAACCGACGGGTGGCCCGCACTCACCCTACGGCTCGATTTCCCCGGCCGGTTTGACGGCCGCGAAGGGCATCGACAATGCGGCCATGAAGGCGGACTGCACGTCGGCGGCGGCGACCTGTCGGCCGTCGAACTCGAGGTCGCGCGTGGCGCAGGCGTCGGCGGCGACGGTGCAGGCATAGCCGAGATCGAAGGCCGCGCGGGTGGTGGTATCGATGCACATGTGGGTCATGGCGCCGCAGATGACCAGCTTGTCGATACCGGCATCGCGCAGGCGTTCGTCGAGATCGGTATCGCGAAAGGCGCTCGGGAAATGCTTGACGACCACGGGCTCGCCGGCGCCGGGCGCCGCGGCGGGATGGATCTCGCAGCCCTCGGTGTCCGGTACGAAGAACGTCGACCCGGGACGCGTCGCGAGATGCTGGACGTGGTAGACCGGCGCGCCGGCCTGGCGAAACCGTTCGAGCAATGCGCTCACCTGGCGCGCGGCGTCGTCCATGTTGGACAGCGGCATGGCGCCGCCGGTGAAGTAGTCGTTCTGGACGTCGACGATCAACAGGGCTTGCGTCATGCGCATCTCCGAAGGCGGCGGTTGGGAAGACGCCTAGCGTAGTCGAAGCACGGCAGGCGCACCAGCGTGATAAACCAGATACGGTCTATGCCCGGCCACCCCGCACTGCCGGGGCGAGGGTCGGCGCGCCGGCGGCGGCGGCGTGCGCCGCATGGACGCGGCGCACGAGCCTTCAGGAACGGATCAACGGCGCCCGCCGTGGCGGGTGCGCGGTCCCTCTTCGGCACGGTGAATCCAAGGCACCACGACAAACGCGGGCGGCGGCAGGTTGGCCCTGAAGCGACGCACGAATCGTCGTCGCGACCAGGGCCTGTTCACACGACGCATTCGCGGCGAGCTTTCGGCGCTTGTCGCCCTGACGGCGTTGCATCTCGTCGCCAGGGAACCACCCGGACGCCTCGACGCGCCTTGCCAGATGCCAAAAAGTGCGCGGAATCTCACGCGTTCAGCAAACTGTGAACCGGCTCTGACCGACGCCAGCCCGCGCAGTCTTCACGCGATGTCGAGATCCTTCAGCTTGCGTGTCAACGTGTTGCGCCCCCAGCCGAGCCGCCGGGCCGCCTCCTGCTTGTGTCCACCGGTATGGTCGAGGGCGGCGCCGAGCATGACGCGCTCGAAGGCGGGCATCATGTCGTCGAGGATGGCGCTCTGACCGAGGGCTAGACGTTGCTCGGCGGCCTTGCGCACGGCGCTCTCCCATTGGGGCGCATCGTCAGTGCCGGTCTCTTCGCGCAGCGCCCGGAACTCCTCGGGCAGGTCGCCCGCGCCGATGGTCTGGCCGGGCGCCATCACGGTGAGGCGGCGGCAGGCATTCTCCAGCTGGCGCACGTTGCCAGGCCAGTGGTAGGCGGTGAGGACGGCAGCCGCCTCGGGCGAGAGCTGCTTCTTCTCCACCTGCAGTTCGCGCGCCGCCTGTTCCAGGAAGCGTCGGCACAGCGCGGCGATGTCCTCGCGCCGGTGGCGCAGCGGCGGCAGCACGATGGCGATGACGTTGAGTCGGTGGTAGAGGTCTTCGCGGAAACGGCCGTCGGCCACGCGCGCCTCGAGATCCTGGTTGGTGGCGGCGATGATGCGCACGTCGACGGCGATCTCGTGGTGACCGCCGACGCGGTAGAAACTGTTGTCGGACAGCACCCGTAGCAGCCGCGTCTGCAGATCGGCGGGCATGTCGCCGATCTCGTCAAGAAACAGCGTGCCGCCGTCGGCCTGCTCGAAGCGGCCGATGCGCCGGTTTTGCGCGCCGGTGAACGCGCCCTTCTCGTGACCGAACAGTTCCGATTCCAGCAGTTCGGCGGGAATGGCCGCGGTGTTGATGGCGACGAAGGGGCCGTCGCGGCGACTGCCGGTGCGGTACAGGGCGCGCGCCACCAGCTCCTTGCCGGTGCCGGACTCGCCGCGCACCAGCACGCTCATGTTGGATTTCGACAGGCGGCCGATGATGCGAAACACCTCCTGCATGGCCGGTGCCTCACCGAGCATCTCGGCGCTCATCGATGCGGCGTCCTCGACGCCCGGCGCGGCGCGCTCGCGAACGTGTTCCAGTGCCTTGCGCACCAGCGACACGGCCTCGTCGATGTCGAAGGGCTTGGGCAGGTACTCGAAGGCGCCGCCCTGGTAGGCGGATACCGCGCTGTCGAGATCGGTGTGCGCCGTCATGAGAATCACGGGCAGTTCGGGCGCCCGGGCGCGCAGCGCCTCGAGCAGTTCGAGGCCGCTGGTGCCCGGCATGCGAATGTCGGTGACGATGACATCCGGATCGCGCTCGCCGCCAAGGCGCGAGAGGGCGCTGTCGGCGTTGTCGAAGCTCTCGATCTGAAGCGACTCGCGCGACAGGGCGCGGCCCAGCACCCAGCGGATGGAGCTGTCGTCGTCGATGATCCAGACTCTATGCGGCGTCGCACTATCCATCGCAGGGCTCCAGCGGCAGGATGACCGTGAACGTGGTGTTGCCCGGTTCGCTCTCGCACTCGATGCGCCCCTTGTGCCGACTGACGATTTCCTGCGCCAGGGACAGGCCGAGACCGGTGCCGTCGGCGCGGCCGGTCACGAGCGGGTAGAACATTTTCTCGGCCAGCTCGGCGGGAACGCCCGGTCCGTCGTCATGCACCTCGGCGCGCAGCACCTGGCGGTACAACACGCCGCCCACCGACTGGCGGCGGCCGATGCGCGTGCGAAGCGTGATGCGTCCCTTTTCGCCGATGGCCTGGGCGGCGTTCTTCACGATATTCAGGAATACCTGGGTCAGGCCGTCGCGCTCGGCAACGATATCCGGCAGCGACGGGTCGTAGTCTCGATAAATGGTCACGCGTCCCTGCACCTCCACTTGCACCAGCCTGAAGACATGCTGAAGCACCTCGTGCAGGTTGAGCCGTTCGCGGCGGATCTGCACGTAAGGCGCGGTCATGCGGTCGACGAGTTTCGTCAACCTGTCGGCCTCGTGGGTGATGATGCGGGTGAACTCGCGCAGTTCGCCGGGCGGCAGTTCGCGGTCCAGCAGTTGCGCCGCGCCGCGCAGTCCGCCGAGAGGGTTCTTTATCTCGTGGGCGAGGCCGCGGATCATGCTGCGGGTGGCCGACTGGCGTTCCGACAGCCACGAATCGCGCGCCAGTTTCACCAGGCTGTCCACCCGCCACAACTCCAGCATCAGGCCGAGCTCGTCGCCCACCTCGGCCAGCTGCGTCACGGTACAGTCCACCACGATCGACGCCCCGCCGAGCGGTGCACGCAGGGGCATTTCGCGCAGGGTGTAGGTCTGCCCGTCCTCGATCGCCTTGCCGAGGACGTCGGCCAGCCCCGGGTAGTCGCCCAGCACCCGCGTCACGCCCTGTCCGCGGGCACGCCGGTCGCTGATGTCGAGCAGCGACTCGGCGGCCGGATTCAGGCGCTGAACCGTCATGTCGTCGCCGAGCACGACGATGGCGGTGTTCTGGGCCTTGAACAGGTACTCGGGATCAAACATCCGTTCGCGCGACCTTCTGCACCATCATGGTGCATATCGTGGAAAAACAAAGGCGCCCCGGTTCTGGCCCCGGGGCGCCCAGGTGCGTTACACGCTGTAGTACATATCGAACTCGCACGGATGCGTGGACATGCGGAAGCGGTTCACCTCGCCCATCTTGAGATCCATGTAGGCGTCGATAGTGTCGTCGGTCATCACGCCGCCGGCCTTGAGGAAGTCACGGTCGGCGTCGAGCGCCGCCAATGCCATGTCCAGCGAGTGGGCCACGGTGGGAATGGCCTTCTCTTCCTCCGGTGGCAGGTCGTACAGATCCTTGTCCATGGCGTCGCCGGGGTGGATCTTGTTCTGGATGCCGTCGAGGCCG
>JAUIDF010000148.1 GCA_030429125.1 Gammaproteobacteria bacterium | reverse complement strand
CGGACACGTCGATGAACTTGCCTCCACGGTATGCCGTGGCCTTGAACGGTTTGATTTCACTGTTGATCAGTGCCATTACGATGCTCCTTTACGGTTGAGTAAGACGATGTCGCCGGAGCGACTGTCAACAATGATAAGGATTCTCATTAACAATAAAAGTAGATATAATTGAAGATCACGTTCACTTTTATTGATCAACGATGATTTCACTCAGGCAGATCCGCTACGCACTGACGGTGGAGAAAACGCTTCACTTCAAGCGCGCCGCCGAGCAGTGCGCGATCTCCCAGTCCGCCCTCAGCACCTCGCTGTCGGAGATGGAGAAACAGCTCGGCTTCCAGGTATTCGAGCGCGACAACAAGAAGGTGCTGGTGACCCCCGTCGGCCGGCAGATGCTCGACAAGGCGCGCGAGATCAAGCTGCTGGTGGACGACATTCACCGCCTTGCGGACCAGCACAACGCACCGCTCGGCGCGCGGCTCGCCGTGGGCATGATTCCCACCGTGGGCCCGTTTCTCCTGCCTGCGCTGCTGCCCGCGCTGGCGGCCGACTACCCGGACCTCGCGCTGGACGTGGAAGAGGCGCAGTCCGACGAGCTGCTGGCACAGTTGCGCGCCGGCGATCTCGACACCGCCATTCTCGCCCTGCCCTACGAGCACGAGGGTTTGCTGGCGTTCAGTTTCTGGAAGGAAAACTTCTACTGGGTGACCCACGCGGGCGACGCCGACGCGGGCAGGAAGGTCATTGCACCCGGGGAACTGGATCCGGCGCGCCTCATGCTGCTCAAGGAAGGCCACTGCCTGAAGCAGCACGCCCTGGCCGCGTGCCGGCTGGAGGCACAGACCACCCATGGCCTGCAGGCCACCAGCCTGCCGACCCTGGTGCAGATGGTCGCGGGCAGAATGGGATCGACACTGGTACCCGAGATGGCGCTGTCACAGCTCGTCGACGGCCACCCCGACCTGGCCGCCATCCCGCTCGGCGAACCCGGCCCGCACCGCGAGCTCGCCCTGCTTGTCAGGCCCAACTACCCGGCCCTGCACAACATCGAACTGTTGCGGGTAAAACTGACGCAGGCCCTGCAAAGGGTAAGCGGTGCCGACCAGGGCCTGCTCACACGACGCTGAGCGAGTGCGCTGTCGCGGAACTGTTCGCGCCCGGAAAGGCGCAACGAGGCGTCATGGTGGTTCCACGGTGACGGCATCCCGCACCGCGGGCCAACACGGGGCCCAATGATCGCCGCCAACGGGTCGTTTGAACCGGTGCTTCGGCCTTGTCAGCCGGCGCGATGGCGGTGATCCGTCGGCATGGTTTGCACCCCGGCGGCGTTCAGGCGAAAGGTCGTGTACCGGTCGTCTGGGTGCGATGCAGGATGCGCCGGGCGCTGCGGTCGAACGCGCTTCGACGATGCATGGTGCAACGGTTGTCCCAGATCACGAGGTCGCCGGGCTGCCAGCGCTGGACCCAGACGAACCGGTCCTGGACGGCGTGCTCCCACAGGGCGTCGAGGAGGTCCTCCGATTCGCTCCGCGACAGACCGACGACCGCCGCATTGGCCCGCCGCCCGAGGTAGAGGCAGCGACGGCCCGTGTCCGGGTGGGTGCGGACGATGGGATGCTGCACCGGCGGCCGTTGCTCCAGCCGACGCTCACCGGCACTGTTGAATCCGGCGTCGTGGAGAATGCTTCGACCCGCGATGCGGTCGGCAAGCGCTGCCGGCAACGCCTCGAAGGCGGCGTACATGCCGGCATAGGCCGTCTCGCCGCCATCGTCCGGCACCTCGATGGCATACAGCAGGCTGGCCGACGGCGGCCGTTCCATGAAGTTCAGGTCACTGTGCCAATCCGCCTCGCCGTATCCGAGGCTGCCCAGCGCGCGACCCGCCTCGACCACGTTGGATATCACCATCACCTCGGGATGATCGGCGATGTAGGGGACGCCTGGCGCCAGCGGCGGCGGAATCTCCAGCTCGCCGAAGGCACGCGTCAAGCGCACGAGCTGTGCGTCGTCCAGCTGCTGGCCCCGCAATCGCAGCACCGAGTGGTCGTGCCATGCACTTCGGATCGACGCCAGCACATCGGCGTCGAGCGCCGCGGACAGGTCGACGCCGCTGACCTCGGCGCCGAGCGCCTCGGTCAGCGGGACGATTTCCAGCGACGCCGACCCTCGCCTGTCACCTGAACGCCCGGTCATGTCATTGCTTCCGGATGAACATTTCCTCCGCCAGCCGGTTCAGCTCGGCAAACCGGTCCGGTGAAACCGGCGGAAAGATGAACAGCGACGGGTAGTCGTCGAGCGACAGGTCGTAACTGCCCCGGGTGTTGCCGAATATCCGCCCGCCCTGCCACTCGTCCGATGCTTCCAGCGTCGCCGCGTCGAGCAGCACGTCGATGAACAAGGCCGCACCGTAGGGATTGTCGGTGCCGGTGGTGGCGGAGATCGTATTGCCCTCGGCAAGCAGCGGATCGGTCATCGTCCAGTCGACCGGCGCGCCCTTGTCCTTGAGACCGATCGGCCGCGCGGCGACCAGCCCCCACACCATGTCCACCTCGCCCGCGGCCAGCCCGTCGGCCATGGCCGAGTGGCTGCGGTAGAGGCGATTGTCCAGTGCGGCGAGTTGGCGCGCCTTCTCGGTGCCGTCCTCCTCGCCAAATATCGTCATCAGCCCGTTGAGGGTGTCCTCGAGATGGGTCGTGGTGCCTGCGCGTCCGGTCCACTTCGGATCCATCAGCATGTCGAGGTTGCGCGGCGCGTCGGCATCGTCGATCCGATCGCTGCGCCATGCGATCGAGTGCGGAAAGATCTCGTAGACCATTGCCGTCCACGTCGCCGGATCGCCGTAGCGGAATCGCTCGTCGATGTCGTCCCAATGGCTGGTCTTGTAGGGCGCCAGTACGCCGCCCTCCGACAGCAGTTCGAGATAGGTGATGGTGGTGATCACGAGATCGGCGCGCACGGTGCCGGTGCGCTGCTCGAGAAGAACCTTCTCGACCAGGTCCGGCGCGCGCAGTCGCACGAACTCGACCTCGATGTCGGGATAGCGCTTGTTGAACTGCTCTATCCAGAATGTCGCGCGATCGATACCGGTGGCGCCGTAGAGAATCAACGACCCCTCGCGCCGCGCTTCGCGCGCCATGACTTCCTCGCGTTGCGCACCGTCGAGCGTGTCGAGATAGGCCCAGGCCGCGGCAGCTTCGCGGGGAGGCTCCCCGGCGAAGCCCGGTACAGGCATGCCCGCGCCGGTGGCGGCGAAGACGCATGCCATGGCGAGGACACGGATTGCCTTGCGATGAATCTTTCCCGTTTCGTTCATGGTCTTACCCTCGTTGCAGGCACCGTTGTGGTTTCGCGCGGAAACGGGTCCGGTGCGTTAAAGGAACGAACAATCATCCCGCTCACCCCAACAGTCCCTCGTAGTCGGGGAGTATGTGTACGTCGAGCAGGCTGCATCCGCCGGCTTCGACCTGTTCGATCGCACGCTGGACCGCGCCGGCCAGTGCCGAACGCTCCTTGATCGGTCCGGGGGCATCCCAGCCCTGGGCACGCGCCATGGCGCCGAGATCGACGCCCGGGTTCTCGATCCGTTGACCAATCCAGGCGTTCTCGAGGGAGCGTCCCCGCTGCCTGGAAACCGTGCGTTGATGCTCCTCGTCGACGTAGTAGGACTGGTTGTTGGCGATGATGACCAGCAACGGCACCTGCTGATTGATCGCCGTCCACAACGCGGTGACGCTCATCAGGTAGTCGCCGTCGCCGAGCAGGGCGACGGGAATGCGGCCCGTGCCTTTCAGCGCCAGCGCCGCGCCCACCGCCTGCCCCGGACCCGAACCGATGCCGCCGGCGCCGTCGTAGCCGAGATAGTCGAGCGGATGACGGAAATCGTATGCGCCGGCGTGCCAGCCCAGCGGCACGCGAACGATCGACAGTTCCCGTCCCTCGCGCACGCGCGACAGGGCTTCGCCGATGTCCCACAGCGCGATATCTTCGGGACCCGATCGCGGCGACCTCACCGGTTCGCGAACCCGCGTCCGGCGACGGTACTCGTCGAGCCGTTCCCCGGCCTGCGCGCGGGAATCGTCACTCGCCGCCGACTCGATCGCCCCGATCAACGCGGCGACGGCAACGTCCGGTTCCGCGAGAATGTCCACGTCCACCGCCGGCAAGGCCTGGTGATCTCGGCTCCAGCCATTGTGCACGACCCGATCCAGCGAGCAGTGCACCACCTTTGGCGGTACCTGCCCGTCGGGCCAGACGCGCGCAAACAGGTTCACCATGTCCACCCAGTCCAGGCTCAGGATCACGTCCGCCTGTTGTATGTGAGCCAGACCCTCGGCCGGCGCGAATACCAGCGACGGGTCGGCGCCGTGCAGGGGGTGATCGGTGGGAAAGGCGGCCGGGGTCTTCTGGTCGGTCAGCACCACCGCGCCGAGCATCTCCGCGAGCGCGACCCGCCGCGCCCATGCCTCGGTGTCACGGGAGACGCGGCCGGCGAGGATCAGGGGGCGACGGGCCGTCGCCAGCAGCCGCGACGCCTCGACGATGCTGCCGGTGTGCGGCTGGACCGGTTGCGGCGGCCGGTATCGGTCCACCGCCGGCCAGCAGTCGATCACTTCCTCGGGATCCTCCTGCATGCGCTGATCCAGAGACAGGTAGACCGGGGCGGTCGGCGCGGTGCGTGTCACCTGGTTGGCTCGCAACAGGCTTTGCAGCGTGGCCTTGAGAGACAACGGCTGGTCGTCCCACTTCACGTAGTCGCGCACCAGTGCCCCCTGGTCGAGCACGCTGTGATACCAGTGCGCGGGAGAGATCCGCCGCCCCGCATCCATCGGCGCGACGCCGCCGATGACGATCATCGGAATGCGATCGCAGAAGGCGTTGTACACCGCCATGCTGGCGTGCATCAGCCCGACATTGGAATGCACCAGCACGACCATCGGCTCGAGGGCCACCTTCGCGTAACCATGGGCAACGGCTACCGCGTGCTCCTCGTGCAGGCAGAGCAGCATCTCGGGATCGCGGTTGCCGAGGACGTTGACGAGACTTTCGTGAAGCCCGCGAAAGCTCGAACCGGGGCTCAGCGCAACATAGCGAACGCCGATCTGCCTGATCAGTTCGGCGATCGCGTCGCTGTTGTATCGTCCGGCATTCGCCGCAGCCGTGTTCGACTCTGCACTCATCTATCTCTCTCCACCAGAATTTCCAGCCCGTTTCGCACCCGGGCGCGATTCATCACGATGCCGCCTCGAACCGTTCAGCGTCCTGCCGACGACCCGCTGCCTCGGCCTCGATACGCGCCCGGCAACGCGCGAGAATCTCGTCACGGCCGTCGAAAGGCACGGCGATGACGCCGTCGTCGTCGCCGACGATCAACATGCCCGGCAGAACGTCCACGCCGCCGCAGCGGACCACGACGTTGATCTCCCCACCCCAGACGATGCCCGCCGGCGTGGTTTCCCGCGCGCAGACCGCCAGTGCACCCGCCCGCAGCTCTTCGATGTCGCGAACGCGGCCGTCGACCACGATCGCGGTCCCGCCGCGCCGTTGTAGCGCGTCGGCCAGGTTACCGCCGAACACGGCCGTGTGCGGATGCGCCGAGGCGTCGATCACGATGACGTCCCCGGGCCGCACCGAGTCCATCACGCGCGACGGTGCACCGTTCGGCTCGCGGCAGGTACGAATGGTCACGGCCTGCCCGGCAAACCGGCGGCCCGGCGTCAGCGAGCGAATCGCCGGGGACATGACACCCGCGCATTCGGTCTCATCGCTGATCACCGCGGTGGGAATCTCTCGCCAGCCGGCCAACTCGCCGGCGTCGAGGCGGTGCGTGACGCGTGCGCCGGGATCGTCGTTCATCGTCTCAGGAGTCCTCGGGAAGCAGCAGCACGTCGGCCGGGTCGACTGTGATCCGCAACGCGTCGCCGACAGCCACCGTCGTTCGCGGCGGCAGCTTGGCCTGCAACGTGAGGGTTTCGGTGCCGGCAACGGACAATTCGACCTCGCGGCCGTCACCCATGAAATATTGCGCCCGCACGACCGTGTCGAAGACATTGGTAACGGCGTCGACACCGTTGTCCGCGGGCCTGATGCGCTCCGGCCGAATGAATACGGACACCTTCTGGCCGGTCGACAGCCTTGACTCCGAACTGCCGCGCACCGGGCCAATCGAGGTGCTGGCGACGATATCGTCCGCGGCATCGCGGATGACGCCGGGCACGATGTTGGCGCCGCCGAGGAATCGCGCCGTGAACCCGGTCGTTGGCCGGTCGTAAAGATCCTCCGGTGCGCCGATCTCCATGAACCGCCCGCCCTGCATCACCGCGATGCGGTCCGACATGGACAACGCCTCGGCCTGGTCGTGGGTCACGTAAATGGTGGTAACGCCGATCTGTTGCTGAAACCTTCGCAACTCGCTGCGCATCTGTTCGCGCAGGGCGGCATCGAGGTTGCTGAGCGGCTCGTCGAGGAGAAGCAGCTCGGGCTCCGCCACCACCGCGCGGGCAAACGCGATGCGCTGCTGCTGGCCGCCGCTGAGCCGCGAGGCGTATCGTTCACTGACGTGATCGAGGCCGACGATCTCGAGCGCATTCATGACGCGCTTCTTGACGTCGCCGATCCGGCGGACTTCGAGCGGAAAGGCGACGTTCTGGAACACGGTCATGTGCGGCCAGATCGCATAGGACTGGAACACCATGCCGATCATCCGCTTGTTGGGCGGCAGGTTGATTCGTTCACCCGACGAGAAAACCAATCGGTCGGCGATCAGTATCTCTCCCTCGTCCGGGGTCTCAAGACCCGCCAGGCAGCGCAGCAACGTACTCTTTCCGCAGCCGCTCGGACCGAGCAGGGTGAAGAAACCGTGTGGCTCGACGACGAGATCCAGGTGATCCATCGCGAGGACGGTCTCGCGGTCCGTGGCGAAGCGCTTGGTCAGGTTCCTGATTTCAATCACGAACGAATCCTCTTCCTCAAACCCGGATACCGATACGCCGGCTGAGGGCGAAGAACCCGTACATCGCGACGCCCAGCATCAACATGACCATGGTTACGTAGGCGGACAGGATGTTGGAGTTTCCACCCTCCCACATGTCGAGCACGATGACGGAGAACACCTCCGTGCCGGGAGCCGACAGGAATATGGACGCGGCGTATTCGCGAAACGCACGCAGCCCCACGTAGAGAATCGAAGCGAGGATGCTCGGCATGATCAGCAGAAGTACGATCCTTCGCATCACGGTGGCGCGGCCGGCGCCGGCAACCAGTCCGGCCTCCTCGAGCTCCGGGTGAAGCTGGGCCAGCCCCGAGGTACAGATTCGCACGGCGAACGGAAGATGGATCGCGACATAGGCGAGAAGCAGGATCCAGTGGGTGCCGTAGATCGGCACGGGCAGCACCAGGTAGAGCCACAACAGGCCGACGCCGATGATGATGCCCGGAATCGCCAACGGCGCCATGGCCAGCTGGTCGAGCAGGGCAATGGTGCGCCGGTGCGTCCTGCCGCGCAGGTTTGCCCAGGCGATCAACGCACCGATGAGCGTGCTGACGACGCCGGCGGCAATGCCGAGCATGATGCTGTTGCCGACCGCTCGCACCGCCGGCCCGTAGTCGAGCGCGCGGCCGAAGTTGCGCGTCGTGAACAGCGACAGGCTCTCCAGTGACGGTGCCTGCGGGTAGGGCATGAAGGCATTCCAGACCAGCACCAGGATCGGCAGCCCGGCGACGCAAAGCAGCAGAAAGACGGCGAAACACGTGACGACGATCTGCCACTTGCCGAGGCGTATCAGTCGCGGATTGAATCCACGACCGGTGACCGTGACGAACCGGTGCGCCTCGCGGGTCGCGCGGCGATAGGCGTAGATACCGGCGACGGTCACCACCAGGAACAGGAGGCTGTACGCGCTGGCGAGATTCAGGTCGGTCGGCATGCGCCGGTAGGCCAGGTAGATCTCCGTCGAGTAGAGAAATATGCCGGCCGGCATGCCGATCAGGAGCGGCACCATCAGCTGGCCGAGAGAATAGATGAAAAAGATGATCCACGCGGCAAAGATGGTCGGGCGCAGCATCGGCAGCGTGATCCGCCGCAATACCGTGGGCATTCCCGCCCCGGCGATCAGGCCGGCCTCCTCGAGGTCGGGGTTCATCGAGCGGAACGCCGGCCACAGCCAGAGAAAGGCGAGCGGCAGTTCCTGCAGCGTGCCCACCCACACCATGCCCCAGAAGCTGAACAGGTCGAGCACGGGCCCTTGCGCGCCCAGGTACTCGATCGCCAGCAGGTTGATGAGGCCGCTGCGCGGGCCGAGCAACAGGATCCAGCCGCTGATCAGCAATACGGCGGGCATCAGGATCGGCGCCAGCGCGAACAGGTCGGCATAGCGCTTGACGCGACTGTCCGTACGCTCCACCAGCCAGGCCAGGAAACCGCCGATGACGAGCACCAGCGTGGCGGTACAGGCGGCATATATCAGCGAGTTGAGCAGCGCCGGATAGATCGTGCCGCGACCGTAGGCACGCACCAGGGTCTCTGTCGTGTAGTTGGGGTCGACGGCGGGGCCGGTGTCCGTGAGCGCGCCGTAGACGAGGATCAGCATCGGCGGCAGGATCACGTAACCGACCACCACGACCAGCATGGCGATCATGGCGCCGTCGGCCGTCAATCGGCGCCGGCCCGGTGCACCCTCGGCCGGCGATGACGGCAGGGCGCGAGCGCCCTCGCGGGCGGCGTCGGTCACGGCCGGGTCTTTGCAGGATCCAGCGGCGGCAGATCGCCATGCCATGCGCGCCGTTCAATCGGGTTCTCCAGGGCGCCGATGCCTTCCATCTCGCACCGGATTCGCTGCCCGGCCTCGAGCCCCTCCTGGTGGAGGAGATGGCCGCCGCCGGTCTCGGCCGCCGAGCCGCCGCCGCGGGAGGGGTGCCGTTCCGGGGCGACCTGTCGGCGCTGTACCGCGCACATCTGGAG
>JAUIDF010000147.1 GCA_030429125.1 Gammaproteobacteria bacterium | reverse complement strand
CTCCTCGGTACCGAGCGTGGTGAAGTCAGCAAGGGCTCCATCGAGTACCTCGGCGAACGCGTCGACCAGCTGTCTCCGACCGACCTGGTGCGGCGCGGCGTAGTGCAGGTCATGGAAGGCAGGCACTGCTTCGAGCACCTGACGGTGGAGGAGAACCTGATGACCGGCGCCTACACCCGCAAGGATGGCAAGGCCAATGTCGAGCGCGACCTGGAGATGGTCTACGGTTACTTCCCGCGATTGAAGGAGCGACGAAAGTCCCAGGCCGGATATACCTCCGGCGGTGAGCAGCAGATGCTCGCGGTCGGCCGCGCGTTGATGGCACGGCCGAAACTGATCCTGCTCGACGAACCGTCGATGGGGCTCGCGCCGCAGCTCGTCGAGGAGATCTTCCAGATCGTCTCGCGCCTGAACCAGAACGAGGGCGTCACGTTCCTGCTCGCCGAGCAGAACACCACGGTGGCGCTGCGCTATGCGACCTACGGCTACATCCTCGAGAACGGCCGCGTGGTCATGGATGGCGAGGCGTCTCACCTGGCGGAGAACGAGGACGTCAAGGAGTTCTATCTCGGCATGAGCGGTGGTAACCGAAAGAGTTTCCGGGACGTGAAGCACTATCGGCGCCGCAAGCGCTGGCTTTCCTGATCCGACACCCGAGCAAGCCGACGACGGACGTATGGCCATGAACGACGGCAGCTACTACGACGCCCTGGAAACCCGCAACCCGGCCGAACGTGAGCGCGACCTGTTCGGGCGGTTGCCGGCGCAACTGCGCCACGCGAAGGAGAAAACCGCGGCCTACGCGGACCTGCTGGCCGACATCGATACCGACGCGATAGACGATCGCGCAGCGCTCGCGAAACTGCCCGTCACGCGCAAGTCCGAGTTGTCCGCGCGACAGGCCGCTGCGCCGCCATTCGGCGGTCTCGTGGCCAGGCCCGTGAGCGAGGTGCAGAAGATCTTCGCCTCCCCCGGTCCCATTTACGAGCCGCAGACCGATCGGCCCGACTACTGGCGGCTCGCCCGCGCCCTGTACGCCGCCGGCTTCAGGCGCGGCCATGTCGTTCACAATACCTATGCCTACCACCTTACACCGGCGGGCTCGATGCTCGAGTCGGGCGCGTTCGCCCTCGGTTGCGCGGTCATTCCCGCGGGCGTGGGACAAACCGAGTTGCAGGTCGAGACCATCGCCGCGGTGCGTCCGCACGGCTACGTCGGAACGCCCTCGTTCCTGAAAATCATCCTCGACAAGGCCGACGAGCTCGGTCGCGATCTGGATTCCCTGGTACGCGCCTCCGTGTCCGGCGAGGCGCTGCCCGAAAGCCTGCGCGCGGAGATGTCGAACCGGGGCATCGAGGTTCTGCAAACCTACGCGACCGCGGACCTCGGACTGATTGCCTATGAGTCGCCGGCCCGCGAAGGCCTGATCATCGACGAAGACATCCTGGTCGAAATCGTTCGGCCCGGCAGCGGCGATCCGGTTGCCGACGGCGAAGTCGGCGAGGTCGTGGTGACGACATTCAATCCCGACTACCCCCTGGTACGGTTTGCCACCGGCGACCTGTCAGCGGTGCTGCCGGGGGAAAGTCCTTGCGGTCGCACGAATCGCCGCGTCAAGGGGTGGATGGGCCGTGCCGACCAGACGGCCAAGGTCAAGGGGATGTTCGTTCGACCCGAACAGGTCAACGCGGTAGCGGCGCGACACCCCGAGATCGAGCGCTGCCGGCTGGTTATCTCGCGCAGTGGCCACCAGGACGTGCTCACCTTTCGATGCACCGCAGCCGGGGCGGGAGACGAGCTGAAGTCGGCGCTGGAGCACACCGTCCGGGAACTGTGTAAACTGCGCGCGGAGATCGTCTTCGTCAGTGGCGCCGAACTGCCTAACGACGGCAAGGTGATCGACGACACGCGCACCTACGACTGACCCGGAGCAGTTTTGATGAGCGACAGGCCGATCAGCCGCTTCCCGGTTCCGGATCTCGATTCGTTGCCGGACGACGTTCGCGAGCGAATCCTCGCGGTACAGGAAAAGGCAGGATTCGTACCAAACGTCTTCCTCGCGCTGGCGCACCGTCCCGACGAGTTTCGCGCCTTTTTCGACTACCACGACGCGATCATGCTGCGCGAGGAGAGTGGACTGAGCAAGGCGGAGCGCGAAATGATCGTGGTGGCAACCAGCGGAGCCAACGATTGCCTGTATTGTGTCGTCGCTCACGGTGCCATCCTGCGCATCTACGCCAAGGATTCGCAGGTCGCCGACCAGGTCGCGCTCAATTATCGCGACGCGGACATCACCGATCGGCAGAAGGCCATGCTGGCATTCGCACTGAAGGTCGCGACCGATGCCGTCGCCGTTACCGAAGCCGACTTCGAGGCCCTGGCGACTCATGGTTTCAGCCGCGAGGACGCCTGGGACATCGGTGCCATCGCCGCCTTTTTCGCGCTGTCCAATCGCATGGCCAGCCTCGTGGCGATGCGGCCGAACGCGGAGTTCTTCACCCTTGGCCGATAGGCCCGAGGACGCGACGAGCCGCTCCGACCGCGGTATCCCGTCACTGCGCACGGTGGCGATGCCGGCGGACGCCAATCCCAACGGCGACATCTTCGGTGGCTGGCTGATGTCGCAGATGGATCTCGCCGGCGGTACGTGGGCCGCCCACGAGGCGCGGGGCAGGGTGGTCACCATCGCCGTCGACGGCATGACGTTCCACAAGCCGGTTCACATAGGCGACCAGGTCAGCTGCTACTGCAGCACGGAGAGGATTGGCCGCACGTCCATCGCGGTGCGCGTGGAAACCTGGATACGCGGCCGCGGCGAACCGCGCACCACCGAATCGAAGGTGACCGAGGCGCTGTTCACGTTCGTGGCCATCGACGAGCACGGCCGGCCGCGGGCCGTGCACGCCCATGCCGCCGACGCCGCCGGGACGTCGTGACGCGCGCCGGGGCAGACCGCGGATTCGACGACTTCGTCGAGGCACTGTCGTCGCAGACGCTCCCGCCCGTGCACCAATGGGAACCGCGAACGGTTCGCGACATGGACCTCGTCATCGACGCGAGTGGCACGTGGCACTATCGCGGTACGCCGTTCGCGCGACAGGACCTCGTTCGACTGCTTTCCGGCGTGATGGTGCGCGAAGGAGACGAGTTCTTTCTCGTTTCTCCCGGAGAGAAACTGCGTATTACGGTCGAGGACGCACCGTTCGTCGCCACCGAGTTCGAGCTCACCGGCGAGGGAGCGTCGCGGCGAATCGTTTTCGACACCAATGTCGATTACAAGGTGCCGCTGGACGAGGAGCATCCGCTGACCATGCGTCGCCGCGAATCGACGGCCGAGGATGCTCCCTACCTGCTGGTGAGAAACGGTCTCGAAGCGCGGGTGGCACGCGGCGTTTTCTATCGCCTCGTCTCGCTGGGCGAGGAGAGGAGCGTCGACGGCCAGCCGGTATTCGGGATATCCAGCTACCGGCGTTTTTTCCCGCTGTCTGAGATCACCTGGTAGCCGCGCCGCGCCCGACAGAATCCGTTACCATGAGCGTCCGCGTCCATGCGCTCACATTCCCAATGCAGGCAACCTGATCGAGAACATCATGACTAGGGGTAGAATCGTCGACGACATACCCGGCATTCGCGAGATGCTGGCGCGGTCGCATTCCGTGGCCGTGGTCGGCCTGTCCGCCAATTGGTATCGCCCGAGCTATTTCGCGGCAAAGTATCTCAAGGATCACGGCTTCGAGATCATCCCGGTGAATCCGCGCTACGACAGCGTGCTCGAGGAAACCTGCTATCCCGATCTCGCCGCCATGGGTCGACCCGTGGACGTGGTCGACCTGTTCCAGCGCGCCGAAGCGGTCATGCCATTCGTCGAGCAGGCAGTCGAGATCGGGGCGAAAGTGGTATGGATGCAGCTCGGCATCGTCAACCAGGAGGCGGCCCGCGTCGCCACCGATGCCGGCCTGGACGTGGTCATGAACCGCTGCATGAAAATCGAGTACGCGCGCCTGTTCGGCGGCCTGAACCTCGTCGGCGTCACCACCGGGGTGCTTTCCTCGCGGCGCCCGACCACGCTGGTGCACTGACATGGCCGACCGGAAATTCGGCATAGAAACGCTGTGCCTGCATGCCGGGCAGCTGCCCGATCCGGCAACCGGAAGCCGCGCCGTGCCCATCTACCAAACCGCGGCCTATGTCTTCGACGACGCCGACCACGCCGCGAGCCTGTTCAACCTGCAGACGTTCGGCAACGTCTACTCGCGCCTGATGAACCCGACCAACGCGGTGCTCGAGGAACGCATAGCCACGCTGGAGGGCGGACGCGGCGGCCTCGCCGTGGGCTCGGGCATGGCCGCGCAGATGGTCGCGCTGTTGACGCTGATGGAACAGGGCGACGAGCTGGTTTCGGCCAGCACGCTTTACGGCGGCAGTTATTCCCAGTTCGACGTCACCTTTCGGCGCATGGGCATCGAAACGCGATTCGTCGACCCGGACGATCCGGAGAATTTCCGCCGCGCCATCACCGGCCGGACCAAGGCGCTGTACGCCGAGACCATCGGCAATCCGCTGAACAACATCCTCGATATCGAGGCTGTCGCCGCCATTGCCCACGAGGCAGGGATTCCGCTCGTCATCGACAATACTTTCGCCACCCCCTACCTGTGCCGCCCGGTGGAGCACGGTGCGGACGTCGTGGTGCATTCGGCGACCAAGTTCATCGGCGGGCACGGCACGTCCATCGGCGGCCTGATCGTCGATTCGGGCAGGTTTCCGTGGGACAACGGCAACTTTCCCATGATGACCGAGCCATCGAAGGGATACCACGGCGTGCGCTTCCAGGAGACGTTCGGCGATTTCGGTTTCATCATGAAGTGCCGCATGGAAACCCTGCGAACGCTCGGGCCGAGCCTCTCGCCGTTCAACGCCTTCCTCTTCCTTCAGGGCCTCGAGACACTGCCGGTGCGCATGGACCGGCATTGCGACAATGCCCGCGCCGTCGCGGAGTTTCTCCACGGTCATCCGGACGTGACCTGGGTCAAGTACGCGTGCCTTCCCGACAACCCGTACCACGAGCTCGCGGCGAAGTACCTGCCCCGGGGGCCGGGAAGCATCATGACGTTCGGTATTCGCGGCGGCCAGGAAGCGGGCGTGAAGTTTATCGACGCGGTGCAGTTCCTGAGTCATCTCGCCAACGTGGGCGATGCAAAGACCCTGGTCATCCATCCGGCCTCCACCACGCACCGGCAACTCGGCGAGGAAGAACAGCTGGCCGCCGGCGTTTCGGGCGACATGGTGAGGCTGTCAGTGGGCCTGGAGTCCCTGGACGATATCCTCTGGGACCTTGACCAGGCGCTGCGCTCGGCTTGCCGGTAGCCCATCGACCGACGCTGCGCCTCGAGCCGGCAGGCCGCGGGCGCCGAAGGCGAATCCCGACGAAACCGTGCGCTTGGAAGGTCTCAGCGCGTCCGCGCGTCGGCGGAACATAAAAAAAGCCCCGCCGAAGCGGGGCTTTTCCGGCTGGAGAGAGACGCCGGTTTACTCGTCGCCGCCGAAGATGCCGAGCAACTGCAGCAGGCTGAGAAACAGGTTGTAGATCGACACGTACAGCGTGACCGTCGCCATGATGTAGTTGGTCTCGCCGCCGTGCACGATCTCGCTGGTCTGCCACAGGATCATGCCGGACATCAGCAGGATGAACATCGCCGACACCGCCAGCGACAGGGCCGGGATGGAGAACACCGCGGCGCCGATACCGGCCAGGAAGGCGACCAGGATGCCTGCCATGAGGATGCCGCCAAGGAAGCTGAAGTCCTTGCGGGAGGTCAGGGCGTAGCCGGACAGGCCCAGGAAGATCACGCCGGTGCCGCCCATGGCCGTCATCACGAGCTGATCGCCATTGGGGATCGCGGTGACGTAGTAGCCGATGATCGGCCCCAGTGTCAGGCCCATGAAGCCGGTCAGTGCGAACACGCACAGCAGGCCCAGCGCCGAGTTGCGAAAACGCGTGGTCAGGAACAACAGGCCAAAGTAGCCGACCAGCGTGAGGATCATGCCCGGATGCGGCCAGCCGAATGCCATCGACAGGCCAGCCGTGAGCCCGCTGAACAGCAGCGTGGCCGCCAGCAGCATGTAGGTATTTTTCAGTACCTTGTTGGCTTCAATCCCGCTGACGGCCGGGCGGGAAATCGCCGGATTCAATCTGCTCATCTCAACCAGGTCTCCTAAGGTTACGGTTCGATGCGTAGAGAATAGCGCTAAACGCGTGAAAATCAAGTGTAAAACAGGTAACAACGCGGTGGAGAATATGGGGCGAAATCCTTATAATTCCAAGTCTTTGCGACCGAGCGCCGGGCGACGCGGATCGAGCCACGGCAACCGCCGCGCGCGGTCCGCGCGAAAGGGAGAGGTGGCTGAGCGGTCGAAAGCGGCGGTCTTGAAAACCGTTGAAGGTTTACGCCTTCCCAGGGTTCGAATCCCTGCCTCTCCGCCAATTCAATCCGTCACGCAACACGAAGGCATGGCTTCCGATTCCCCCCTGATCAACGCAGATTGCCTGGCCGAACGGCTCGGCCACCCGAAGCTGCGGGTGTTCGATTGCCGGTTTTCCCTGACTAACCCGGCACTTGGCGCGTCGAAGTACCGCGAAGGGCATATCCCGGGGGCCTGCCATGCCGACCTCGACCGTGATCTCTCGGATCTGTCGATTGCGCATCGCGGCCGGCATCCGCTGCCCGATCGCGAGACCTTCGTCCGCTGGCTCGAATCCCGCGGCGTCAGCGACGATACGACCCTGGTTGCATACGACGACGCCGGCGGCGCCATCGCGGCCCGCCTGTGGTGGATGGCCGGGTGGGCGGGCGTTGCCGACGCCCGTGTGCTCGATGGCGGCCTCGGCGCATGGACCGGGGCCGGTCGCGCGCTCGAGACGGCGGTACCCGCTGACGCGCCCGGCACGATCACGCGAAAAGCGCCGGGTCGTCTCGTCGGCTCGATTGACGACGCCCTGGCCATCGCCGGCGGCGACACGTCTCTCGTCCTGCTGGACGCCCGCGACGGCGCACGCTATCGCGGCGAGAAGGAACCGCTCGATCCGGTGGCGGGCCACGTACCGAAGGCGCTCAATGCGCCCTTTACCGACAATCTCGACGCGGCCGGCCGGTTTCTGCCGGCGGCCGCATTGCGTGAACGTTTCCTCGATCTCGCCGGCAGCAGGGAGCCGTCCGCCGTGCTTCACATGTGCGGCTCGGGGGTGACCGCCTGCCACAACCTCCTGGCCATGGAGGTGGCCGGCCTCGACGGGTCGCGCCTCTTTCCCGGTTCGTGGAGCGAGTGGGTCGACGACCGTTCGCGACCCGTTGCCACTGGAAAGGACAACTGAGTGACAAAACCCATCACGATCGGGCCGCAGCAGGCCCTGGACTACCACGAACGCCCGCGCCCCGGGAAAATCTCCATCCAGCCAACCAAGGCGTTTGCCACCGCCGAGGACCTGTCCCTGGCCTACACGCCCGGCGTTGCCGAGCCGGTCCGGCAGATCCATGCCGACCCCGCCGCAGCGTATCGATATACCAACAAGGGCAACCTTGTTGCGGTGGTCACCGACGGTTCCGCCGTACTCGGTCTCGGCAGGGTGGGTGCGCTGGCGGGCAAGCCGGTGATGGAAGGCAAGGCCGTGCTGTTCAAGCGGTTCGCCGACATCGACGTGTTCGACATCGAGGTCAGCGCGCCGAGCACCGAGGCCTTCATCGAAACGGTCGTGAATATCGCGCCGACCTTCGGCGGCATCAATCTCGAGGACATTGCGGCGCCGGGGTGCTTCGTCGTCGAACAGTCCCTGCGCGAGCGGCTCGACATCCCTGTCTTCCATGACGACCAGCACGGCACCGCCGTCATCACCTGCGCGGGGCTGCGCAATGCCCTGGTGATCCAGGGCAAGCGCATCGAGGACGTTCGCATCGTCATTCTTGGCGCTGGCGCCGCTGGCATCGCCTCGGCGAAGCTTCTCGTTGCCTGCGGCGCGCCCAAGCACAATATCGTCATGGTCGACAGCCGCGGCGTCATCCACAGCGGTCGCGACGATCTCAACATCTACAAGGAAGCCTTCGCGGTGGATACGCCACTGCGCACCCTGGGCGAGGCGTTGCTGGGGGCGGACGTGCTGATCGGGGTGTCGGGACCCGGCCTGATCAGCGGCGAGATGGTCCGGCGCATGGCGGATCGCGCCATCGTCTTCGCGCTGTCCAACCCGGACCCTGAAATCCACCCGGCCGAAGCGCTGGCGGCGAAGCCGGGCATGATCATCGCCACGGGTCGATCGGACTATCCCAACCAGGTCAACAACGCCCTTTGCTTCCCCTTCATCTTTCGCGGCACCCTGAATGCCCGCGCGCGCTACATCAACCAGGACATCCTGCTCGCCGCGGTCGAGGCGCTGGCCTCGCTCGCCCGGGAAGAGGTGCCCGCCGAAGTTCTCAAGGCCTACAACGCCGAGTCCATGACCTTCGGCCCGGACTACATCCTGCCCAAGCAATTCGATCCGCGGCTCTACGACTGGGTCGTCCCAAGGGTAGAGGAAGCCGCGCGCGCCGGTCGCGGCTGATGCCGGGGAAATCATTCATCCACAACAGAGGTTCCGGTACGTTATGAAAATTCACGAATACCAGGGAAAGCAGATCCTGCGGGATTACGACGTCGCGGTACCGCGCGGCGAGGCCTGCTTCAGCGTCGAGGACGCCGTCAGCGCCGCGCAGGATCTCGGCGGCGATGCCTGGGTCGTCAAGGCGCAGATCCATGCCGGCGGCCGCGGCAAGGGCGGCGGCGTGAAGGTCGCGCGCAGCATCGACGAAGTAAGAAAATACGCGAGCGAGATTCTCGGCATGACGCTCGTCACGCACCAGACGGGCCCCGAGGGCAAGGAGGTCAAGCGCCTGCTGGTGGAGGAGGGCGCGGACATCCGAGACGAGCTCTACGTGGGCCTGGTGGTCGACCGCAGCAGCCAGCGGGTGGTGTTCATGGCCAGTTCCGAGGGCGGTACCGAGATCGAGACCGTCGCCG
>JAUIDF010000388.1 GCA_030429125.1 Gammaproteobacteria bacterium | reverse complement strand
GACGATTTCCGTTCCTCGATGGTGCTCTATCTCCTCGCCCTGTGCGCATTCGCCGCCGCCGTCGTGGCACTGGTATTGCGGCGGAGCGCCGCCGAGGGACGCCTGGCCACGATGCGCCAACGGCTGGTGGACTCGATCGAATCGGTCAGCGAAGGCTTCGTCCTGTTCGATCGAGACGACCGGCTGCTGCTGTGCAACTCTCGCTACCGGCAGCTGTTTTCACCGGACGCCCAGGAGCACCTCTACAAGGGGGCCTACCACGAAATCGCCCACTCGCTGATGCTGAGCGACACCCTCTCGGTGTCGGGCTACCAGTTTCGTGAGCGCCTGCAGGCGTTCCTGCAATGGCATGCCCGGCCCGACGGCTTTTTCGAGTTCGATCACACCTCCGGCCTGGTGTTCCAGGTCAACGAGTACAAGACGCCCAACGGAGATACGGTGGGCATCTTCCACGACGTGACCGAGCTGACCGAGGCCCGCCGCCACATGGAACACCTGGCGCGCCACGACCGGATTACCGGGCTGTTGACACGCGCCTACTTCGAGGACGTCGTGCGTCATTCGCTCGACGAAGCGCGCGCCCGGCGGCGCGCGGCGGCGCTGTTCTTCATCGACCTGGATCGTTTCAAGATCATCAACGACAGCTTCGGACACCCTACCGGCGACAAGGTGCTCCATCACATTGCCGTCAAGCTGAACCGGTTTGCCTCGCCGCGCAACCTGTTCGCGCGTTACGGCGGCGACGAGTTCGCGCTATTCGTCAACGGCATCGAGGACGCGGCGAACGCACCCCGGGATTGCGTGGCACTAGCCGAAAACATCCTGCGCGAGGTCTCCGGCAGCGTGAACATCGGCTCGGCGGAGGTGTTCATCACGGCCTCCATCGGTATCGCGCTGTACCCCGCGCACGGCAGCGCGCTGAAAACTCTCGTCGTCGGCGCCGATACCGCCGCCTATCACGCGAAATCCCTCGGCGGTAACAAGGTCAAACTGTTCAGCGACGAGTTGCAGCTGGTGGCCCATCGCAAGGTCGAGGTCGAGCGTTACATGCGGCTGGCCCTGAGTCGCGGCGAATTCTTCGTGCAATTCCAGCCGAAGATCGACCTCGCGACCGGTGCGATCTGCGGTCTCGAAGCGCTGGCGCGCTGGAACTGCGCCGTGCTCGGCGCCGTCAGCCCGCTCGAATTCATCCCGCTCGCCGAGGAAACCGGGCTGATCTTCCCGCTCGGCAACCTGCTGCTTCGGCGTGTCTGCCGTCATCTCGGCGACTGGCGGCGCCAGGGTCTGCCCACGGTGCCGGTCTCGGTGAACCTGTCCGCGCGCCAGTTCCGCGACAAGACCCTGTTCTCGAAGATCAGCACGACCCTGGAGGAGTTCGGCATTCCCGCCGAGGAGATTATCGTGGAGGTGACGGAGACCACGGCGCTGGAGAACATCGACGATGCCATCGAGACCCTCAACCGGCTCAACGGCATCGGCATTCGCCTCGCCATCGACGATTTCGGCACCGACTACTCCTCGATATCGGCGATACGACGCTTCCCCGTCAATGTCATCAAGATCGACTACACGTTCGTGCAGGACATGGAGCGCGATGCCGACTCGCTCGAGATCGTCACGGCCATCATCAACATGGCGCACAACATGGGGATTCGCGTGATCGCCGAGGGCGTCGAGAACGAACGCCAGCTCGCCCTGCTCAAGGCCCGACGTTGCGATGCCGTACAGGGCTATTTCTTCAGTGGAGCGCTGCCGCGGCGGGCGCGGCCTACTGGTCTCCGCGTGCTTTCGCCGCGGACTTCGATTATCCGGAGAAACTGCGAATCGGCGTGGTGGGCGGCCGCTTCGGCGCAACTTTT
>JAUIDF010000146.1 GCA_030429125.1 Gammaproteobacteria bacterium | reverse complement strand
GGTCGGTGGCGAGCAATTTGCCGTCCACCTCGCCGAGGGAGAGAAAGCCGTGGCTGAACCACTGGAGCCGACGAAAGTGGGTATTGTCGGCGACGACGGCATCGTGGCGGGCGCCGCGGTCGAAGGCGGTAAAGCGAATCGTGTCGTCGCCGTCGAGCACCGACGCGAAGCCCTGCAGGTAGGCCGCGGGGGTCATCACGACGATGCGCCACAGCAGGGTCGTGAACGGCGCCGCGGTGACGTCGATCCGCTCCGCGTGGATACCCTGCCGCTCGATCTCCGCCGCCACGCGCCGCTCGACGGCCTGCTGGGCGGCGACACCGAAGGCGAGGTAGCCGCTCGAGAGGACCAGGGCGATGGCGGCGCCGCGCACCGGCCGCGACGGTGGACGGATCAGGACGACGAGGGCAAGCAGCAGCAGCGGCAGGGTGTAGAGCGGGTCGATGATGAACACGCTGCCGCCACTCGCGGGCGCGACCGGCAATGGCCAAAACACCTGTGTGCCATAGACGGTCAACGCGTCGAGGCCGGCGTGCGTCACCAGCGTCAGCCAGACCAGCGCCAGCCAGCGGCCGAACGACAATCGCCGTTCGACACGGGACGCGGCAAGGGCGATGATCGGCGCCGCCACGGTATGTACCAGCCAGGAGTGGGTAAAGCCGCGATGACGGGTGAAGTCGTCGACCGCGTTGCCGTAGTCGATCACCACGTCGAGATCGGGCAGGGTGCCGGCCAGCGCCCCGTACAGCCAGGCACGGCGCGGGTGTTGGCGGCCGGCCACGGCGAGGCCGACGGCGCCGCCCAGGAGCGCCTGCGTCACGGAGTCCACGGCGATACCCGATAGTCGTCGGCACAAGGCGCGTGCCAGGCGCTGTCGCGAGGGCGCGTTCGCGGCGATCTGTCGGGCCTATTATGTCCCGACGGTGTTGCAACGCGTGGCCAGGGGGTCGCCACGGCGCCTCGATGTGCCTCGTCAGTGGCGAAAACGTGCACGAAGTCTCACTCGCCCGGCGTCGCGTCGACCGGCCCTAGGGCCTGTTCACACGATGCGTTCGCGGCGATATTTCGGCCCTTTTTCGCCTCGACGGCGTTGCATCTCGTCGCCATGGAACCACCATGACGCCTCGATGCGCCTTGTCGGATGCGAGACGGGTCGTTTTCTCGGGGCACGAAATCTCCCTCGCTCAGCGTAGTGTGAACAGGCCCTAGTCCGGGCGCCGGCGGTGCAGCAGCTCGCCGAACGTCACGTACTCGTTGGGACCGAGGCGGCCCACCGGCCGGATGCGATCGGCGTGAATCTTGGTCCGGCCCTTGGCGTCTTCGCCGACCACCGAATCGTCGACATGGATCCGGTGAACCTCGCCCAGGATGAGGCTCTGGGGCGTCGTCCCCACCTGGATCACCTGGTAGCGCGAGCAGGCGAAGGCCACCTTGGCGCGCGCCAGGCGCGGCACCGCAAAGCCGTCGAAGTCGGTCGTCTCGAGGCCGGTGGTGTCGAGCTCGGATTCGCCGAAGTCCAGCGACGCGGCGGACTCGTTCATGGCGTCGATGGTGTCCTCGTCCACCAGGTGCACGACGAACTCGGCGCGCTCCTCGATGTTCATCTTGGTGTCCTTGAACGAGCCGTCGGGCTTGCGGCCGACGGAGATCATGATCAGCGGGGGCGCGCTGCAGACGGCGTTGAAATACGAAAAAGGCGCCAGGTTGTAGCGCCGGTCGGGGTACTGCGAGAGCACCCAGGCAATGGGCCGGGGTATGACGGTCTGGATCAGGCTGAAGTACACCTGGGGTGCGGACAGCGGAGCGAGGTCGATGATCATGAAGCGGTTCCGATGGGGGTGGAGATTCGCGGCGGACGGCCCTCAGGCGGCGTCGCGACGACGGGAGACAATGTAACCGTGGGCGGCGAACAGGACCAGAGCGGTCCAGACACAGGCGAAGGCGACGATCTCCACGCGCTCCAGTGTCTCGCCGAAGACGGTGACGCCGAGCACGAATTGCATGCTGGGCGTCAGGTAGAACAGCAGGCCCACGGTGGCGTAGTGCAGCCGCTTGGCGGCAGCGACGAAGAGCAGCAATGGCGTCGCCGTGATCACCCCGGCGCCCACCAGCAGCAGGTCGGTGGCGGGCGAGAAATCGCCGAAGCCGCCGCCGGGCGTCGACAGTATGCCGAGATAGATCCACGCGGCGGGCGCCACCAGCAGTGTTTCCAGGAACAGCCCGGTAATGGAGTCGGACACCGCCTGCTTGCGCAGCGCGCCGTAGCCCGCGAACGAAACCGCCAGCGTCAGGGCCACCCAGGGCGCGACGTCGCGCGCCACGAACAGGTAGAGCACGCCGGCGCCGGCAATACCGACCGCCAGCCACTGGATCGGGGCCAGGCGTTCGCGGAACATGGCGAAGCCGAGCAGCACGTTGAACAGTGGCGTGAGGAAGTATCCCATGCTCGCTTCGACCACCTTGCCGACCGAGACCGCCCAGATGTACACGCCCCAGTTGACGGAGATCAGCACGGCGGTGGCGACGAGCACCACCAGGTGGCGCGGCTCGCGCACCGCGGCGACGAGGGCGTGCCAGCGCCGGCCGACGAGAATCACCAGGCCGACGAAGGGTGCCGACCAGAGCACCCGGTGGGACAGGACCGTGAACGGTTCCACGTGACCGAGCAGGTGCCAGTACACCGGGAACAGCCCCCAGATGGAAAATGCACCCAGCGCCGCGACGACGCCGACCAGGACCCCGCGGTTCATTCGCGGGCGCCGAAATCGTGCTGCCGCCAGGCTTCGTACACGGCCACGGCCACCGCATTGGAGAGGTTCAGGCTGCGATTGCCCGGCACCATGGGGATGGCCAGTCGTCCCGCGGGCGGGGCGAGATCGCTCACCGCGGCAGGCAGTCCCCGGGTCTCGGGTCCGAACACCAGCGCCGCGCCGGCGGGAATCGCGGCCCGGTCGAAGCGGACCCGGTGGCGCCTGGAAAAGGTGAACAGCGGCGCGTCCGCGAGCACCCCGGCCAGCGCGCGCAGGTCGTCGTGGACGTGCAGGCGGGCGAGTTCGTGATAGTCGAGTCCGGCCCGTCGAAGCGCCCGGTCGTCGACGTCGAAGCCGAGCGGGCGCACGAGGTGCAAGGTGCATCCGGTGTTGGCGCAAAGGCGAATGACGTTGCCGGTGTTGGGCGGAATTTCCGGCTGATACAGGACGACGTGGAACATGGAACGGGTTTCAGTGCGCCGGCAGGCACCAGGGTTGTTTCCCGCCGAACGGGACGAGACGCTAGAACGGTTTGACCACGACCAGGATGATGATCGCGACCAGCAGCAGCACCGGAAACTCGTTGAACCAGCGATAGAACACGTGGCTGCGGGTATTTCCGTCGTCGCGGAACGTTCTCACGATTCTACCGCACCACAGGTGATAGCCGACCAGCACCGCCACCAGGGCCAGCTTGGCGTGGAGCCAGCCGCCGGTGAATCCGTAGCCAAGCCACAGCCAGGTGCCGAACACGAGGGTGAGAATGCCGCCGGGGGTGGCGATGCCATAGTACAGCTTGCGTTCCATGACCTTGAATCGCTCGATGCTGACGGCGTCGTCTGCCATGGCGTGGTAGACGAACAGCCGCGGCAGGTAGAAGAGCCCCGCGAACCACGTCACCATGAAGATCACGTGAAAGGACTTGACCCAGAGCATGGCCGCGCTACTCAGGCGGCGGCCGGCGCCGGCCGTTCACCGGGCGCAGACCGGCGCGGCCGGGTGCAGGATGTCGTCATGCGGGCAGCCGCTAGCGCGCCCGCGGGTCGGATCCCGGGCCGCTGTGGTCGGGCTGCGGCTTGTGGCCGGAGAAGAAGTTGGCGATTTTCCTGAACACGGCGACGATACCGCGCCAGATGCGCGGCAGCAGCCAGATCATCAGCGCAATGATCAGCACCATGGCGATGACGAACAGCACCGGGTGATTCAGCGCCGCCCACAACCCCGCGATCACGGCGATGTCCTCGCCAATGCTGGCGGTCCAGTTCGTAAACGGCTCGGGCGAGGTGTTGATCAACACCCGGCTGCCGGCCTTGGTGGCGTGGGTGCCCGCGGTGAGCGTACCGCCGAGAATCAGGGCCGCCAGCTCCGCCTCCGGTCCGAGCGGGCTGATGGCGCCCGCGGCCAGCATGGCGCCGGCGGGAATGCGCACGAACGTGTGCAACGTATCCCACGCGGTGTCCACGCCGGGTACCTTGTCGGTGAAGAATTCCACGCAGTACATCACGCCGGCGGCGCCGAGCACGAGCGGATTGGAAAGCACCTGAAGGTCGGGCGGCAGATCCACGCTGCCGGTACTGCCCATCCAGCCGAGCATGAAGATCGCGGCATACAGGTTGATGCCGCTGGCCCAGGCCACCCCCATGGTCGCGGCGATTACAGAAATTGTTTCCATCACTCGTTATAGGCGTAACAAAGACGAACGGCGCACGAAAGTCGGGCGATACTGTCTGGACCCCGAATCGCCGGATTGGACACATGATGGTAAAGCATCGACGAGTCGGGGCCAATCGTCACGACGAATCATTTGCAAGGCCGCGAGGGCATGGGCGCGGCCGCCCGGTGTCAGCTCACGTCGACGACGCGAACCGCGAAGGACAGGGCCTCGCCGGCCAGGGGGTGGTTGTAGTCGAGAACGGCGGTGGCGTCGCCGACATCGTGGACGCGGACGCGCAGTTCCTGCCCGTCCTCGCGTCGCGCCACCAGCGGCGTGCCGACTTCACGTGCATTTTCCGGCAACTGGTCGATGCCGACCTCGAACCTGAGCTTTTCGTCGACCTCGCCATAGCCGTCGCCCGGTTCGAGGTCCACGGACTTGGAATCGCCCTCGGCCAGGCCGATCAATGCGGCGTCGAGGGCGGGCAGGATCTGGCCGCCACCGGCCTCGTAGACCAGCGGGTCGTCACCCACGTTGCTGTCGACCACGGTGCCGTCGTTCAGCGTCAGGGTGTACTCGATGGATACCGTTTTCCCGGATTCGATCACGATGAATACCTCGATGCGGGGTTGGGGGAAGGGGAAGGGAATAACCCCCGACCCTAACACGGCGCCCGCGCCGGGGTCGAACCGGCCGCCGCTTACGGCGCGGGCGCGCGCGACACCTCGACCAGGGTGTCGTTGTAGCAGGCGCCGTCCATGATGTCCGCCTTGCGGTCGGCGTCGATCAGGGCGTTGACCGTCTGGCCCGTCGAGCTGGTCGCGATCCACGTTCCCTTGGCGCTCGACAGCACGCCCGGCATGACGCGATCGGAGATCGTTGCCACCAGGCTGACGCGGCCGAGCGCGTTGTGCACGATGACGGCATCGCCCTCGGCGATGCCGCGCGCGGCGGCGTCGTCGGCGT
The DNA here is from genome assembly GCA_030429125.1 of Gammaproteobacteria bacterium. Lineage (GTDB taxonomy): Bacteria > Pseudomonadota > Gammaproteobacteria > Arenicellales > CAJQKF01 > BQJD01. The sequence goes on along the minus strand of JAUIDF010000146.1, from coordinate 3,719 downwards.
GGATCTCCACCGTGGCGGCGCCCTGGCTGTCGGCGTGTCCACCGAAGGTGGCGTTGGTCCGCTTGCTCGACGACGGCGAGATGAGCATGAGGGGATAGCTGTCGTCGAGTCCCTCGAAGCGCGGCAGGCCGCAGCCATGTCGTGATTCGAGATTCTCGCTGTAGAGCTCGATGCGGCCGGAGTCGGTTTTCGGGCGGACATTGCGAAACAGCACCGGCGGCTCGTCGCCGGCCGCGTTCATGGCGATTGCCGCGTCCAGCGGCAGCCGATCAGGCGCGATTCCGCCCAGCCGGGGGTCGCCTGCGTCGATGGCGGCGCGGATGAGAGCCGCGTCATCGTCGCGGAAGCACGGTTCGTCGAAGCCGAAGCGCGCGGCAAGTCGGCGGAATATCTCCGTGTTCGGCAGCGACTCGCCTACCGGCGGGATCACCGGCGCCGCGCGTTGCAGCCAGTTCTGGCCGTACGCGCCGAAGATGTCATCGCACTCGAAGTGGCTCGCGGCGGGCAGCACCACGTCGGCATGGCGCATGGAATCGGTCATGACCACGTCGATGCCGGCGATGAACAGGTCGTCGCGGCACAGCGCGCGTCGCAGGCGGTTCTGGTCCGGATGGGTGCAGACCGGGTTGTGGTTGTAGATGACCAGCCCGGTGACGGGCGGTTCGAGGGATTCGTCGAGCAGGATGCGTCCCGTGTCCACGATGTTGAGGGTCCGCGGATTCCCCGGCGCGAGGTCCGGCCGCTCCAGCGCGTCGTCGGTGTAGGGGAAGCCGGCGCTGTGCTTGGCGATGACGCCGGCGCCGCGGCGGCCGAAGGCGCCGCGCAGGACCGACAGTGCCATGATGGCGCGCAGGCTGGAGCCGCCGTTACGGCTGCGTTCCATGCCATTGCCGATGGACAGGGCGATGTGGCTCGTCGCGCAGTAGTGGTCGGCGAGGGCGTCGATGGTCTCGCGCGGCACGCGGCAGATGCGCGCGGCGTCGTCGAGGCTGTAGCGGCGCGCGGCCGCGAGGTAGGCGTCCACGCCGGCGACGTGGCTGGCGACGAACGCGGTATCGATGGCGCCGCGGCGTTCGAACTCCGCCGCCAGCGCCAGCGCCAGCACCACGTCGGTGCCCGGCAACGGCTGCACATGCAAATGACACTGCTCGGCGATGCGAACGCGCCGGGGATCGACGACCACCACGGTTGCGCCGCGCTCGCGGGCGGTCTTCAATACCCGCGCGAAGTGCAGGTTCGACACGGTGACGTTGTTGCCCCACACCGCCACGAGGTCCGCTTCGGCCGCCAGCTCGGGCGGCATGCCCGGCACCGCGCCGAACAGGCTGGTGTAGGCATTGCCGCGCACCGCGCCGCAGAGCGGGCCACGATCCAGTCGCGTCGCCCCGAGCCGGTTGAAGAAGCGCATCGCCATGGAACCGCCGGCGAGGCGGCCATGGGGACCGGCATAGTTGAGCGGCATCACCGTTTCGGCGCCATGGCGCGCGATCCGCTCGCCGAGGGCGTCGTGGATTCGATCCAGGGCCTCGTCCCAGGAAACCGGACGGAAGTCGTTGCCGCCGCGCGCGCCGGTTCTCACCAGGGGACGCGTCAGGCGTCGCTCGCCGTGGACGAAGTCGGGGTAGTAGCGCGCCACCTTCTCGCAGATCACCGAGGCGGTGTACGGATTGGCCGCCGAGCCGCGCACCCTGGTGATACGGCCGTGCTCGACGGTGACGTCGAGACTGCAGGTATCGGGGCAGTCGAGAGGGCAGACACTGGGACGGGTGGCGACGGGTGCGTTCACGTTGGCTTGCCTCGCGGCGGGCTCGGATGAATACACCTGTTTACCACGAACCGGGTGGGGAAGTCCCGTGCCACCCGCGCTCCGGGACTGATCCCATGGCGGCACGGGGTTTGGCACTGTCAAAAGCGCGGCGAATTTATAAACTGGCGCGTTTGTCCCGGCGCCGCCGGCGGCGGGGTTTTCGAACGCACAGGAGATGACGATGAGTGACAACGGTGAAAAGGTCGAGGTCAAACGCGGGCTGAAAGGCGTCTATTTCGACCGCTCCGCCACCACTTTCATCGACGGCCGCGCCGGCGACCTGCGCTACCGCGGCTACTCCATTCATGACCTTGCCACGAAATCGAACTTCGAGGAGACCGCCTACCTGCTGCTCTACGGCGAGTTACCGACGCGCGCCGAACTCGACGCCTTCGACGCCGAACTGAAGTCCGCCCGCGAGCTGCCGCAGCCGATCTACGACATCATCCGCACGGTGGCCGCTGCCCACCCCATGGAAGTCCTGCGCACCGCGGTGTCGGCACTCGGCGCCTTCGATCCCGAGGTCTCGGACCAAAGCGCCGAGGCGGTGCGGCGCAAGGGCATCCGCCTGACCGCCCAGGTGCCCGCCATCGTCGCCGCCCATCACCACCTTCGCAACGGCCGCGACCCGGTGGCGGCGGATCCCGCGCTCGGCCATGCCGCCAACTTCCTCTACATGGTGACCGGCGAGAAACCGCTCGACGATTCGGCGCGACTGATGGACACCGACATGGTGCTGCACGCGGAACACGGCTCGAACGCGTCGTCGTTCACCGCCCGCGTGGTAGCCGGCACGGACGCGAACCTGCACGCGGCCATGACGGCGGCGGTGGCGGCGCTGTCGGGGCCGGCCCACGGCGGCGCTGCCGAGAACGTCATGCGCATGGCCCAGGAGGTCGGCAGCGCGGACAAGGCCGCCGCCTACGTGAAGGCCAAGCGCGGCAACCGCGAGCCGGTGATGGGCTTCGGGCATCGCGTCTACCGTGCAGAGGATCCCCGCGCGCGCCACATGCGCGACGGCGTGCAGCGCTTGTCAGAGCAGCTCGGCCAGCCGCAGTGGTTCGAGATCCTGCAGGCCATCGTCGAGGCCATGAAGCCGTACTCGCGCCACGGCGTCAACGTGAACGTGGATTTCTATGCCGGCGTGGTTTACTACCTGCACGGCATCCCGGAGGACCTGTTCGTGCCGATATTCGCCGTTGGCCGCGTGCCCGGATGGACGGTGCAGGTGCTCGAGCAGATCGAGAACAACATACTCATTCGCCCGTTGACCCTCTACAACGGGCCCGAACCGCGTCCTTACGTGCCCATCGAGGAGCGCGGCTAGGGCGTCAATCGGCCATGCCGAGCGTGATGGCGCAGGCGGCGACGACATCGTCGACGCTTGCGCCGCGCGAAAGGGCGGACACGGGCCGGGCGAATCCCTGCAGCAACGGCCCGATGGCGGTGGCGCCGGCCAGGTACTGGGTCAGCTTGTAGGCGATATTGCCGGACTCGAGGTCGGGGAATACCAGCACGTTGGCGCGTCCGGCCACCTCGCTCGGCGTTTTCACCTTGGCCGCCGCCACCGACGGCACCAGCGCGCTGTCGGCCTGCAGTTCGCCGTCGATGGCGAGCGAGGGATCGCGCTCGCGGGCGATGGCCAGCGCCTCGAGCACCTCGTCCACCAGCGCATGACGGGCGCTGCCCTTGGTCGAGAACGACAGCATCGCCACGCGCGGCGGTTCGTCCAGCAGCTTTCGCGCGCTGGCCGCCGAAGCCAGGGCGATGTCGGCGAGTTGCGAGGCGTTCGGCTCGATGTTGACCGCGCAGTCGGCGAAGATCAGCGGTCTTGCCGGCTGCCCGTCGCGTCCGGGTACCTCCATGAGGAAATAACTCGACGGCGTGTCGATTCCCGCGGCCGTACCCACCA
>JAUIDF010000145.1 GCA_030429125.1 Gammaproteobacteria bacterium | reverse complement strand
CTGTTCGAACACGCCCCGGAACAGCGCCCGCACCACGTCCGGATCCGAGTCGCGACGCACCGCTTCGCGCAGCAGCGGCAGGGGATTGAACGGGTGCGCCGGCGGCATGTGAAAAGCGATACCGTGACGCTCGGCATACCACCGGCATTGCCTGTACGTGTGTTTACGCTTCAATTCGATTTCCGCCGGACCCTTGTGCCCGAAGTGCCCGAGCAGGCCGGCGAACAGCACCGGCACGAAGCGGACCTCGAGATCCCCCGGCAACTCGTGGAACCGCTGCAACTGCAGGTAGGAAAAGGGTGAGACGAAGTCAAAGTACCAGTCGGCGACATTCATGGCATAAGCAACCGCGTTCCAGGGGCCCGTGGCAGCCGGCAGCGCCGGGCAGCCGCGATCATGGTATCACGACTACGCGACATGCCCGCCTCGCCCGGCACCCGATCCGCGGGCATAATGCCGAGGCCGAATCATCATCGCGGCCCGCCGCCGATCGCCACGATCGACGGCGAACCGCCCGACCAGGGCCAAACACCGTTGCTACCCAACAACCCGCATGCTCGTGGACTCGCCATCGTCGCCGCTGGCGTCTTCATCCTCAGCTTCGATGCACTCTTCGTACGCATGGCACAGACGTCCGCATTCAACGTGGTGTTCTGGCGCGGACTGTTCATCTTCGTCGCGCTCGCCGCGGTGCTCGTTTCAAGCGGACTTCGCCGCGTGAACTTTCGACCGTACGCGACGCTGGCAACCTGCGCAGGCGTTTCCGGGGTGGGCCAGGTCCTGTTTCCCCTGTCGGTAACCCACACGGAGACGGCCAACACCGTCGTCATACTCACTGCTGCGCCCTTTTTTGCGGCGCTGTTTTCGCGCTGGTTTCTCAAGGAACGCATTGCACCTCGCACCTGGATTGCCATCGTCATCCTGATGCTGGGAATCGCGACGATATTCTCGGGGTCGGTGTCCACCGACGGACGCTTCGGCGACGCCATGGCATTGACCGCGGCGATCACCTTTGGTGTCAACATGACCCTGTTGCGGGCCAGGCCGGAACTGTCGCGCATCGCGGTGACCTGCTGCAGCGGCCTGGTCGCCTGCTTGCTGTGCCTGCCGCTGGCCGAACCCGGCGGCCTGCCGGCGGCCTCCATGGGCGTGCTGGCGCTGAGCGGCCTGGTGCAAATGCCGGCCGCCATGGTACTGGTCAGTATCGGCACACGCTTTCTGCCGGCGCCCGAGGTGAGCCTCCTGTTGCTGGTGGAAGCACTGCTGGCGCCCGTGTGGGTCTACCTGGTGTTCACCGAGGTACCGTCGACCGCCACGGTATTCGGCGGCACGATGATCCTGGTCACCCTGCTGGTCCATTCGTGGCTGGGCCTGCGCGCCCAGCGACCCAGGAGAGAGCCGCCGGCAGCGCCGCGGGGCTGAATCTGGACCCTTCGCTAGTCGGGCAACAACGCGTAGGCCAGGGTGGCGGTGACGACCGGTTCGTCGATGCCGTCCGGCCGCAGCAGGGCCTGGCCGAATGCCATCGTGCGTCCCAGTCGAAGGATGCGTGCATCGGCGATGACGTCCACGGCGGATACCGGCTTCATCAGGTGGGTGGTCATGTCCACCGTGGTCATGGGACGATAGCGGCCGCTGGCCGCGGCAACCGCGAATACCATCGCGGTATCGGCCAGCGCCATGAGGGCCTGGCCGCAGACGACGCCGCCCTCGCGGCACAGCGCCTCGTCAAAGGGCATTCTCAGTACGGCACCGCGATCGTCGACGGATTCGACACCGAGGCCGAGGGAGCGCACCCAGGGCGCGAAGACGTCGTCGAGCAGCCGCCGGGCGGCGACGAGATCGAAGGTGGAATCGGACACGACACACTCCGGACGGGATCGTGTCGTCGAGTATAACCAGGCGGGAGCGAATCGGACGATGACCGGAAAAACGAACTTCAAGCAACAGCTGGCACGCGGCGAACCGGCCGCTGGAGCCTTCCTGGTCCTGCCGGATGACATCGTGGCCGAGGTAGCGGCCGGCGCCGGATTCGACTACCTCGTCGTCGATGGCCAGCACGGCCTGTTCGGCTACGACGGCATGCGGCGAATGATCGCGGCGTCGGAGCCGGGCGATGCAGCCATCCTCGTGCGCGTGCCGCCGGGCGACGCCTATGCGGTGGGTCGCGCGCTCGACGCCGGCGCCGACGGTCTGATCGTCCCGCTGGTCAACGACGCCGACGACGTCAGGGCGGCGGTCGCGGCGGCCGCCTACGGCCCGCACGGCACCCGCTCGTTCGGCCCCATGCGGGCGCTGGTTCGCGAGGGCACCGCGTGCTTCGGCTCGAGTCGCGGCGCCGCGGTGATTCTTCCCCAGGTAGAAACCGTTGCTGCCCTCGACAACCTCGACGCCATCGTCAGCGTACCGGGCATCGACGGCGTCTACGTCGGTCCCATGGACCTCGCCATCGCGATGGGACTCGACCCGGCCATGGACTGCGACGCGCCGGTGTTCGTCGAGGCACTCGATCGCATCGTATCCGCCTGTCGCCAGGCGGGCATCGCGCCGGCCATTCATGCCGACGCGTCGCTGGCCGCGAAACGATTCGACCAGGGCTTCACCGCCGTAACCGTGGCGACGGACATCGCCGTGGTGAAGGCCGGATTCGACGCCGCGGTCACGGCATCGAAAGGAAGCATGTAACCGTAGGGCGGTGGCACCCGCGCGATTCCCGTTCGGCAGTCGGCCCCCAGGTCAATCGAACGCACGGCGCGGCCGGGCGTATCAGGGGTGTTCGCCGCAGGGATGCGGCGATCAAGCTTTAAGGGATGAATTCACGGCGTCCCCGGATACGTCCAGCCGTGTCGTGCGTCGGCACGGCCGGAACGCGGGCAAGCCCGGCAAACAGATCGCGATTCAAGACAACGAACGCGCGGGCTTCGCCCACCCCGCGGGATCACCACGGCAGAGAGTAGGTCTTCACCGTGGTGTAGCTCTTCATCGCCTCGATGACGCCTTCCTTGTAACCCAGCCCCGAATCCTTGACGCCGCCGAAGGGCGACATCTCGATGCGGTAACCGGGCACCTCCCAGATGTTTACCGTACCGGTGCGCAATTCGGAGACGAACCGGGTAATGTGATCCCAGCGATTGGTGCAAACGCCGGTTGACAGACCGAACGCCGTGCCATTGTCGACGGCGATGGCGTCGTCGATGTCGCGCACACGGATGATCGGGATGGGCGGGCCGAAGGTTTCCTCCATGACCAGCTCGGCATCGCGCGGCACGCGGTCCAGTACCGTGGGAGAATACAGGGCGCCCTGCCGGTCGTTGCCGTAAAGCAGGTCGGCGCCCTTCGATACCGCGTCCTCTACGCGGCGCTGGAACAACTCGGCGGCCGGTTCGTTCACCACGGTGCCGAGGTCGATGTCCATGGACATCGGGTCGCCGTAGCGAATCTTTTCGGCGTGCTTGACGACCAGCGGCGCGAATTCGTCGGCCACGCTTTCCATGACCAGCACGCGCTTGACCGCGGTGCAGCGTTGACCCGAGTTCTTGGTTGCGCCCTGCACCGCCATGAGCGCGGCCTTGTCGAGGTCGGCGTCGTCCATGACGATCAGCGAGGAATTGCCGCCGAGCTCGAGCACCGTGCGTCGGTAGCCGGCCGTGTTCGCGATGTACTTGCCCACACCCACGCTGCCGGTAAAGGTGATCAACTCGGCGTGCTCGTTGTTGATCATTTCGTCGCCGATGTCGGACGGCAGGCCCGTGACCACCGAGAACATCTCCGGCGGCAGGCCGGCCTCGTAGAGTATGTCCGCCAGCAACAACGCCGTCAGCGGCGTCAACTCGGTGGGCTTGCACACCATGCAATTGTTCGTCGCCACCGACGGCGCCACCTTGTGTGCCACCATGTTGAGCGGGTGGTTGAAGGGCGTGATAGCCGAGATCGCGGTGAGCGGATCACGCTGGGTATAGATGCGTCGCTTCTTGCCGTGGGGCGTCAGGTCGCAGGAGAAGATCTCGCCGTCGTCGATGATGCAAAGCTGGCCGGCCAGGGAGAACACGTCGAAGGCGCGTCCCACCTCGTAGAGCGAGTCCTGCTTGCTGATGCCGAGCTCGGCGGTGATGAGGTCGGACACCTGCTCCTTGCGCTCAACCAGGATCTGCGCCGTCTTCGTCAGGATCTGCTGACGCTGGTAGCGCGTGAGATTCGGCTGGTAAGCCGCGGCGACGTCGAAGGCGCGACGAACGTCCTCGCGACGGGCGCGCGGCACCGTGCCGACCACCGAGTTGTCCCAGGGGTTCAGGACGTCGATCCGCTCGTCGCGATCGACCCGATCACCGGCGATGCGCAGGGTCTCGTGGATGGGATCCGCCTTGCGGACGGCTTCACTTGCAGTACTCATGGTCAGGCGGCCTCCAGGTGATTGAGGGCGTGATGAAAAATGTCGAAATTGCGCAGTGCGTCGCCGACATGCGTGGAACGCCGATTGACGACGAAGGGCACGCGTTGCTCGGACAAGCCGCCGTGAGAACGCAGCGGTTCGGTCAACCCCGACAGGTCGTGCTTGTCGGGCGCGCTGCCGAGCACGTGATGGGTGCGACTGACGACGACGATGTCACCAATGCGATCGCCCGGTAATTCGAAGCGTTCACACGCGGCTGCCTTGTCGAGCACGAGTTCGATGCCATCATGGTCGCCGATCGCCCGGGCCACGGCGGCGACGTCGGCGCCCTCGGGCAGGTAGATGGTGGCGAAGCCGCCAAGTGCGCCGTGATGTACGACATAGGGATCGGTAATCGGCAGGATCACGCGTGCACCGTCGACGCCCAGGTTTTCAACAAGCGGCTCGAGATAGATGACATTGGGCTCGCCGTCGTCCCCGCTCTTGGCCTTCATGCCGTGGTCCGCGGTGAGTGCGACGATCGCGCCGAGTTCGTCGAGTTCGCCGAGGTAGCGGTCCATCATGGCGTAGAAGGCATTGGCGACCGGCGTGCCCGGTGCGTGCTTGTGCTGGATGTAGTCCGTGGTGGACAGGTACATGAGGTCCGGGCGCATGGTCTTCATCAGCTCGACGCCGGCGGCAAAGGCAAATTCCGAGAGCTCGGCACTGTATACATCCGGCACCGGCATGCCGATTCGCTCGACGATGCCCTCTATACCGTTCTCGTCCAGCGTGACCTGGTCGGCCTTCTCCGACGAGAAGCAAACCGCCCTGCCCTCGCCGAGGACGAGCCCGTTGCCGAGCAGGCGCCGCAACTTGTCCTTGGCGGTGACGATGGCCACCGTGGCGCCGGCGTCCTGGAAGGCGCGAAAGATCGTCGGTGCGCGCAGCAGCGCGGGATCGTTCATCATCACCTCGGTATCGGCGGCACTGTCATAGTAGAAGTTGCCGCAGATGCCGTGAACCGCCGGTGGCCGGCCGGTGACGATTGACAGGTTGTTGGGATTGGTAAAGCTCGGCACGACGCAGTCGGCGGTGACGAAGGTACCCGACTCGCGCACGCGGGCGAGGAAGGGCATGGCGCCCGCCTCGATGGCGCGCTCGATGTAGCCGTCGCCATCGGCTCCGACCCCGCCGGGCTCGGAGCCGTCCACGCAGACGACGACCAGCGGTGCATGCGGCCAGTCATACTCCCGGCCATTGACCCTAACGGTCCTGTTTTCACTCATGGGAATTTCCGTGGTTCGTGAATTGAAGTGGGTCGATCAGCGCCCGAGCACGGCCTTCACGGCGTCTAGAGCACCGCGCATGTGGCTCGCGTCGAGGCGCCCGATGCAGCCCATTCGAAACGTCTCGGCCACCGTGAGCTTGCCGGGATAGATGACGTACCCCCGCTCGGACAAGCCGTCGTAGAAGGCCTGGAACTCGAAGTCCGGATCGCTGGGCATCAGGAACGTGACGATGATGGGTGCCTGCAACTCGTCCGGCAGCAGCGTCTCGAAGCCGAGCGCACGCATACCATCCACGAGAACGCGGCAATTGTCCCGATAGCGACCGCCGCGACCGGCCACGCCGCCCTCGGCCTCGAACTCGTCGAGGGCGCGATCGAAGGCGAGGATGCAATGGGTCGGCGGCGTGAAACGCCACTGGCCATTGCCCTCGAGGCCGCGCCATTGTTCGAACAGGTCGAGACACAGGCTGTCGCTGTTGCCGCGCGTCGCCTCGAGCGCGCCGCGCTCGGCCAGGCAGAATCCCATGCCGGGCACGCCCTCGAGGCACTTGTTGCTCGAGGCCACCAACGCGTCGAACCGGATCTCGCGGCTGTCCACCGGCAAGGCGCCGAACGCGCTCATGGAATCGACGAGCAACGCGCGACCGTGGGACTCGGTGACGTCGGCCACCGCCTTCAGCGGGTTCAGTATTCCCGTGGTGGTCTCACAATGCACCACGGCGACATGCGAGATGGATTCATCCGCCGCCAGTCGCTCGGCCAGCGCGTCGGGGTCCACCGGCTCGTTCTCGGCGAAGACGAGCGTCTCGAAGGCCAGTGCATGGTACTCGCAGATTTTCTGCATGCGTTGGCCGTAGGCGCCGTTGACGAGGATCAGCAGTTTGCCGTCACGGGGCACGAAGTTGATCAGCATGGCCTCGACGACGAACGTGCCGCTACCCTGTAACGGCACGCACTCGTGGCTGCCCTGCCCGCTCACGATGCCCACGAGGCGTTCGCGCACGCGGCGATTGATCTCGATGAACCGGGCGTCGCGCGAGCCGTAGTCGTGCAGCATGGCCTGTTTGACGGTCAGGGAAGTGGTGAGCGGTCCCGGGGTCAACAGCCAGGGATCGTGGTCGGTCACCGCGGATCGGTTCATGGTGGCTTCTCGCTGGTTTCGGGTAAAACGGGATTCCAGGACGAGGTTATACGCAAATCATTGATATTTAACTAATCGATAATTACTATACGTAATATTGGTTTCAGTTATATTTTGTTTTCGTCATGAGCGTAAACCCGATTCACCTGCGCGCCTTCCATGCGGTGGCCAGTCACGGCAGCTTCAGCCGGGCCTCGACGGCACTGCACGTCACCCAGCCGACACTGTCCGGCCAGGTCAAGCTGCTGGAACAGCGATTCGGCATCAAGCTGTTCTACCGGCGGCGCAGGGGGATCGAGCTGACGGCACTGGGCAAGTCCCTGCTGCGCCACACGGAGGATATCGAACGCGCCGAGGCCGCCATCGAGCAACTGCTGGCCAGTGAGAAGCGCGAAATCGCGGGCAAACTCGATATCGGCGCGGACGCTCCCTACCAGATCATGCCCATCGTCGCGTCGTTCAAGGCGCACTATCCGGCGGTGTCGGTGTCGCTGCGATTCGGGAACACGCGCTGGCTGATCGGCCAGCTGAGCGAGGGCCTGGTGGACGCGATCATCGCGCCGAACCTCGCGGCACGGGCGCGGCTGTTCACCCTGGCGCTGGCGCCGGACTATCTGCGTGTGTTCGTCAAGGCGAACCATCCCTGGCAGGCACGCCGGCAGATTGCGCTGGAAGAGCTACGGGAACAGACCGTCATTCTGCGCGAAACGGGATCGACGACGCGGGCGATACTCGACCGCGCACTGCGGCGGGCCCGTATCCGCCTCGAGCAAACCATCGAGGTCGGCAGCCGGGAGGCGGTTCGCGAAGCGGTCGCGGCCGGACTCGGCATCAGCGTGGTGCCGGACAGCGAGCGCGGCGACGACAACCGCTTTCACTTTCTCGATGTCCGCGACGCCGCACTGTCCAATACGGAGTACGTGGCCTGCCTCGCGAGGAACCGGGACCAGCCGACCCTCGACGCGTTCTTCGCATGCTGTCGCCGGTCGCCGGCGCCGGCTTTGCCCGGCGTCTAGTGTCCTGTTGACACGATGCTGAGCGAGCGAGATTTCGGGCTGTTTTTCGCATCTGACAAGGCGCGTCGAGGCGTCAGGGCGGTGCCATGACGACGAGATGCAACGCCGTCAGGGCGCCCTGGATCATTCAAGGAGAGTCCGCAAGCTTGCCGCGAATGGATCGTGCTAACCGGCCCTAAGCCGGGCGGCGTCGCGACGGGCGCGAACGAGGCGGTGTGCCAGCCGGGGCTGGCACGCAGCGACCGTGGATCGGCGTGCCAACAACGTTGCGATGGCGACGCGGCGGGCGCGCCGTCACCGCCGGGCCTTCAGGACGGACTCGGATTGCCGCCCACGGACGGTGGCGGCGGCTCGACCGGGTCGGACTGACGCTCCAGGGCCGGGTCTACCTGGCATTCCGCCGGCGCACCGCCGGCGCAGGTCAGGGCCTCGCAGACGCGCCGTACGCAGCTGGGCGTCGCACCGCAGGGTAAACGGCCGAGACGGTGATACAGCATCGTGACGGGCGCCGATTCCATGCCCAGTTCGAGGGCGGCGCGGATGCGCGCAGGATCGTCGACCCAGCGTCCATCCTGCTCCGAGTACAGCGTCACGACGACCGGCCGCTTGCCGAAGCCGTCGCGCTCGAGTTCTTCGGTCAGGGCCGCAAAACGCGCCGGGTCGATATCGTCGCGCGACGGAATCTCGAACAGGTCCTCGAAGGCGTCGAGAGGCGTTTCGAGATGGTAGTCGCCGCCGGCAATCAGCGGCACCGGCGTCAGTTCGTCACCGTTGTCGTGAAACGCCTCGATCAGGCCGGCCAGATCGGTGTCGGTTCGCAGATCGCTGAGCGGCCGCTGGAAATCCTTGTTGAAATAGAACACGACCGGCAGCCGTTCGACGCCGCGGTCGGCGAAACGCTGAAGATCTTGACGGGCAATATCCAGGACGATTTCTCCGGACTCGCCGTAGAGCGAGACGAGAACGGGGTGGACGAGCTGATCGCCGACCACCGGCTGGCGCGCGCCAAAACGGTACCAGCGCTCGTCATCGTTGGCGAGTTCGAGCAGCTCCTCGGTGTAGGCCAGCATGTGGAAATCACCGCTGAACCAGTCGGGCATCGGCTCCATGACCTGGTTATTCTCGAAGTAGCGCTCGGCCACTTCCGCGATGGTGCGGCGAGGCTGCAGGTCGTTTACGCCGTAATACGGGGAGTATGGCCCTCCCCGGGTGCTGCCGCTGCCAACACCACAGGCCCAGCCGGGCAACGAATCCTGCAGCAGGAAGGCCGCGGTGAAGAATTCCTCGGCGCGATCGGCATCCGCACGGGTCATGAGATAAACGGTCTTGTCGATGGTCAGGCCGGACGCGACCGCATGCATCATGATGGATTCGGCCGGGTAGCCGTCCTTGACGAAGCCC
>JAUIDF010000387.1 GCA_030429125.1 Gammaproteobacteria bacterium | reverse complement strand
TCGGCGTGCGAAGACAGGTCGTCGGCGGCGCCCGCGAGCTCGTCGAGCGCGCGGGACATCTGCTCGGTGCCCTCCTTCGTGTCGAAGCGCGCCTCGTCGAGAGATATCGGCAGCAGCGTGGCCAGCGAAGAGTAGACGCGCGCCATGGTGTCACGGGTGTCATCGCCGTGGGCGACGGTGGCGAGCGGAAGCGAAATCGCGTAAACGACGCCGGCAACGGTGCGGCGAATTGATTTAATAGACGGCATGGGGTTCCTCGCAACCAGGGGCGTGATCACCGTTCGCCAACCACTATATCAACGCGCTTCGAACGGCGCGCGGCGTTCACTACCGGCGTTGACGACGATCAATTTCCGATGATGACCGTCCCGCCTTTCTGCAGCGCTTCGCGCCGCGCGCGCGTGTAGTCCCTGATTTCCTGCTGCAGGCTCTCGGCCTCTTCGGCCGAGACGGTGGCAACGTCGTAGCCGCCCGCGTCGTTGCGGATCACGACCTGGCCGAGCGCGGTGCCGTTCTCACAGCCCAGGGACTGCACCTTGTAGATGCGCGACACGTCTACTGAGACCATGCCCGGGTTTCCGTCGCAGTCGACGGTGGCGAAGCTGATCGGGTACTCGAACCCCAGGGCGGGCGCCGATGCCAACAAGGCGACTGCGAAAACCGTATGCGCTTTCATCGATGGTTTCTTGCGTTTAAGATCGGGACTCCAAAGAGTTCCCCATAATATCACTGTCCATTCGCTAGGAGGTGTCATGCAAACACGCGCGGCCGTTGCGTTCGAAGCCGGAAAGCCCCTGTCCATCGAAACCGTCGAACTGGCCGGACCGGGCGCCGGCGAGGTGCTTGTCGAGATCAAGTCGACGGGCGTGTGTCATACCGACGAGTTCACCCGATCCGGCGCCGACCCGGAAGGATTGTTTCCCGCCATCCTGGGTCACGAGGGTGCCGGCATCGTCGTCGACACGGGTCCCGATGTCACCAGCCTGAAGAAGGGCGACCACGTCATACCGCTGTACACACCGGAGTGCCGCCAGTGCGAGTACTGCACCAGCGGCAAGACCAACCTGTGCCAGGCAATTCGCGAGACCCAGGGACGCGGCGTCATGCCCGACGGCACCAGCCGCTTCAAACTCGGCAAGGACGACGTATTCCACTACATGGGCACGTCGACGTTTTCCAACTACACCGTGGTTCCGGAGATCGCGCTGGCGAAGATTCGCGAGGACGCGCCGTTCGACAAGGTCTGCTACATCGGCTGCGGCGTCACCACCGGCATCGGCGCGGTCATCAACACCGCGAAGGTCAAGCCGGGCGACAACGTCGTGGTTTTCGGCCTCGGCGGCATCGGGCTGAACGTCATCCAGGGTGCGCGCCTGGCCGGCGCCGACATGATCGTGGGCGTCGACCTCAACCCGCGCCGCGAGGCGCTCGGTCGCCAGTTCGGCATGACCCACTTCGTCAATCCCGGCGAAGTCGAGGGCGACCTTGTGCCGTACCTCGTCAGCCTGACCAAGGGTGGCGCGGACTTCTCCTTCGAATGCATCGGCAACGTCGATGTGATGCGCCAGGCGCTGGAGTGCTGCCACAAGGGCTGGGGCGAATCCATCATTATCGGCGTGGCGGGGGCGGGCCAGGAAATCAGCACCCGGCCGTTCCAGCTGGTCACCGGCCGCGTTTGGCGCGGCACCGCCTTCGGCGGCGCGCGCGGGCGCACCGACGTGCCCAAGATCGTCGACTGGTACATGGAAGGCAAGATCAACATCGACGACCTGATTACCCACCAGATGCCGCTCGACGACATCAACAAGGCATTCGACCTCATGCACGAGGGCGAGTCGATCCGCAGCGTCATCAACTTCTAGGCGCGGGTCTCGTGACGCACATGGAAACCATTAG
>JAUIDF010000144.1 GCA_030429125.1 Gammaproteobacteria bacterium | reverse complement strand
GTCTCGATGAATCCGCCGTCGCCGCCGGACGGTCCGCCGCGCGCGGTGATCAGTCCGTGTACCGACGTCGTGCCGTCGGACCAGACGATGACGTAGCCGCCGTCGCCGTTGCCCGTGGCGTCGGCGCTGATGCGGCTCTCGGCATCGATATCGGTGGTGCGGGCGCGATAGGTGGCTCCCTTGCCCTGGTAGTCGCCGCCGATGAGCACCTCACCGCCGCCGCCCGGGCCCGATGCACTGACGTCGGCGCCGGTCAGCGACACGTGATCACCGGTAATGGCAATCTCGCCGCCGGACGGACCGTCGGCGCTGACGTCGCCGGAAACGTTCGTCTCACCGCCATGCACGAGCACCTTGCCCGCGGGGCCGCCGGCAATGGCGTCGGCGTCGATCACGCCACCCATGTTGATGACGCCGGCAACGGCGTCCTGGGCGTCGGCGGCGGTCATTTGCACGACGCCGGAACGCGCGCGCACCACGCCCGCGTTCACCACCGTGCCGACCACTTCATCGTCCACCTTGAAGGAGATCAGGCCGTCGCCTCGCAGATCGATGGAGAAACCCTTGCCCGAGGCCAGCGTCACGCGACCGAGGTCGGCCTGAATGTAGCCGGTGTTGGTGACGTCGGGTGCGACGAGCAGCGCGAAACCGCCGTCGGAAACGTTGATGTTGCCGTGATTGATGACCGCGCCGGCGGCATCATCGAAGCGCAGCGAGTCGCCGTCGCCGGACACGCGCCCCGCGGTCGTCGCCAGCAGCGCGCCGACGTTGACCTGCGACGTGCCGTGGAACGTAATGCCGGAACGGTTGATGATGAATACGCGACCGTTGGCGTTGAGGGCGCCGCGCAGTTCGCTGGGGACGCCGCCGACGACGCGGTTGACGGCGGTCGACAACCGGTCGGGCTGGTGGAAGTTGACGCTTTCGTTGGCGCGCGTGGAAAAGGTGGTCCAGTCGATATCAAGGCGGCGTGTCGCCTGCTCGATGTCCGTGCGCGGACCGGCCTGTTCGATCGAACCCGAGCCGCGGGTGATGACGCCGCCGCTGGGGCCGGCTACCGCCATGCCATAATGGCCGAGTGCCAGGGCGGTGAAGAAGGCCACCGACCGGCATATCGACATCTCCCTTCCGTTCTTTTTGACCTGGCGCCAGTGGAACTCGGTGCGGTCTGCAAGGGGTCTGCGCTTGTCCATCCTATTGTCCCCGTTTCTCTCGTCGCTGCCGCGTTCCGGATGCGGTCGGCTGGCTTATACGACGGTCCAGGTTTTTTTGCATGGGCACACCCCGCCCATCTCTATACCCTGATCGTACCGCCGTACCATTACGAAAACAATAATATCCCGGCCGATTGACCAGAATGAACGATTATCAAAAAACTATCGTTTTTATCGAATTTAGTCACGGCCAGGAAAGACTGACCCGACCGTCCGGCGTTGTCGCCGCCGCCTTGCCGCCACCGGCACCGCGTGCACCGGCGGGCGGTTATCCGGTATCGTTCGGGCTCGATATTCACCGGAAATGCGCGTGTCCCGCATATTGTTCGCCTGGGAGCTCGGCACGGGCTTCGGGCACATCATGCCCTATCTCGACGTCGCCGACGCACTCGTGCGGCGCGGTCACCGGGTATTCTTCGCCAGTCGAGACCTGAACAATGCCGGCTCCGTTTTCGCCAACGTGGACGTCACGTTCGTTCAATCCCCGGCGCTCTACGGCAAGATCGAATCGCCACGGCTACCCGGCCACAGCTACATCGACGTCCTGCACAACGCCGGCTTTTCCAACCCGGTTCATCTTGCCGCACGGTTGAATGCCTGGCGCTTCCTGTATGAGTCGATGCGGCCGGATGTCGCCGTGTTCGACGCCGCGCCGTGTGCCGCGCTGGCGGCGCGAGCCTTCGACTTTCGACGCATTACCAGCGGCACCGGGTTCTTCATACCGCCGCCGACATCGCCGGTGCCGGCGCTGCGCTACTGGGCCGACAACACGCGCCTGGGACTTGATAAGCAGGAGTCGGACATGCTGGAACGGATCAATGAAACGCTGTCTCGCGAGGGTGGAAAACCGATCGAAGCGGCGCACGATATCGTCGACGGCGATTCGCGCTTCCTGATGAACTTCAGCGAACTCGACCACTATGGCGAACGCGCGGCGACGGATTACATCGGTACGTTCCCGCCGCGCTCGTTCGGGGAGAACTACGATTGGCCGCAGGGTAGCGGCCCACGCGTCTTCGCCTACCTCTACCCCTTCAAGACCATCGGTTCGCTGTTCGAATCCATGACCCGCCTCTGCGTGCGCGCCATCATTTACGCCCCGCGGCTGGGGGAGAAAATGAAACGGCAGTACGCATCGTCGCGGCTGCACTTCGTCGATCGGCCGGCCAACGTCAACCGGGTGCTGGCCGAGTGCGATGCGGCCATCACCAATGGCAGCCTGTCATCCTCGGCCAGCGTCCTGCTGGCCGGCAAGCCGCTGCTGACCCTGCCCACCACGCTGGAGCGGCAGATCGTCTCCTTTCGCGTCCAGGACCTCGGTGCCGGACTGTCGGCCCCCCAGCTCAGGCCACTGGGCATGGCGCGGAAACTCGAGGCGCTGCTGACAATGGACCGTTTCACGGAATCGGCGCAACGATTCGCGGCGCGCTACGCCGACCAGGACAAGGGCTGGCAGCTCGAGCAAATGCTCAGTCGCATCGACTCGGTACTCGGCGAACCCGTGCGGCGCGCTACACCCGTTCACTGATCACGATCGGCGCGCGGTCGCGTTCTCGCGACAGGGTCGCGTGATTCCCGACGAGGTAGTCGACAGCCTGCGCAAACCAGGGCGCGTCGGCGGTCGAGAACACGGTCGCGTCGAGATCGGCCTCGACCACGCGCCGGGTCGCATTCAGCCGCGCCTCGTCGTCGTTGACCAATTGCAGCACCTTCGCCACGTACTCGTCGGCATTCGTGGCCACCAGGTCGTCGAGACCCGCTCGCTTCAGCATGGCCGACCCGATCCGGTTGTTCCAACGCTCTCCCTCCCATGCCACCATCGGCTTGCCGAGATAGAGACAATCTGCAACGGTATTGCAACCGCCGTAGTGAAAGGCATCGATGGCGAAATCACACTGCTCGATGGCTCGCATGTAACCTTCGTAGGGCAACGGTGGCGATACCTCCACGCGCGTCTCGCCAAGCATCGATCTCAACCGGCGTACGAAGGACAGGTAGCCGGCGTGCCGGCGCAGGGCATGGCCGGGAAAGAACTGGAACATGATGTCGCGCCGGGCACCGGCGACGATGCGGGCGAGGACTTCGAGCAGCGAGTGGTTGATCTTCTGCGCGGTCCAGGAACAGTTGATCAACAACGGGCCGGCATCGCGCGTCGCCCCGGTGGGTGCGTATCGCGGAACATTGTGAACGACGCCAAGCCCTGGAATCAGCACGAGCCGCTCGCTGTAGTGTCGTTCGGGGGACGTCGCCGGCTCGGTTTCCGCGCCACTGATGAAATAGTCCACCAGGTTGCCGAATCCGCTTACCGAGTGACCGACCCCCGCGATCTGTACCGGGGCCAGCCGCAGGTTGGCCAGCAACATGCTGTCCAGGCTCATACCCACGTCGGCGAAGAACACGGCCCCGAAATCGTTGCCGGTGACGGATGACGGGTCCTTGAAATCGAAATCGATGATGCGCTCGAAAACGTCCTCGTGATCCGCATCCCGACCGTCGGGCGGCGCACGTCGAATGAGCGTGAGGCGAAACCGCTCCGCCAAAGCGGCAACGAAGCGGGAGAAATTCCTGTACACCGAGTGGTTTGAGCGCCAGAACATGCTGACCACGGCAACGTGCCGCGGATCCGGCCGATTGGTCACCTCGATCCCGGCAATCCGCGGACTGCGTTGCATGACCGCGTTGATGCGCCCCTTCAGTGCACGATCATGCTCACCGTCGACGTAGCTGCAGGCGTAGAAAACACTGTTGGCGCGCGGGAAGGCGACCAGCCGCCGGACGAACGCCGGGCGCGACGCCTGGCGCAGGTGCTGCTGCAGGTTCCGCCAGGCCACCGGGTCGCCCATGGATGCCTGGAACGAGTCGAAGTACGCCGTGTACCACAGGTTGCTGAGCATCGGCGCCCGCTGGAACAGCAGGTCGTAGTCCAGGCGCGCGGTGTTTCGCGCCGAGCACAGCGCGAGAAACTTTCCGATCTGCCGCGGGTTATCGCCGAAGAGACGCAGGTAGTCATCCGTCGTACCCAGGCTCGACACGGCAACCAGGTTGGAGATGGTCGCATTGTGGTTGATGAAGCGCGTGAGATACCGCCGGCCCGGCGCGTAGTCGGGGCGGACGAACACCGACAGGAAGGCATACAGCCAATCCATGTGACGGCACAGCGTGGCGCGGTCGGGATCGAATATTTCCCGGCGCGCCAGTTTGTCCAGGTGCGAAAGCAGGTGCGCGGACAAATCGTCGTAGCGCCGCGCGGCGTATAAATCGAAAATGGTCCGGACCGGATCGGTAGCCGGTTTCGAATCCGGCGCACGGGCAGAGTCGTTCATGGGTCGTCCAGGATCAGACGCAACGCGGTCGAGCGGTTTGTGCACTGGCGCGAAGATAGCATCAAATCCAGTCAAGGGCGGGGCACCGCCTGCAATTGACAGCCTCCCGGGGCTGGGCTAGCCTCGATTCCACCCCGCAACCCGCAACCACGGACGCAAGACCCGATGGCCGCGAACGAAACGGACACACCTGCCGCCCGACAACCGTCGCAGTCCGGCACCGCGCGCCGCCCCAATACCTGGCAGCCGGGCATGAAGCTCGCGCTGCTGAGCCGGCGGTACGTGCTGCGCTCAACCGCCGCACAGGGCGTTACCGAACGCTATCGAAGCTGGTGGAACGATGCCGAGATCATGGCGGGCCTGAACCGCAAGCCCCGTAACTGGTCCATGGACGACTGCATTCGCCACGTGTTGAGCTTCAACAACCGCAACAATTTTCATCTCGGCATTCATCGCAAGGAAGACAGCGAGATGATCGGCTTCATCACCCTGATGGCGACGATCAAGAATCGTACGGCGAAATCGAACATCGTCGTCGACAAGGAGTTCTGGGGCGACGGCGTGGTCAAGGAGGTCCGGGCACGGGTGATGCAGTTTTCCTTCAACCGCCTCAACACGCTCAAGTACAAGGGCATGGTGGTCGGTCGGAACTATCCGTCGATTTACAACTACCTGTCCATGGGATTCACCTGCGAGGGCGTGTTCAAGGAGGAAACCGCGGCGGTGGAAGGCGGCCGCGCCGACATATTTCACTTCGCCATGTTCCGCGAGGAGTGGGCAGAGCAGCTGAAACAGCAGCGCGGGGAGCCGTCGGCGGAAGCCGGCCGTGACGATCCCGCGACCGGCGGTTGAAGGGACCGAACGTCGCGACCCCGCTTGCGGTCGCGAGGGTTCCCATTGACCGGGCCGACGCCAATGAATAGCCCGACACTCGTCGACACCGCGCGACTGTCCTCGATCACCGACGTGCACCGGGGTGAAACCTGGGACGCCGGGCGCCTGCGTGCCGAGACCGCCCGCGTGGCCGCGTCGCTGGCGGCACGCGGCGTGGGACCGGGCGACACGATCGTGATCTGCCACGGCGGTACGCCCGCCTTTTTCAGCGAACTGCTGGCGGCGTGGTCCGTCGGCGCCTGCGCGGTGTGCACCAACCAGTCGCTCACTCCCGGCGAGCTCGAACGCATCGTCGGATTCGTGCAGCCGGCACTGGTGACGAAACGCGGCGACGCGGAGCGTCCCGACTCGATCGCGCAGGTCCCCGTCATCGACCTCGCGGCGGTCCCGGCAAAACGTGCCGACGACGCCCCAGGCCAGGTGATCTCGCTGCCGGCCGATGCCCCCGCGCTGATCCTGTTCACCTCGGGAACCACCGGAGAGCCGAAGGGCGTGGTGCACACCGGTGCGAGCCTGGGTGCTCGACTGCGCCTCAACCGCGAGGCCATGGGCGACACCGTGCTGGCCGCCTCGTTGTGCGTGCTTCCCACCCACTTCGGCCATGGACTGATCGGTAATTGCCTGACGCCGCTGGCCGCCGGCGGCGCGCTGTTCCTGTTTCCCAACCCGGGCATGCCCGGCTGCGCGAGGCTCGCGACCGTGCTCGATGAGCACGCCATCACGTTCATGAGCTCGGTGCCCTCGCTGTGGAAAGTCGTCACCCGGCTGTGCCCGTCGCGACCGCTGCCCTCGCTGGCGCGGGTCCACGTCGGCTCGGCGCCCTTGTCGGCGGCGCAATGGCGGGAGATTCGCGCCTGGTGCGGCGAGCACGTCGACGTCTGGAACCTTTACGGATTGACCGAGACGGCCAACTGGACCGCCGGCGCCTGCCCGGCCGAAGCCGGTCTTGCCGACGGATTGGTCGGCACGATGTGGGGCGGACGCGCGGGCGTGCGTGCCGAGGATGGACGAATCACCACCGCGGGCACCGGCGAGATCGTGCTCGACACCCCGTCATGCATGTCGGGATATTAGCGCCGGCCCGATCTCACGGCATCCGCCATCGACAACGGCTGGTATCGCACCGGCGACTACGGCCGGGTCGACGCCGACGGCACCATCTGCCTGCTCGGGCGACTCAAGACCGAGATAAACCGGGCCGGCATGAAGATTCTGCCGGAGGAGATCGACCTGTTGCTGGAACGGCACCCGGATGTCGAAGAGGCCTGCACCTTCGGCGTGCCCGACGACATCAACGGCGAGAGCGTGGCAGTCGCCGTGCGGCTGCGCCAGGGCTTCGAGGGCAGCGAGGCCGAGTTGCGCGACTGGTGCCTTGCGCGCATTCGGGGTGACTGCGTGCCCGAACGCTGGTTCGTACTGGACGAGATTCCGAAGACGGATCGTGGCAAAATCAACCGCGACAACGTTCGCCGTGCCTGTACCGGGGAATGACGGAGTGATCACGCTCCGACAGGCGCGCGAGCCGACCGCAGCCCGAACTGTATCGATGACTACCGACCTCGACCGGAACGAGAACGATGAGCGCTGAGACCCCATCCGTCGTTGACCTGGACAATGCGCGTCGCCTGCTGGCGCAGGCCGTCAACCGCTCGGAGTCCGATATTCCCGACGATGCAATGATTGACAACTACGACGCGTGGGACAGTCTCGCGCACATGCGGTTGCTGACCGCGCTCGAGGAGAAGCTCGGCAAACGCCTGCCGCCCACCATGGTCGTCAGCATTCGTTGCCTGAAGGATATCGATGCGGTACTCGAAAGCGGTACCCTGCCCTCGGACCGGATGGTGAGCTGGTAACCACGCGGGCGCCCGGGATCGATACCGGTTCGACGCGTGACGCCACCGGGTGATCACCACAAACCTGCTTGCTTGAATTCGGGAAGTCGGAACTTAGCGCCGTGATCACCGTCTTTGTCACCCACAAGCACAGCTACACGTTCGCAATCTACCTGCGCGAATGGAGTCAGGCGCTCAAGGGCCAGTTGGTCATCGTACCCTACGAGAGGTTGCGCCAGCTCAAGGGGGTCAGACCGGGCGTGGTCATTTTTTCCGACGTCGAACGCCTCGGCGAAGGGCAACGGGCGGTTGTATCGACCGTTCATGACGCCTTGGCCGCGCAGGCAGGCAACGCCATCCGGATGGTGAACCATCCGGTGCGCTCGTGTCGTCGCTTCGAGCTACTGTCCCGAATGCATCGCGAAGGAATCAACACCTTCAGGATTCACCGACTGGACGCCATCGACTCGGACATTCGATACCCGGTGTTCCTGAGAAACGCCGACGATCATGCCGGACCGATGTCCAGGTTGATCCATGATCGGGAGCAACTCGACCACGCCATCCTCAACGCCTCGATGACGACGTACCATCTCGACGGGCTGGTGATCACGGAGTACTGCGACGTATGCGGAGAAGACGGGATATACAGAAAGTATTCCGCGTTCAGGATCGGCGATCAGATCTTTCCGGCCCACATGCTGTTTGACAGGGAATGGGTTCAGAAGGACGGACGCGCCGGCGATGACAGGTTGCGAATGGAGGAAACCCGCTACCTCGAGGAGAATCCTCACCGCGAGCAATTGAAGCGCATATTCCAGATCGCCGGAATCGAGTACGGACGAATCGACTACGGTATCGTCGACGGGCGCGTCCAGGTGTGGGAGATCAATACCAACCCGATCCTGTTCAAGCCCAGAAAATCGTACTCCGACCGCTACATTCCCAAGAAAGAGCAGCTTGCGGACCGGATAAGCAGCGCTATCGATGCCCTGGAGGAGACAGCCGACAGGCGGTCGAACCAGTTGTTTACGCTGCCGAGGAAAATGCCGGCCGTACTGCACAGGATCATCGAGGCACAGGGCGCGACGCTCGACAGCTTGCGGGAATAGCAACGACGGTCTTCGAACGCGACCCGGCCGGATTCGTTACCTGTGCAATCGTCTCCTTGCGCCGGGAGACCGTGGTACGGCGATATCCCGATCCTGTCGGCGAAGTCACTGCTTCGCCACGTGGCCGAGCAGGTTCAGGTAGATGACCTCCTCTCCTTCCGGCAGATCGAGAAACTCGTGCAATGCCCGGCGTGAGAACCCGCCGACCGCGACGACACCAAGGCCCAGCGAGACACCCTGCAGGTAAATATTCTGGCTGATGTGGCCGGCTTCGAGAATCGTCGATTCGCGGGGATAATTCGGATACTTGCGGGCAACTGTCGCCGGATCGGCCACGAAAATCACCACGGCACGCGCCGCCCGCACCCAGGGCTGCCGTTGCGCCATCTCGAACAAATCGTCAGCAAAGTTTCCCTCCATGCGGCGAACCAGGTCGTGGCAGCCGGGCCGATAGCGATAAATGCCGGGATCGACGCCTTCGACATCATGCGCGGCGACGTACAGGCTGAGCGGATACACGCCGCCCGCGGACGGACTGGTACGCCCGCCGGAGGCCACGTCATTCAGGCCCTGCGCCGCCCAGAGAATTTGCGACAACTCACGAATGGCAATTGGCGATGCGCTGAAACGTCTCGTCGAACGCCGACCGAGAAGCGCGTTTTCCAGGGACAAGCCGCCATCGACGGGCTCGACCAGCAGGACCGCGTCCGAGGAATCCGCACATTCCGGCAGCTCGATCAGACCCTGCGCCCCGGGCGCTGACCACGGCCAGTGCGCCAGTAGCACGGTGGCGAGGAAGACCGCTACGCTATGACGGCGCATCGAGATCATGACGCCGTCGACACGCGATCGTCACCACCTGTACCGCATACGCCGTATGGCCGCCCAGGGGCGCCTATGCGTCTCATCCCGACACCCGTGGAAACCCGTGCGCCAGACGCGCCATCGACGTGCCGCATCGACAGCGAATGG
>JAUIDF010000143.1 GCA_030429125.1 Gammaproteobacteria bacterium | reverse complement strand
AGGTTCATCGGCTACATGTTGAACGCGGGCGGTGGTACCGTCGTACGGGATGATCGTGTCGAACTCAATGTGCCCAAGAACGTCCTCGCCTCGCGGCTATCCATTCAACCGGAGACATTCTCCCGAATTCTCGGGCGCCTGTCGTCGGCGGGTTTGATTCGCGTCGAGAAGCGGGGCATTACGCTGCTCGACGTTGACAGGCTGCGGGAGATATTGCGCGCCGGCGCTTGATACGGCCGGCATGCGGGGCGGCCGCCCTTGACCAAGGTCAAGTACAAACAGAGCCTCGCCGTTACAACATTTGCTCCAAGGCATCGGACCGACGGTCGGTCCAAGCCGAACATTACTGGAGCAAGACAATGGTCAACACTGCAACTTCCTTGCGACGCCTGCTGGCGCGGGTAGCCGCGTTGTTGCTGATCGCGATGACGGCCGCGACCCAGGCCGCCGACTACAAGCCGGACGTGACGTTCACGCTGCGCACCGGTATCGGACAGGGCAAGATGATCTTCACCGGCGTGGGCGGCGAAATCGATGGCATGGTGAACCCGGTGCTCGTCGTAGAGCCCGGCGAGGTGGTGCAGATCACGCTGGTCAACGGCGACGGCGCGCTTCATGACGTCGTCGCGCCGGATTTCGATGCCAGGACGGATCAAATTTCCGGGCCGGGCTCGAGCTCGGTCATGGTGTTTCGCGCGGACAAGGAAGGCGAGTACGTCTACTTTTGCTCGGTGCCCGGCCATCGCGCTGCCGGAATGGAGGGGCTGATCCAGGTGGGCGAGCGCCAGGCGAGCGCCGAGTCCCTGCCGAGCGTGGTGCGAAGTCCCGTCGACCTGCCGGCGCCGGTCGGGGGCCGCGCACCGACCCACCTCGATTTCGTTCTCGAGACCGTGGAAAGGACCGCGCGACTGGCCGACGGCACTGCCTATCGGTTCTGGACCTTCAATGAGTTGATTCCGGGGCCAATGCTTCGTGCGCGGGTCGGCGACACGGTGACTGTCACGCTCAAGAACCCCGCGTCGAGCACCATGACCCACTCCGTGGACTTCCACGCCGTGACCGGACCGGGCGGCGGCGCCGAGTTGACCCAGGTCCCCCCGGGCGGCGAAGCGACGTTCACGTTCAAGGCGCTCAATCCCGGGGTCTACGTGTACCACTGTGCGACGCCCATGGTGGCGCATCACATCAGCAACGGAATGTACGGTTTGGCGGTGATAGAACCGGACGGTGGACTGCCGACCATGGACCGGGAGTTCTACGTGATGCAGGGCGAACTGTATACCGCCCAGTCGCATGGGACACGCGGCAACCTCGAGTTCAGCGTGGACAAGCTGCTTGACGAAGACGCGGAGTACTTCACCTTCAATGGCTCCGTGGGCGCGCTGACGGTCGAGCAGCCGCTGAAGGCGATCGTGGGCGATGCCGTGCGTATATTCTTCGGTGTCGGCGGGCCCAACGCCACGTCGTCGTTCCACGTCATCGGCGAGATCTTCGATCGCGTGTACGACGAGGGTGCCATCACAGACGAGCCGTTGCATAATGTCCAGACAACCTCCGTCGCACCGGGCGGCGCGACCATGGTCGAGTTCGGGATCGACGTGCCCGGGCGATACATCCTGGTCGATCATGCCCTTTCACGACTGGAAAAGGGACTTGCCGGATTCCTCCTCGCCGAAGGTGAGGAACAGGAGGAGATCTATCGCAAGGGCAGATAGGGCGCGCCGGGGCAACAGCGACGTGCGCGGCGGATCGTATCGCGCACGCCGCCCGGCAGCGACCGTCTACGAGGGCATCAATCTCGATAGCGTCTTGTGGGCCGGACAGGCATTCATGGTTATCCTGGTGATCCCGGCCGATCCGCCCACGACGCTGGAGCGCTATCGGGGTTTCTTTCGGCTCGTCTTGCCGCGCGTCATGCGTCGCGTCTCGCCCATGCGGCTGGCGGCGCCGTCGAACTCGTTGAAGTGCTCGCCGAGGGCGGCCATGGCACGGAACCGCTGGCGCGCGGTGTCGCCCAGGCGCGCGGCGACGGCGTGGGTGAGCAGGTTCAGCACCACGCACAAACTCGCTGTCGAATCCCAGAACGTACCGACGTGAGTGTTCATCTCCAGGACGTCGTCGGTGTACTCGCGCGCCCAGTGACTGAAGCGGTCCGTGACGACGACGATGGGCATGCCCAGCTCGCGCGCCTTGCGCGTCAGGAGGATGCCCTTGCGCGCATAGGATGCGGTGTCGACGATGACCAGTACCGACTTCTTCGGTTCCACCTCGAGAATGTCGGAGTGCACACCGGTGGCGTCATCGGCGAATCGCACACCCGGCCGGACGTATTTCAGGCGGCTGGAGAAGTCCAGCGCGACGCCCTGGGTGGCCTGGAAGCCGGCCACGTATACGGCCTGGCGCCGGGCGAGCAGCTCGACGATGCGCGGCCAGCGCTCCACCGTGGTCATTTCGTAGGCTCGCTGCACGGCCTCGAGCTCGAGGGAGAGGCTGCGCGTGAGGTGTCCGATGTCGATGGACTGGTGCGTGAAGCGCTCGCCGACGTCGTCGAGTGCCTCGGCATTGCCGGAACGCGGGCGCAGTCGATTCTTGAGATCGCGGAGGTTGGCGTAGCCGAGGTCGCGCACGAAGCGGATGATGGTCATCTCGCTGACGCCGATGGCCCGGGCCAGTCCGGCGCCGGTCTCGTAGGGCAGTGTCGCGGCGTGCTCGCGAAAGTGCGCGGCGATGGATCGCGCCGCGGGTGTCAGGTCCGCTTCGCGCGCCGCGAGCGCTGCCTCGAGCTCGCTCCATCCCCGGCCGCTGTCCCGCGCGCGGCGGCTCACGCGGGAAGCGCCGCCTTCACGCGGCCATCGAGATCGGGCGCCGAATCGACCAGCGTTCTCGTGTATGCCTGCGACGGCGCATCGAATACTGCCTGCGTATCGCCGCTTTCCACCAGCCGGCCGTGCTGAAACACGGCCACGCGGTTGCAGAACCTTCGCACCACCGCGAGGTCGTGGCTGATATAGATGATGGTCAGGTCGCGCTCCGTCTTCAGCCGTGCGAGCAGGCGAAGCACCTGCGCTTGTATCGTCACGTCGAGGGCAGAGGTCACTTCGTCGGCGATCAGCAGGCGCGGCGACAGCGCCAGCGCGCGGGCGATGGAAACGCGTTGGCACTGGCCGCCGGAAAGCTGGCGCGGTCGACGTCGGGCCAGCGATGAATCGAGTTCGACTCTCTGCATCAATTCCGCCGCCTGGTCGAGCGCGGTCGCGCGGTCGGCGAGCCCGTGACGCCAGATCGGCTCGGCGATGATGTCGAGCACCCGCATGCGCGGATTGAGAGAATCGTAGGGACTCTGGAAGATCATCTGCACGTCGCGCCTGAATTGCTTCGTCTGCGCCGGGTCGAGCGCGGCAGTCGGGCGGCCATCGTAGCGGATCTCCCCGGCGCTCGCCCGCACCAGTCCGATCACCGCGCGCGCGAAAGTGCTCTTGCCCGAGCCGCTCTCGCCGACGATGCCGAAGGTTTCGCCCCGTTGCACCGTCAGGCTGACGTCGTCGAGGGCGCGAACCACCGGGTCGGACCGTTTGACGAGGCCCGAAAAAGCGGCTCTGTCGGAGAAGTGCACGCAGAGTCCCTCGGCCGCGAGCAGCGGCGTGCCGGTGACCTTCTCGCCCGCCATCGATGGCAGCCGGCCCGGCTGCGAACCGATGAGCTCGCGCGTGTAGCGATTGCGCGGACGAGTCACCACGTCGCTCACGCGGCCTTGTTCGACGATCTCGCCGCCACGCATGACCACGACCCGGTCGCACACCTCGCCGATCACGCCGAGGTCGTGGGAGACGAGGATGACCGACAGGCCCCGCTCGGCGTTCAGCGTGCGCAGCAGGTCGAGAATGCCGGCCTGCACGGTCACGTCCAGCGCCGTGGTGGGTTCGTCCGCCAGCAGCAGCCGCGGCTCGCAGGCCAGTGCGGCGGCGATCAGCACGCGCTGTTTCATGCCGCCGGACAACTGGTGCGGGTAGGCGTTCATGCGTCGGGCGGCATCGCGAATGCGAACGATATCAAGCAGCGCCAGGGCGCGCTCGCGGGCGGCGCGTCGCTCCATGCCGAACAGCCGGCGCAGCGGTTCGGCCACCTGCTCGCCGATGGTCATCAGCGGATCGAGGTGCGACGACGGGTTCTGGAAGATCATGGAGATCTCGCGACCCCGAAGCGCGGTCTTCTCCGCGGCGGACATCGTCGACAGGTCGCGGCCATCGTAAACGATGCGTCCGTCGATTCGCGCGTGGCGCGGCAGCAGCCCGAGCAGGGCGCGGCAGCTGACGGACTTCCCGGATCCGCTTTCGCCGACGATGCCGAGGATCTCGCCGGGGGCGACATCGAAGCTGACGTCGCGCACGGCATTGACCGTGCCGGACGCGGAGGTAAAGTCGACGCGCAACGACTCGACGGACACCAGGGAAGTCATTGCACCACCTGGTGTTGTCGCGCCAGGCCGTCGCTGACCAGGATCAAACCGAGGCCGAGCGTGACGGCCGCGAGGCCGGGAAAGAAGCAGATCCACCACGCCTGGATGACGTAGGGCTGACCGTCGGCGATCATGACGCCCCACTCGGCGGTGGGCGGCTGAGCGCCGAGGCCGAGAAACCCGAGGCTGGCGCCGGCGAGTATGACCAGCAGCGCATCGGTCCAGGCGTAGATGACGATGGGGCCGAGGGCGTTGGGCAGCACGTGGCGGAACAGGATGACGGCGTGGCCGAAGCCGAGGGTGCGGGCCGCCTCGATGAACTCGGCACGCCGCAGCACCAGCACTTCGGCGCGGATCAACCGGGCATAGGCGACCCAGGCCACCAGGGCGAGGGCGATGAAGTAGTTCGACAGCCCCGGTCCCAGCACGCCGACGATGGCGATCACCAGGATGAAGAACGGAAAGGCCACGGTCACGTCCACCAGGCGCATCATCAGCGCGTCGACGGCGCCGCCGAAGTAGCCCGACGTCAGGCCGATGAGCACGCCGATGACCAGTGGCGCCATGACGCACCGTGGATGACGCGGGAGAGGACGTCGCGACCGAGCTGGTCGGTGCCGAAGGGGTGGGCGGCGGACGGCGCGGCGAGGATGCCACGCAGGTCGATCGCGTTGGGATCGTACGGCGCGATCCACGGCGCGCCCAGCGCCAGCAGCACCCACGCCGCCAGAATCGCGCCGCCGACGGCGATCTCGCCGTTGAGCGGCTGCCAGGCGGCCCGCGTCGACCGATGCGGCGCGGCCTGCGTCACTGGCCGGTCCTCGGGTCTATGACGGCGGTCACCAGGTCCACGGTCAGGGTGACCAGCACGGTGCCGACCGCGTAGGCGAGGGTGAGGCCCTGTACCACGTAGTAGTCGCGACCGATGACGGAACCGACCATCAGCGCGCCGAGTCCGGGCACGGCGTAGACGATCTCGACCACCACCGAGCCGCCGACGAGAAAGGCGATCATCACGCCCAGCAGGTGCAGCGTCGGCAGCACCGAGTTGCGCAGGACGTGGCGCCGGAAGATCTCGCCCTCGGGCAGGCCGCGGGCGCGGCACGCGGTAACGTAGTCCGATTCCATCTGTTCGATCAGCGCACCGCGCAGGTTGCGCACGAGCAGCGGGACCAGCCACAGCGAGGTGCTGATCGCCGGGAGGAACAGGTGGTGCAGGTGCCCGGTGAATCCCTCGCCCCAGCCGCTCACCGGGAACCAGCCGAGCTCGGCGCCGAAGTACCGCGCCAGCAGCACCGCCAGCCAGAACACGGGCACGCTCATGCCGAGCACGGCGAACAGCTTCACCGCGTGGTCGGCAAAGCGTCCCTGCGCTCGCGCGGCGACAACCGCCAGCACGATGGTCAGGGGCAGCGTGATGACCATGACGTAGGCAATCAGGAACAGCGTGCGCGGCAGGAATTGCAGGATGAGTTCGCTGACCGGCACGCGGTAGCGAATGGAGCGGCCGAGATCGCCTTCCAGGACGTTGCCGAGGTAGATCAGGTACTGCCGCCAGAACGGTTCGTCGAAGCCGTGGGCAAGGCGTACGGCAGCCACCGCCTCGTCCGTGGCGCGCGGACCGAGCAGCAGGCGGATGGGATCGCCGGGCGAGAGCTGCACCAGCAGGAAGCTGATGATGCTGATGCCGATCAGTACCGGCACCAGCGAAACCAGTCGGCGACCGATGTAAGCGAACGGGGTCATTCGTGCGCGAGAAGCGGGGACGGGCGAGGTCCGCCCCCGCTCGTCGTGGCTACTCGACGCGCTCGGCTTCCTCCAGCGTCCACTGCAGCGCGGGCGTCATGGTCAGCCCCCGGATGCCAGCACCGTAGGCATTGGCGAACGGCGGATAGTACAGGGGAATCTGCGAGACTTCGCGCGTCGTGATCTCCTCCATCTGCCGGTACATGGCGCCGCGCTTGTCTTCGTCGAGCTCGGCGGCGGCAGTCTCCACCATCTCGTTCACCTCGGCGTTGTCGTAGTTGGTGTAGTAGGAACGGTTGCCGCACGATCCGCACAGCGCCCATCGAACCGCGAGGTCAGGGTCCGTGGTCTCGTTGTACCACCAGGTCGGTGCGGCGTCGTAGTCGCCGTCGGGTACCCGGCTCCACCAGGTGCCGCCGTCCACCTTCTCGATCTTCGCATTCAGACCGATGGCCGCCCACTGCGCCTGCATCAACACCGCCTGTTTCTCGCGTTCCGGGTTGTCGGCGATCAGGATGACCACTTCCTTGCCGTCGTAACCGGACGCCTCGAGCAGCGCGCGGGCCGCGTCGGGATCGTAGCTGTTCACGTCGAGATCGTGGTCATGAAATTTCAGCGCATTGGGAAGCGTCGTGTTGGCGGGTGTCGCGGCGCCGAACGTCATCGCCTCGGTGATGGCGGGACGGTCGAGCGCCATGGCCGCCGCCTGGCGCACCTCGATGTCGTCGAACGGGGCGCGTCCATGGTTGAGCAGCGACATGAAGATGACCGTCGACGGCTCCAGCGGCATGTCGATGTCGTCACGCGCCTTGAGCTCGGCCACCTGGCTCCACGGAATCTCGCGGGCGGCGTCGAGTTCACCGGAAATCATCATCGAGACACGCGTGTTCTCCGCGGTGATCTCGAGCAGTTCGGCGCCGTCGTTCTTCGGATAACCCTCGCGCCAGTAGTTCGGATTCGGCGCGATGACGAGTTTCTCGTTCGGAATCCATGCCTCGACCCGGTAGGGCCCGGACACGACCGGCTCGGAGGCAAACGCCTCGTCGCCCCGGGTCTCGACGTCCTGTTTCGACACGATGCCGACGTTGAAGACCTCGAGGTTGCCGAGAAAGGGCGCGAAAGGCGACTTCAGGGTGAGCACCACGGTCTTCGCGTCCGGCGCCTCGGCGGTGTCCAGCTGCTGCAGCGGCGCGGGGTAGGCCGACTCCTCGCCATCGCGTACGCGAAGTAGCGAGAAGACCACGTCGTCGGCCGTGATCGTTTCGCCGTTGGAGAATTTCGCATCTCTCAGGTGCAGCGTGACGATACGGCCGTCGTCGGAGATCTCCCAGCGTTCGGCGAGGCCGGGCGCGAGTTCGCCGTTTGCATCACGCCGGACCAGGCGCGCGTAAAGTTGGCCGAACGTCTCGATGTTGCCGGCCGCCGCCGAGCGCATCGGATCCAGGGTGGTGGTCTTGTAGGGAGAGCCGATACGGATCTTGTCCGCGTGGGCACTGGAGAAGGCAATCAGGGCGGCGAGCGCCGACGCCGCCAGCAATCGGGGTTTGAACGTGGGCATGGTCATCTCCTCGTATCGTTGTGAATCGCCGCGCCACGGTCGGACCGCATGCGTGGACGCCGCGTTGATATAAGACTAACATGCAAACTAATGTGAGATAAATATATAATTACGCCGTTACCGACACCACCATCGGAGAAGTTCATGGACAAGCCGCGCGCCCGGGATTACGGGCTCGAGTTTCCGGGCCGCACCGGTGCCGGCAACGCCATCACCGACGTGCCCGGCGTGCGCGTCGGCATGACCACGCTGGTATCAGGCGAAGGTCCGCTGGTGCCGGGGGAGGGTCCGGTGCGTACCGGCGTGACCGCGATCCTGCCGCGCGGTGGCGATGTCGTGACCCCGGTATGGGCAGGGATCAGCGCGCTGAATGGCAACGGAGAGATGACCGGGTCGCACTGGATTGCCGACGGCGGACACTTCCAGGGGCCGATCCTGCTGACCAATACCCATAGCGTCGGCATGGCGCATCACGCAGCGGTTCGCTGGATGATCGATCACGGTGAAGGGTTCGCGGGGCAGCACAACTGGGCGCTTCCGGTGGTCGCGGAGACGTACGACGGCGTCCTCAACGACATCAACGGACAGCACGTCACCGAGGCGCACGTGCGCGCCGCGATCGATGGCGCCGCCGCGGGACCGGTGGCCGAGGGAAACTGCGGCGGCGGCACGGGCATGATCTGCTACGAGTTCAAGGGCGGCACCGGCACGTCGTCGCGCCAGGTGGGCGCGCACGTGGTGGCGGCGCTGGTGCAGGCCAACCACGGCATGCGGGACTGGTTCACGGTGCTCGGCGCGCCGGTCGGCCGCGTCCTGCGGGACGACCTGTTGTTCGAACGCGAGAGCGGCTCGATCATCGTCATCATTGCCACCGACGCCCCCATGATGCCGCACCAGTTGCAGCGACTGGCGCGGCGGGCATCGCTCGGCATTGCCCTGCACGGTACGCCGGGCGGCAACAATTCGGGCGACATCTTTCTCGCCTTCTCCACCGCCAACGCGATGCCGCGTACCCGCCGTTTCGGCGACGTGCGCGAGTTCGCCTTTCTCAACGACGACAGTTTCGATCCCTACTATCTCGCCGCCGTTCAGGCGACCGAGGAGGCCGTGGTCAATGCCATGGTGGCGGCCGAGTCGATGACCACGCTGCGCCCCCATGGCCTGACCTGCCGCGCCCTTGACGGTGAAGCGCTTGCCGAGGCGGTGCGATCGTACCGTTCGCGCTGACTGCTTTCGCTAGCGGTTCAGTATCGTCACGGTGCCGGCCGCCGGCTCGACCCGCAACCGGTCGCCGGAGCGGATCAACCGCGTGACGTCGCCGTCCTCGAAGCGGTCGCACATGGCCATGTCGGCAAGCGCCGCACCCTGGGCGAGAATGGTGTTCGCGGCATTGAAGAGTATGGCGAGCGGGGTGATCCCGCGCGACTTCATCTCGTGCAGCATCCAGGCCGACGCGACACCGCCCTTGGCCGTGTTCAGGACCAGGATGCGGCCGTCGTAGGACTGGCCGGCCAGCTTGTGCTGGGGCCGTGAGAACACGCCCTTGATACGATCGAGATCGTAGCGCGCGGAGAAGTTGTCATCGGCGACGAGCGCTTCGCCCAGGTGGGTCAGC
>JAUIDF010000142.1 GCA_030429125.1 Gammaproteobacteria bacterium | reverse complement strand
GCAGCAAGCACCCGGAAGTGGAGGTCCAGCTTGTCGTCACCGATGCGCCGATGAACCTGATCGAACAGGGCGTCGATTTGACCATACGGTTCGGCACCCCGCCGACCAGCAACATGATCCAGCCACCCATGCTCGAGCCAACCAGTACGCACGGTGTGTCGATGCAGTGCCTGATGACCGCCAGCGCGTCGTCTCGCCAGCGACCGATCGTACCGTCCGCGAACTCGCCGCCAGACTGTCCGTGGCCCGAGTAATCGAGGCGCAGGAACTGTCGCGCGCGGCGCGAGCACCATTCGGCAAGATAGGTGCCCTTGGTGCCGGTCATATCCGACATGTAGCCACCGAGAAAGACCACCGCCGGCGAAACACCGGGCGAGTGCTCGTAGGCAATGGCCGTACCGTCGGCGACTTCAAGGAATCGGGTGTCTACCTCGCTCATGGATCGTTGCAGAAGGTCACGGGTTGATGAAAAAGCGCTCGGACAGCATCGACAGCTCGATGCGTCCGCGCATGATTTTCTCCACGCGGATACCGGCGGGCAACTGGTCGCCTTCCTTGTAGATCTGCCCATCGATCATGACAAAGCGCCGCGAGGCGTCGCCGGAGAAAGACACCACGCTGACGGCAAGTGGCGGCAGACGGCTTCGCAGCGCGTCAGGCAGCTGCGACAGGGGCGCCGGCGGTCCGGACGGTGTCGCGTCGACCCCGGCGTCCGCGTTCGGCCGGTCGGCGCGCGGCGGTGCCGGCGCCAATCCGGTCGCGGTCGCTACGTCCCGCGTGCTGTCGACGACTCGCGGCGGCTCGTTTTGCAGCGCTGCGGGCGCCGTCGATTCCGGCGAGCCGGCGCGCGGAACCTCGCCGCGTACGAGCTGGCCGAGGGGCTCGCGATACCACCACCCCATGACCACCAGGAAGGCGACCAGTACGCCGAGCACCGCGATCAGCACGATGACGGCGCGCCGATCGCCGCGCGCGGCGTCGACCCCCGGCGTGCTCAGCTTGCGCAGCGATCCGAGCGATCGCTCGCGATCGGATTTCTTCAGCGCATCGAGAATATAGGACATCGCCGTGGGTCAGTGGACCAGGGTTGGGTGGTCGTCGTAGCCGAGGCGCGACGCCAGCACCACCAGCTCGACTTCCCCGGCGACGTCGCGCACGCTCAGCCCGTTACGTCGCTGGAATGCATGCAGGGCATCGGCAAGCTCGGTGTCGAACAGGTCGCGCTCCACCCGCGCGAGGGTGGCGCCCCCGTAGTTGGCCGCCTCCAGGTTGATGGCACGGCGCAGCCACAGGATATCCTCGGCCGGCGAGTTCTCGTTCACGGGAATCGATGCCAGTGGCGGACGCCGCCAGAAAATCACCGCCGAATCGCGCCAGAGCGCCTCGATGGTCTCGCGGCTGGCCCGCAGATCGCGATCCGCGACGCGAAGTACGGCCTGGTCGCCGACGAGATAACGCAGCACGGCGAACCCGCCCGGCCCGCCTTCCTCGCCCAGCGCCAGCACCGCCGGCCGGTCGAGTAGCGCGAGTTCCTGCCAGCTGTCGATGGCGCCGAGGCAGGACAAGCCGAACTCGCCGACGCCGACGCAATCGAACACGGAGTCCTCCGGTATTCGCCACAGGCGGGCCAGTTCCCGCAGTGCCTGCACGCGTCCGCCCCCCTCCCGGGAGACCAGGGACAACAGCGCCTCTCGCCCCGGCTGCTCGAGGGTTTCGACGGCCACGGGCGCAAGCGGCTGCGCCGAGAGTCGACGGCGGCGCGGTTCCTCGTCCAGCGCGAGCGACGGCGCGATCCGCGGCGCCGGCTCGCCGGCGTGGGCGATACCCGTGACCGCGGCCAGCCAGCCGGTCGTCGAACCCTCGAGCCGAATCGCGATACGCGGCATCCAGGACGGAACGTATTGCCGCACTTCGCGATCGACGCGTTCCGGCAACCAGCCGAAGGTGTAGGCAGCCACCGGCGCGGCGAGCAGCATCAGCGCGACCGCGACCCATGCGGCCGCACGGCGCCAGCGGCGCGGCGCCCGGCCCGCCAGTTCGCGACCGGCCTGCGAGGCGATGGAACGATTCACCCGCTGACGCCCGCGCGACCAGGCGCCGAGCAGGGCGCGATCGCACAGTACG
Organism: Gammaproteobacteria bacterium; assembly: GCA_030429125.1. GTDB lineage: Bacteria > Pseudomonadota > Gammaproteobacteria > Arenicellales > CAJQKF01 > BQJD01. Next base: position 7,282 of record JAUIDF010000142.1, on the reverse strand, counting down.
TTCACGAGGCGCGGGACGCCGCCCGACAGCACATGAACGCGGCCCAGCGCGGCGCGCGTGAACAGGGGGCGATCGCACCCGGCCCGCCGCAGGCGGTGGCGTACATATTCGCCCACCTCACGCCGGCCCAGGGGCTCCAAGTGATATCGCGCCGTGATTCGCTGCGCCAGCTGGCGCAGCTCCCTTCGTCGCAAGCTGTCGCGAAGCTCGCCCTGGCCGATCAGGATGATCTGGAGCAGCTTGCGCCTCGCGGTTTCGAGATTGGTCAACAACCTCACCTGTTCCAGCACCCCGGCGGACAGGTTCTGCGCCTCGTCGATGATCAGCACCGTGCTGCGCCCGCGCGCGTGGGCTCCGAGCAGGTAGTCATTCAGCGCGTCCAGCAGGTGCTTGATGGTGGGGGCCTGGCCGTACTCGATACGAAGCTCGTCGCACACCGACTGCATCAGTTCGAGCTCGTCGATGCGCGGGTTGAGAATCAGCGCGACGTCGACATCCTTGGGCAGCTCGGACAGGAGCTGACGGCACAGCGTCGTCTTGCCGGTGCCCACCTCTCCGGTCAACTGCACGAAACCGCCGCCCTCGCCGATGCCGTACAACAGGTGTGCCATCGCCTCGCGATGCTTTGCACTCATGTAGAGGTAGTGCGGATTCGGCGCGATGGAGAACGGCGCCTCGGAGAGGCCGAAATGGGTCTCGTACATGGCGCCTATGATAGCGCGGACGCCGGCGCCTTTGGGCCGCGGATGACCTCAGGCGCTCGCCCTTCGCCGGCGTGGCGCAAGCTCGAAGCGATATGCCTCGATTCTCCATTCGTCCGCGCCGGCATCGAGCACCAGGCAGGAGGGACCGCCGTGAGTGCGCTCCCGCCCCGCCGCACCGGGATTGACCACCCACGGCCGCTGTTCCGTATCGACGGCGCGGACATGCGTGTGCCCGTAGACGACGAGGCGCGCGCCGGCGTGCCGTGCGCGCAGGCGCCGGTGATAGTTCTTCGTGTCGTGAATGCGGTGGCCGTGCTCGATGGCGATGCGACCGCCCGCCAGGTCGACGAATGCCATCTCTTCGAGCCGGTCGAGCGTCGCACCATCGCCCGGCGGCCACTTGGCGGCGACGTCGTTGTTGCCGAGCACGGCGACCACCTCGCCGCCCGCGGCATCGCGCAGGGCATCGAGCACCGCGGCGCCGCCAATGTCGCCCGCATGCACGACGAGATCGCAGCCGGCGATCACTTCGAGCACCGGCGGTTCGACGACGCCGTGCGTATCCGAGACGATACCGATCCGCTCGATTCCCACCGTCGCGGTCCGCTCAGGAATCCTGTCGATCGATCTGGCGATAACGTTCGAGCAGCTTCGCGTAGTCGGTCTTCGTCTTCTCGATCGCCGCCAGTCCGCGTTCGATGGCACGCCGAAACCGGTCGATGCGCTGGGTCAACTCGTGACGCTCCTGCTTGTCGAGCTCACCGTCCGTTTCGGGCATCGTCGCCCGCTCGGCGTTGAGCTTTTCGAGTTGCGTCCGGTTGAACGCGATCTGCTTCTCGAGTTCCACCAGGCGCTGGTCGCGCAGGGTGAGAATCACGTCCTCGCTCGGGTACTTCTCCATCAGCGCCTGGTCGATTCGCCGCTTCTCCTCGCGCTTGATCTCGGCCTCCCTGGCTGCCTGCTCGGCGGCCTTGCGCGCCTGCAGTTCCTCCACTGTCGGTGGCGACTCGCGCACTTCGAGGGTGACGCCGCTTTCGCGCATTTCCGTGATCGGGGCGTTGCCGCAAGCCTCCGAGGCATAGTTGCCGTAATGCCACTTACCCTCGGCATCCTGGCACTTGGTGATGGTCTGGGACACGGCGCCGGACACGGGCGCCAGGGCAAACGCCGCCAACGCGATGATCGAGAACGTTCTCATGCGCTCATTGTTGACAAAAACTAGCGCCTTAGCAACAGCCACAGGCCGACGGCCAGCATCGGCAGGCTCAATAGTTGCCCCATGGTCATCCAGCCCAGGGCCACGGTGCCGAGATGGGCGTCGGGCTCGCGAAAAAACTCCACCACGAAGCGGGACAGCGCGTAGCCGACCAGGAACAGTCCACCGACGGCGCCGGGCTTGCGGGGCCTGGCGGAATAGACCCAGAGCACCACGAACAGCACGATACCCTCGAGAAAGGCCTCGTAGAGCTGTGACGGGTGGCGCGGAAGCTCACCCGCGAGGGGAAACACGACGCCCCAGGGTACGTCGGTGACCCGACCCCACAATTCCTGGTTGATGAAATTCCCGATTCGTCCAAAAAACAGGCCGGGCGGCATCAACGGTACGGCAAAATCGCCGACGGCGAACAGCGATCGGTCGTGACGCCGGGCGAACATCGCCATGGCGACCAACACGCCGATGACGCCGCCGTGAAATGACATTCCACCGGTCCACAGGTACAGGACTTCCCACGGCCGGTCGGCATAGTATTCAAACTGGTAGAAAACCGTGTAGCCGAGGCGACCGCCGATCACCACGCCGAGCGCGATATAGAACAGCAGGTCCCAGACGAGCGTCGGCGTCCAGTCATTGGACGGCTGCCTCGCGCGATAAACGCCGAGCAATGCGCCGCCAACGAAGCCGAGCAGGTACATCAGGCCGTACCAGCGAATGGCCAGCGGGCCAAGGGAGACGGCGACGGGATCGATTTCGGGCACGGTGAACATGAATGAAGCGTGCAGTGGTGTTGTTGTCTGCCGGTACGCGGCGCCGCGGTCGGGCGAGCGGAGCGCAAGCGGCGATTATAGTCGCCGTGCGCCGTCACCCCCACCACGGCAGGGGCCGCCAACGTTAACGTTTCGCGAGGACGATCATGTACGTAACGCGCTGCGGCGCGTCGCCGGACCGCCCCGCCGCGCCAGTAATCCTTCTCGCCGAACGATACCCGCCGCCGGTTAACGATTCCCCATCATTGCAACGCCTGGCGGACGAAACGCTAGAATAGTGGACCTTTTCACCGAAGGACGAACACCATGACGAAGTCGAGGATCGCGCTCGCCGCGGCCATGCTTCTGTTCAGCGCCGGCGCGGCACAGGCGGCGAGCCTGATCGAACTGCGAGGTACGGATCTCGAACACCCGATTCGCAACGATATCGAGATCAATGGGCAGCGAGCCCTCGTCACCGTCCACGATGGCGGTGAGACGACCGACATTCAGTTCGACGCCGATACCGGAACCGCCTACGTCATCGACCACCAGCAGAAGAGCTACCTGGAACTCACCGAGGAAGGCATCGCGCAAATGGGGTCCCAGCTGCAGAACATGATGGCCCAGCTCAAGGCGCAGATGGAACAGGCGAGCGCCGGCATGAGCGAGGCGCAACGAGCGCAACTCGGCGACCTGATCGGCCAGTTGGGATCATCGGCGCCCGCCGGCGCCCTGCCGCCGAACGCGGCGTTCACGCGAAGCGGTCAGCGCGACGAGGTGGCCGGCATCTCCTGCGAGCGGGGCATGCTCACTGCAGGCGGGCAAAGCGTGGAAATGTGCGTGGCGCGCCGCGCGGACCTCGACCTGCCCGCGGCGGACTACGAGACCCTGCGGGCGATGATCGATTTCGCCGGCCGCATTGCCGGTCAGGCGTCGACGATCCTGCCGGGCGTCGCGGCGACCGTACCCAGTTTCGACCTCGACGCGCTCGACGGTCTGCCGGTCGAGGTCCGCGATGCCAACATGCACGTCGCGGTCACGTCGGTCAGCCAGCAACCCCGCCCCCCCATCTCCCTGCCGGATGGCTATACCCGGCAGCCCAACCCGTTTACCGGGCAGTAGCCTCCCGGGCCGGAACCTCCCCGGGCGCCGGCGATACCGGCCAGGGCCTGTTCACACGACGCTGAGCGAGTGAGATTTCGTGCCCCGAGAAAACGACCCGTCTCGCATCCGACAAGGCGCATCGAGGCGTCATGGTGGTTCCATGGCGACGAGATGCAACGCCGTCGGGGCGAAAAAGGGCCGAAAGATCGCCGCGAACGCGTCGCGTGAACAGGCCCTAGTGGCAGAGCCGGGTATTCCGGATTGACGGCCGGCGAACGACGCCACCGGCGTCGCGCACCAGCGCCATGGCGTGGCCCGGCGCGCCATCGCGCCGGGCCGGGTTCAGCCGCCGGTCAGGGCTGGTTGCCGATGCGCAGCGTGGGATCGCCCAGCAGGATCCAGTTGCGCGCGACGTCATCGGCACCGGCGGCGGCGGCATCGTTCAGGGCGTCGCGAATCGCCGAGCCGATGGCGTCGCCAGCCCCCAGCTGCCGCTCGAGGGTCGCGGCAGCGACGGTCTCGTTGTCGCGGTAGGACGACAGCGTCGACGCGCCGTGTACGGCAATGGCGCCATTGGCGACGCCGGCAATCCGTTCGCCGCCGCTGTCGGTGCGGTAACCGTTCATCAGCCGGTTGGCCAGCGTGTCCGAGAGAGGCGAAACGAAGTAGCTGGTGTAGCAGGTCAGCGTGGTCACCAGGGTCGGCTGGCCCTCGTTTTCGAGTCGGGCGACGTCCTTCGCCGTCATCAGACCCTTGAAGGTCCACGTGGTCGGCGCGCCGTGGCCGAAAAAGCCTGTCAACGTGCGACCTTCCTCGATGGCATCGAACAGTCGGGCGCGCGCCGTTTGCGCCACGCTGAGGCCGGCATCGGGCGTTACGTCGTCGTAGTAGACACGCGCGGTGGACGCCGCCGGCCAGGGCTCGCTTGCGCCGCCGGCAAGCGGCGTGCGCAGCCGCCCGATCATGCGCTCGGCCTGCGCCTCGAACGAGGCGACTTTCGGGTCCGCGCCGTCGGTTACCCAGACACTGGACCGCTGGTACATGGGGCCGTCCACCGGGTCTTCCCAGTCGAGCGTCTTCTCCACCATCACCGCCAGGTCCGACAGCGTCCGCACCGGCCAGCGGCCGATCGACTTGTCGCCGGTGCCGTCGCCGTCGAGATCGGTGAGCAACGCGTCGCTGGGCGAGTGCGCAATGACGCCCGCACGCCCATAAAGCGTCGGAATGAAGCTGAGGCTGCCCTTGTCGAGACGGTCGAGGTAGTCGTAACTGTCGCTGCCGATCAGCAGCACGTGCTCGAAACCGAAGGACGCATCGGCATCCTGCAGGAATCGCGTCAGCGCGCCGGGCAGCGGCATGCCGCCACCGTAGGCTTGCTGGATATCGGCAATCGAGACCACCTGCACCGACCAGCCCTGGCTGCGCCGGTGCTCGACATAGGTATTGAGTGGATGCGACTCCTCGTCGTCGAGCGGCAGGAAGGCCGGATGCACGATGACCAGGAACTCTGCCGCCGCCGGCACGATGTCGGCAGGCGCCACCGAAGCGACCGGCTCGGGACGATGAAATGCCGACGTCGTCGAGATCCAGTACTGCGGGTTCTCGACTCGGGGATTGGGCGCGAGCGTCGCCACCGCGGCCGCGTAGGGCCCGGTGGGACTGGACGCCGGGGCGCCGTCGAGCAGCGAGCGCAACTCGCGCCAGGCACGCAGGCGATCCCGCCAGCTCGTTCGCCGCGACCTGAGAATGTCGGTCAGCTCGCCGATCCGTGCCGCCCGCTCGGCTGCGCCACCGACTTCGGCACGCGTCGAGACGGCCAGTCGGGCCAGGTTGCCGGCCGCGTCGTGGACGTAGGCGACGAGGTCGCGCGAATCGAATCCGCCGGCAACGAACCCCTCGGCCGTCAGCTCGTCACGAATCAGTACGTGGCCGTCCTCGGCCTCGAGGGCGCGCGGATACCACAGCTCGATGCGATCGACGAGAACGATATCGAACGGTGCGTCGGTAACGCCGGGCAGGGAAACCCGCACCGTGTTGGCGCCGGCAACCAGCACGCCGGCCGGAACCTCCGCCTCGACCACCTGGCCGACGACACCGTCGAACCGTACCTCGGCGACATCGCGGCCGTTGACGTTGACGACGACGTGGTGATCGGGATCGACGTCCGGCAGATCGGTCTGGCCCGACACGTGCACCGCGACGCGACCCGGCCGGTCGTCGAGCAGGTCGTCGCCCACGGCGATCTGCGAGGCATGGTCGACCGGGCCCCACGGATGGCGCAGCATCGTTGCATACCATGGATCGGACAGCGGATTGACGAAGTTGTAGGCAACGTCGTCGTTGACCAGAACCGGGTGCAGCGCCGCGCGGACGCCGTCGTTCACGCGCCGGCTCACTTCGCCCGCGGCATAGGCGCGGGCCGCGCTTCGCCCAATGCGGTAAATGTAGTGCTCGACATAGAGGGCATCCGGGTAGTCCGGTTCGACGCCCCAGAACTCGATCGCGTCCCCGGGCCCGAACAGGCCCGAGTCCCCGACGGCCAGGTGACGGACGACGCCCCTGCCCTTCAGTGTCACGGCAATCTGGCTCGCGGGCACGCCGCGCAGGTCGACGCCGAGGTTCACCAGGTCCTCGTAGGTTACGCGCTGCATGCCGGCCTCGACGACGCGGAATTCCGCGATCCGGTCGAGCGGGTCACTGCTCGCCGCGGCAGCCAGGACGCCATCGCGCCGCCAGTCACCGCCGCGCAGGGAGAAGCCCTGCGCCTGCATGCGCTCACCGTGATCGAGCCTGATCTGCTTCCACGGAATCGGCGCCGGGAGCGCCTCCTGTCCATAGGTTCGTCCCACCTCGAAGGCGCCGTAGAATTCCTGCCCGCCGGTGGTCTCGATGGACGACAGCGCCAATGCCTCGATGTCTTCCGGTGACAAGTCGCGCAGCCAGATCCGGGTACGATAGCGCTGCGGCGTCACCGCGTCGGCCGCCTCGGAGAGGATCGGGTCCTCGGTCAGCATCCGCCACTCGCCGTCGACGCGGCCCCACACCACGAAGCCGATGTTGAAGGTCTCCGACACCGTGCTCCATCCCACGCGCAGGATATTGCCGAGCAGGCGTGATTCGAAGGAACTCAGCGAAACCGGCAACGAGGAAATGGGCGGGTCGTAGTCCTCGACCTCGCCGTCGGATGCCGCGCCAAGTGGCGAGGGGGCGGCCAGGAACGACGGGTCGGTGGTCACGCGGAAACGGAAAATCAACTGACCCATGTTGTCGCGTGCACTCTCGGGAATGTCCCAGGCAATGTCGAAGGTGCCATTGGTGGTGCCGGCCGGCACGGTAACGCAGGTTCGTTCACCGTCGACCGATGCCGATCCCGAACCGGGGTCGTCGCCGGTGGTCGCCGTGTTCGCGATGTTGTCGAACGCACCGTCCTGATCGAGATCCATCCAGCCGCACAGCAGTGCGGGCGAATCGGTCGCGTTGGTGGCCGTGGCCTCGGCGGTATAGAC
>JAUIDF010000141.1 GCA_030429125.1 Gammaproteobacteria bacterium | reverse complement strand
GCAGGGAACGATATCCAGCGAAGGATACCGTCCGACCAGCTCGCGTTCGATCGTGTACAGGTTGAACTCGCTCTGATCGAGAATAATCAACTGCCGCGGCTCGAGTCGGGCCACCTGTCGACACAACTCGCTACCGATGGAACCGCCGCCACCGGTAACCAGGATCGTGCGGCCCTCGAGGGATTGGCGAATGCCGGACCAGTCCAGGGACACCTGTTTCCTGCCCAGCAGGTCGTCGATCTCCACTCGCCTGAGATCGGTCGAACTGACCCGGTCCGACATGAGCTCGGTGATCCGGGGCAGGATGCGGTAAGGCGCCCCGGACTTGTCACACCAGTGCACGATGTGCTGCATCTGCTCGGCGGTTGCCGTCGGCACGGCGATGATGACGAGATCGATACCGAGGCGTTCCACCAGCAGGGGCAGCGTCGTCGCATCCCCCATCACCCTGACACCCTGCAGCTCCTTGCCGCGCTTGGTGGGATCGTCGTCGACGAATGCCACCGGATCGTAGGTTCGCGGATGGGCGCGATGCAGATCGCGCACCAGCATCTCACCGGCGATCCCCGCGCCGACGATGAGCACCTTGCGTTCCGCCGTCGAGGCGATGTGCCGGTCCTTGAGCAACCGGTAGAGCAGCCGCGGCGTGGTAACCATGGCCATCAGGAGCAGGCCGTGCAGGAGGAAGACACTGCGCGGTACCAGTTCCAGGCGCGTGACGAAGAAAATCGCGATGGCCACCAGCGCCGTGCCGGCGGTGACCGACTTGACCAGGGCGATAATGTCGTGAAGGGAAATGAAACGCCAGATGCCACGGTGAACGCCGAAGAACAGGAAGGTGGCGAAATGAATACCAACCACCAGCGGGATCAGCGACACCGCTTCCTGCCACAACGCCGCCGGAATCGTGTCGAGGTTGAATCGCAGCCAGTAGGCGCACAGCCAGGCCACCGGCACCATGCAGGCGTCGTGAATCAGGACTTTCCAGCGGTTGCGCAGCCGTCCCAGGAATTCGCCGCGAGCGGTGAAGATCTTCATGCTTCCCTGGCCGTGGCCGAGGAGTGGAATTCGCGCCGCGCTATCCACAGGAGCGGTGCCACCAGGATAACGAGGGTCATCAAGCAGGCGAGACCGGTCGATATGCCGTCGTGCACGAGTGTCGATGCGAGAACGGCCAGCGCGATGTCGATCCCGATAATCCAGCGGACGATGACCGGCTGCGCATAACCCAGGGCGTTGGCACGCTGGTACAGGTGGCTGCGATGGGAATGCCACCAACGCTCACCCCGCGCCATGCGCCGCAAAAGCGTATACGTCGCGTCGAACAGGAACACGCCCATGAGAATGACGAACGCCGCAAGCGGCAGACCCAGGTCGATCACTCCGCCGGCGGACAACGCCGCAATCGCCATGCCGAGCGGCAGGCTGCCGCTGTCACCCATGAATACCCGGGCCGGGTGCCAGTTGAAGACGAGAAATGCGGCAGCGGACGCGGCCAGCAGGATACTGAACAACGCAATGCCGGCACCGCCCGCGCCGGCGAACCATGCCGCCATCACGGACAACACGATGACGGCCTGGCTGGCCGCCAGTCCGTCCATGCCGTCCATGAAGTTATACAGGTTGGTGACCCAGCCCAGTGAGAGCACGATGAGAGCGAAGCACATCGCCTGCCATGCCGGACCGCCGGACACGCCGTCGATCAGTGCCAACGCCGCCAGTACGGATGCCGTCACCTGCACGACCAGGCGCAATCCGATGCCGAGGTCGAGACGGTCGTCCGCCCATCCGAGCCCCGCCATGGCGACGATGGGGACGACGAACCACGACGACACCTGTCCGCGAAATAGCAGAAGCGACGCGACCAGCCAGGCAATGAGCGTCGACGCCACCAGTGCGGCGCCTCCGCCCCGGGGGATGATCCGCTGGTGAAGGCTGCGATCGTTGGGCACGTCGCCGGTCAATCCGACCCCGCTGGCGATCATCCAGCGCACGCCCGCCAGCGAGAGCAGAAAGGCCGATACCGGCAGCACCACGTTCGCCAGCGCCGTCATGGACGAACGGGCGACGGAAATCGTGTCGCCGTGACGCTGGGGCGTTCAGGGGTCGAATCTGCGCGGTGCGTATCCAAAATCGTTTCGGGCGGGGGAAATGTCGAAGACGAGGTCCTGGTTGACGCGGTCCACCATGGCCGGGGTGAGAAAGCCGAGCCCGGGCACCTTGCCGGCCACCGCGATCAGCACGCGAAGCGCGCCCGCGGGGACGGTTACGAACGTGGGCCGGATCGAGGCGCTGGCAAATATCCTCTCGATCATTTCTTTGAATTCAACAACTTCCGATCCGGCCAAGTAGTATAGTCTACCAAAAGTCCGGGGGTTATCGAGCACGGCCAGGCAACTTTTCGCCACGTCCTCGGCATGCACCGGCTGACGCCGGCCGCTGCCCGCCCCAACCAATGGGAACATCCTCAGTCGGCGCAGCCAGCGTCCGATGAAGGCGATGTTTTCGTTGTTGGCGTTGCCGTAGATCATGCTGGGACGAAACAGCGTGACGGCGGCCCCGCTGCGCTCCCCGAGCTGCAGCACGACGCGTTCGCCGCGTTCGAGTCGAGCCACCGTCTCGCGTTCGGACCGCGAGGCGCTGTCGCGCTTCGTCTCGATACTGCTGGATCCGATGGCGACCAGCCGCGCCGGGCGCAGGGCCTCGATGGCACCGTCGAATTGCGCGATCACCCAGATCGGCGCCGCGTGGAGCCAGCCGCCGATGCCGCGGACGCCGGCGCCGGCGACCCTGGCCGGAAAACCGGGTCCGACCCACCATACGCCGTCGTCAATTGACCCGGCGCGCGCGCCGCGGGTCACGGCCATGACGCGGAATCGGCCGGATGCGGCCGGCACCAGGTAGTCGCCGACCTGCGAAGTCGCACCGGTAACGACCAACCATTGTTCAGGTGACGCCGAGAGCCAGGCGTCCAGCGCCCTCAGCACGCGACGCGGGTCGTCGGCGCCGGGTATCACGCGGCTGTCGCGGCGACTGCGCCATGCCGTGTCCAGCCACCAGTGCGCGCGCGCGGCAAGACGAATCATCTTCATCGACACCGGCGACAGGGCGTTGCGGTGAAACTTGTCCAGGTATCGAATCAGTCCGTCCCGCTTGTGGCCCTGCACCGTGCGTCGACCGGCATCGCCGGAAGCGGACTTCAGGTGAACCGACAGGGCACCCGGTACGAACAGCACTTCGCGACCGGCATCGCGTACGCGCCGGCATAAATCCAGGTCCTCGAAATGCAGAAAGTAGCCCGGATCCATGCCGCCCAGGGCAGCAAGCAACGACCGGTCGATCAGCATGAACGCACCGGACACGGCATCCACGCTGACGGGACCGTCCGGCAACGGCTCGTCGGTCCGGTCGATACCGTTGCCGCCGCGGCCGCCGCTCAACATGCGTCGCGCAATCCGCGCCGGTGTCGGCTCGTTGCGCCGGCAGCCCCGCTGTTCGCTGCCATCGGGATTGACGACGAGACCACCCACGAGTGCGGCCCGATGGCAGCCGTCGAGTGCATTCACCAGGCGCTCGACCGCGCCGGGGAAAACGATGCAGTCGGGATTCAGCAACAGCACCAGCGGGTCCCGCGCCCGCGCCAGACCGATATTGACGGCGCGAGCGAAGCCGAGGTTTTCGCTGTTTCTCACCACTTCCACACCGCCGTCCAGCTCGGCAAGGCTGTCGTCCGAGGAATCGTTATCGACGACGATGCATTGCCGCACCGAGGGTGAACGCCTGACCGAACCCAGGCAGGCCGCGAGCATGGGGCCGGCGTTGTAGTTGACGACGATGACACTGACCACCGGTTCACTCATGGCGATCGAGGTAAGGTGCCAGGAACTCACGACGCATCAGCGATAACAGGTTTTCCGGCGGCACCCTGCGCAGGTAGGCAGTCGTTCGGCGCTGCGCGATGACGCGCGGCAGCCCGGCAATCGCGTCGCGCTTGGCCCGCAGTATGGCGCGCCCCTGCCCTCTTGCGACGAACACGAAGAGACTGACCAGGTTCATCAACAGGTGTTGGGGAAGGTAGCGCCACAGGTAGCGCCCCGGCATGTTCTTGACGAAGGTCCACACCAGGTTGCGATGACCATGGTAGGTCGTAAACTCGCTGCGCCGCCCGGTCGTCGCCGAGCCGGCATGCCGGACGATCGCACCCGGTACATACCACGCGCGGCATCCGCGCGCACGCAATCGAAAACCGAGATCGACATCCTCGGAATAGCAGAAGTAGGCCTCGTCGAAACCGCCGATGTCGGTCACGCTCTTGAAGTCGTAAAGGGCGGCCGCGGCGCAGGGCGAGAAGATCTCGTCCTCCTCGTGCGGCAGCCGGTCCGCACGAGTGCCATGGTGACGGCGCCAGTAAAGACCGCTGACATGATAGACGTCCGCCGTGCCGTCAGCGGGATCGTCATCGCGGTAGCCGAGCATGCACGACCCGAAGCTGTCGACGGCTTCGTGGCCGTCGGCGGCCGCGAGCAATGATTCCAGCCAGCGCGGATCGGCGATCGTGTCGGGGTTCAGCAGCGCCAGCCGCTCGAACCCGGCGAGGAGGGAAATGGCGATGTTGTTGGCGCGCGCGAACCCGGTGTTCCTTTCCAGTGGCAGCAACGTAATCCACGCCGGCCGGCCACGCATCGCGCCGAGGGAATCATCCTCGCTGTGGTTGTCGACCACGACGACGAGATCGGGACGCCGGGTCTGCGCTTCGAGTGCGTCGAGGCAGCGGGCAAGGTACTCACCCGCGTTGAAGTTCACGATCACGACGGCGACGCGCATCTGCATGATTCGGCGATGACGTTGACGGGGCGGGCCCGGCCTCGACCGCCTACCGCGGTTCGTCGGCCTCCGGGGTCGATTCGACCATTTCGCGTATCGAATAGATCGGCTTGCCCTGCGACTCGTAGTACGTTCTCGTCTGCAATTCGGCCAACAGCCCCACGGTGATGAACTGCAGGCCGATGAATACAAGCAACACCGCGAACAACAGGATGGGACGATCGCCCAGGGGTTGATCGAAAACCAGTCGCTCCACCAGCAACCACGCCACCAGCGCGACACCGAAGAACCCGGACACGAGACCGATGGATCCGAACAACTGGATTGGCCGGCCTGCGTATCCCAGCAGGAACTTGACGGTCATCAGGTCCAGCACCACCCGGAACGTACGCGAGATTCCGTACTTCGACGTACCCGCCACGCGCGGTCTGTGGTTGACCTTCATCTCGTCGATCCGCACGCCGGACCAGCTCGCGATCGCCGGTATAAACCGGTGCATTTCGCCATAGAGCTTGATCTGCCGGGCGGTCTCGGCACGCATGACTTTCAGCGTGCAGCCGTAGTCGTTGAGCTTGACGTCGGTGGTATAGGAAATGATCCGGTTGGCGATCTTCGACGGCAGCAGTCGCAGCCAGAAGCCGTCCTGCCGCTTGAAGCGCCAGCCGCACACCATGTCGTAGCCCCGGTCCAGGCGCTCGAGCATGGGCGGTATGTCGCGTGGATCGTTTTGCCGGTCGGCGTCCAGCGTGGCCAGGAAGCGACCTCGAGCAAGGTCGAATCCGGCCGACATGGCAGCAGTCTGACCGAAGTTGCGTCGAAAGACAGCTACCCGAACACGCGAGTCGCGCGCCTTGATTCTCTTCAGTTGTTCGAGTGAGCCATCCGTGCTGCCGTCGTCGATGAACAGGACCTCGAAATCAATGCCCTCGAGAGCATCGCAGATCTCGGCGTGTAGCGGCTCGAGATTCTCTTCCTCGTTGAATACGGGCAACACCACGGAGAGGTGTGGCCGCGCATCGCGCGGCAATGCCGTGGTCGGATTCGCGGACTTCTCTTCGAAAACCATGGTCGGGACTCGCGCCTCAGTCCTTCAGCCAGGCGTCGAGGCGCGCCATTCGTCGCTCGTCGAGCGCATCGTCCCAATCGTTAGCCCAGCGAACACGCGCACCCTCGCGGCGGCGGGCCGGATCCGAGACCAGCGACGTGGCGCGAGCGATCTCGGCCGTGACGCCGCTGATCGTGGGATCGGCGCTGAGCAGGTTGGTGGAGATCTCCGACATTTTCTCGCGCGTCTTGTTCTGGCAGCTGTTGGTCACCACCGCCATGCCTGCGGCGGCCATTTCCAGGGGCAATAGACTCGGATGCGGAGTGTACATCAGCGCCAGTCCGAGGTCATATTCCAGGAGTCTCGCCTTGTATTCGGCGAGCCCGAACTTGCCGAGCATGCGCAGCGTGTTTCCAGCCGGAAGCGGGATATCGCCGTGACTCGAACCGATGCCGTGGAACTCCCAGTCTCCCTCGTCGAACACCCCCTGTTCGATCGCCCGCGCCAGGGCGAGGTAGCCCACTTCGAACATGTTGCGGGCCGCATGAGCTTCCGGACGGCTGTAGAAAAGCAGCCGGCGCGGGCCGGTGCCGTCCCGAACCGGCGGTTCCATGCCGGCATAGCGAATGATGGCGTTCTCGAAATAGTCATGACGCGATCCGTGGTCGCCGGTGGCGTGAACGTAACCGATGCGCTGATTGCGGAAGAACTCCTGCAGCAGCGCCGTGGAGTAAAGCGCGACATGAGGAAAGTCATAACTCGCGTGTGCCAGTGCGAAATAGGATCCCATCGGAAAGGTATACGGTTCGTACTCCTGGATCAGGTACACGAAACGGCGTGCATCGAGTGAATCGAGCAGCTCGTTGGCGATGTACGCGGTCCACCAGGTCGTGGCGATGACGCGATCGGACGCAGACACCTCCAGCGCCTGCGAACGGTCGAACCGGCAGGCGACCTCGATGCGGTCGAAAATATCCGCCAGGCCTTCGTAGGCCACGATCTCCCGGCGCCAGCCGGGCAGGTCCTCGATGCACTGGTCGACCGTGACCACGCGAACCCGGTAACCGCGATCCACCAGTTTGCGGGCGAGGTGGAACTTGGCGATGTAGCCGCCGTAGAATCGGGAAAAATTTATCTCCGGAATCAACAGGTTGACCCGCGGCGGGGCTGCTTCGCTGAGCTGAATCCGCAGTGGCGCGGTCTTGTTGACCGGTCGACGAAGCACTTCGGCGTTGTAATAGGACTCGCGCAGACGGCGAACGGCTGCCTTGGCCGGCAGACCGAGCCGTGAATTGGCGAGGCGGACGATGAATCGTTGAAGCAATGACATGCGTGCTCGCGGGTGTCGTTGTACGTCAGTTCGATCGATGCAGCAGGCGCAGCAGCCCATGCACCAGGTAGCCGTGGGCAAGACGCCGCTCGGCATTGTCAGTCAACCGCGCACTGTTCCGGGTGCGCAGGTTGAGCGCCGACAGCGCAAGCGCCGAGCGCAGACCGTGACCATAGGCCTGCAGCGCGTCGCGACGTTCCGGAAGCACGCCGGCCCGCGCCATGATATTCCTGCACAGCGTCTCGATACGCCGGCACTCGTGCCAGTACACCGCCTGCCCTGCCCCGATAAAGCGCGCCGCCAGGGCGCGCAGCCGCCACGGCGAGAGACGCGAGAGCCATCCCCCGCGACGCACCGCTCGCGGCGTCGTCTCGAACCCGCAGTGACCGATGACCGCGTCGCCATGCTGCACGTAGTCGTACAGGGGGCGGTCGATATAGGCGATACGGCCGCCGGCAAGGGCGGCACAGGCAATCCAGTGATCATGGAAGGCGTCGCCGACGCGAGGTGGAAAGGGCATCAACACGTCAAACAGGCGCCGTCGCATCATGCAGGCGGCGCCGGTTACGGTGTTCGCGACCAGCATCAATCGAAGGTCGCGGTAATTGTTGATCCGATAGCCCCAGTAGCTCGGCGCCAATTCCGTGCCGTCACTGGATACGATACGCATGTCGGAGTAGGCCAGTAGCGCGCCATCGTCGAGTGCCGCGTGGAGACTGTCGAGCTTGTCCGGATACCACAGGTCGTCCTGGTCCGACAGCGCGACATACTCGATGCCATGCGGTACGCGCGCCAGGGCGGCTTCGAAATTGTGGTAGAAGCCGAGATTCCGGTCGTTGCGGAAATAGAAGAACCGAGGGTCGTTCGCCAATGCGTCGCGGATGGCCGTGGCCCGATCGGCATCGGACCCGTCGTCGCTGACGATGCAGATCCAGTCTTCGAGCGTCTGGGCCGCAATTGTGCGCACCTGCGCCGAGAAGGCGACGGGATCCGGGTTGTATACCGCCATGCAAACGGCGACGCGGGGGGACAGGCCCCGGGCATTCGTGTCGGCCAACTCGAGACCGACGCGCCGCACGGTGTGGATGCTGACATGCCACCGGTCCCTGTCCTCGGCGATGCCGGTCAGTTTCACCGCGTGCTCGAAACCCGCGTCGCGGGCAGGCAGACGCAGTTCCCCGGCAAAGCCGCGACGCGGCGCCGCGGCAAGGTCGTCCCGGCGATACAATCGCGGCGGTACGGGTTCGTCCAGGCGCAAGGCACCGCCCGATTCACCGTCGACTTCCACCATGACCCGCTCGGTGGCGATGGAATCGCCGGTCAGCCAACCGCAGACGGGAACGACCATCGCCTGTCGACCGAGTATGCACCCGGGAATCGCCTGGGCAAACTCGATACCGCCGGCAGCGTCGCTCACGACGCGCGCCCGCCGTGCGCCGGCATGGCAATCATGAACGACTCGTTGTCGAGCGACAGGTTCGGGTTGTAAAAGGGGTCGCCCATATCGAGCATGGCCGCGTGGCGTTCGCGAAACAACGATTTCTCGCGATCGAATCGCTTGCGCTTCTCCTCGGTCATTTCGTAGCCGCGGCTGGCAGACTCGACGTGATAGCCCTGGGCATGCGGTGTAAAGACGTTCCAGTATCCGGCATCGATGAGCCGCAGGCAAAAATCGACATCGTTGCACGCCACCGGGAAGGCGTGCTCGTCGAATCCGCCGACCGACTCGAACAGGTGCTTTCGAACCATCATGAACGCACCGGTCACGGCGCTGACGTTCTGCACCAGTTGCAGCCTGTTGGCGTACCCCTGGGCATGGCACTCGAATCGCTTGTGTCCGTGACCCGCGTAGCCGTCGATACCGAGAACGATCCCGGCATGCTGAACCGTATTGTCGTGATAAAACAACTTGCCGCCAACCGCGCCCGTGCCCTCGTTCATCGCCTGGCACAGCATTTCCTCGATCCACTGCCAGGTGATGATCTCGATGTCGTTGTTGAGCAGCACGACATAGTCACCTCTCGCCCCGTCGACACCTTCGTTGACGATGGCGGAGAAGTTGAACGGCTTGTCATAGTCGATGAACTTCACGCGTGGGTTCGCGCGATAGGCATCCATGAGCTCGAAGGTGATGGGCGACGCGCTCTGGTTGTTCACGCCGATCACCTCGTATTCCGTCCACGTCGTTTTCCTGAGGACCCCGTTCAGGCAGCGC
>JAUIDF010000140.1 GCA_030429125.1 Gammaproteobacteria bacterium | reverse complement strand
GGCGGTGGTTTCTTTCAACGCCGCGTCGGATTACGTCCCCGCTACGCGGGGTCTAATCCGACCTACGGTGCGACGGTGTCCGGAATCGAAACCACGGCAACGTGTAGGTCGGATTAGCCGAAGGCGTAATCCGACGAAGAACGGGCGTGCGAGATTTTGCTCCCGCTCCAACCACGGCGGCGAATGCAACGCCGATCCGCGCGGGTTTCACCCGTCCGATGCGCAGGTGCTTTTTCGCCGCGCGTCGACGCTGGCGACGAACGCCGCGATGGCGTCGCGTGTCGCGTTCAGTTGATCGCGATGCGGCGAGTGGCCGCAGTGGTCGAGCAGGCACGTCGCAACCTTACCGCCCGATTGTTGCTCGATGGCCTCGACCTGGGCCAGCGTGCCGTACTCGTCGTCGCGGCCCTGGATCACCAGCGCCTGGACGTCGATGCCCGGCAGGAATTCCTCGATGTTCCAGTCGAGAAAGCCGGGGTCGAGCCAGGCATCGTTCCAGCCGCGGAAGGCGCAGTCGACGTTGTCGCCATGGTAGCGCGCGAGCTTCTCGCGTAGTCCCCGGTCGTAGGCATCGCGCGCCTTCTCGATGCTGGACACGCTCAGCGTTTCGTTGAAGACATGCGGCGCCATCAGCACCAGGCCGCGAACGCGCGCGTCGCTCACGCCGCCCGCATGGACGATGGCAATCGAGGCGCCGTCGCTGTGGCCGACCAGGACGCAGCGACCGACGCCGACCGCATCGAGCACGGCCGGCAGGACGTGTAGACCCTCGTCGTGCATGTAGGTGAGGGGGCGCGGCAGCGGCACGGGATCAGACGCGCCGTAGCCGAGCCGGCTGTAGGCGAACACGCGGCAGCCGGTGGCCGCGGCCAGGACAGAGGGGAAGTCCTTCCACAATGCCACACAGCCGAGACCCTCGTGGAGCAGGACCAGGACCGGCGCGTCGTCGTGCCGCGCGCCATGGTCGGCATACTCGACGCGCCCGCCGGGCAAGTCGAGGAAGCCCGTCGACGGCTCAGGCATCGGCGCGGTCCGCCTCGCGCAGCTTGAAGCGCTGGATCTTGCCGGTGGCCGTCTTCGGCAGCTCGTCGACGAACTCGATCCATCGCGGGTACTTCCATAGCTCGAGGTTCTGCTTGACGAAGGCCTTGAGCGCCTCGGCGAACTCGTCGTCGCCGGCATTGCCGGACTTCAGCACCACGTAGGCCTTGGGCTTGAGGTTGCCGTGATCGTCCGCGTGGGGAATCACGGCCGCCTCGAGCACCTTCTCGTGGGCGATGAGCGCCGATTCCACCTCGAACGGCGAGACCCAGTTGCCGCCCGACTTGAACATGTCGTCGGAGCGACCGCAGTACACGTAATAGCCGTCGTCGTTGACATAGTACTTGTCCCCGGTGAACGCCCAGGGACCGACGAAGGTGCGCTGGTTCTTTTCGCGCTGGTTGAAGTAGCCGTCGCAGGCGCTCGGCGCGTTCACCAGCAGTTCGCCGATCTCGCCGCGTGGCACGTCCTGCCCGTCCTCGTTCACCAGCTTCACCTGGTAGCCGGGCACCGGCACCCCGGAGCAGCCGTAGTGCACCTCGCCGGCGCGGTTGGACAGGAAGATGTGCAGCAACTCGGTGGAACCCACGCCGTCGAGAATCTCGGCGCCGAAGCGCTTCTCGAAGGCCTTGCCGATCTCCTCCGGCAGCGCCTCGCCGGCGGAGATGCAACGACGCAGTTTCTGCGAGCCGGCCTCGCGACCGTAGTCGGTGTTGGCGAGCATGGCGGCGTAAAGCGTCGGCACGCCGCAAAACAGGGTCGGCTGGTGAGTCTTGAGCACGTCCATGACGGCGTCCGGCGCCGGCCGCCCGGCGAGCAGCACCGTCGTTGCGCCGACCTCCATGGGAAAGGTCATGCCGTTGCCGAGACCGTAGGCGAAGAACAGCTTGGCGGCGGAGAAGATGACGTCGTCCTCCCCGATGCCGAGCACCTCGCGGCCGTACAGTTTGCCGGTCCAGTACAGGTTGGCATGGCGGTGCACCACGCCCTTGGGGTTGCCGGTGGAGCCGGACGAGTAGAGCCAGAAGCAGGCATCGTCGCGGGTGGTGTCGACGGCCTCGAAGTGGTCCGGTGCGCCCGACAACAGGTCGTCGAACCGGGTGTGCCCGCGCGCGTCGCCGCCCACCACCACCACGTGCTCGAGGCGGTCGAGTTCGTCGAACAACGGCGCCACCGTGTCGTACAGCGCATCGGACACGAACAACACCTGCGCGCGGCAGTCGCCGAGAATGTAGCGGTAGTGCTCGGTGGTCAGCAGGGTGTTGACGGCCACCGGCACGATGCCGGCCTTGATGGCGCCGAAGAACGTCGCCGGGAAGGCCACCGTGTCGAGCATGATCATGGCCACGCGCGCCTCGGGCCGCACGCCGAGCGAGGTCAATGCGTTCGCCACCCGGTTCACGTTGGCGGCGAGCTCGGCATAGGTGTGGCTGCCGTCGGCGTCGATGAAGGCGGCCTTCCCGCCGCGGCCCTCGTCGAGATGTCGGTCAACGTAGTAGCTGGCGGCGTTGAACTGGCGCGGCACCTCGTTCTCGTCCACGCCCTCGCGGGGAGATGTCGTCATGAAGCGGTCCTCGTGTGGTCTGTGATCTGTGGTCGCAAAGCGATTGTCGACTGTGCGGCCTTCAGCCCGGGCGCGTGAACTCGATCCTGCCCTCCGGCAACAGGTAAAGCACGAGGGCGGCCCCGCCGCTCACCGTCGGGTAGTGCGCGCTGCCCGGCGCATAGACTGTCCAGCCGGCACCCTGGCCGTCGAAACGGGCGTCGCCCTCGAGCGGCATCACGAGATCGATCTCGCCCTCCGGGTGGACATGGTACGGCCCCTTGCAGTCGGCCATGGACACGACGTCGACGCTGAACTTCCCGGCGCTCGTCCGCGGCTTCGTCACCCGCCCGTAGCGAATGCCGCCCGCCTCGCGGTCGCACATCCAGCCGTCGCCGACCGCCTGCTCGCAGGCAGACTTCACGGTGTCGAACCAGTCGCTGTCGGCGCCGTAGTGCTCGTTCAGGTAGGCCGCCAGGCCCTCGTCGAGCGGACGAGAGTCGATGTCGGCGGCGAGTTCCGCGATCTTGCGGTCGAATGTCTCCCGGTTCATCTCGCAACCTCGAAAAATGGGGGGGTTATTTCAGCGGGAATTGTCGTCGTGCGCAATAAAATACCTCAAGATTGATGTTTTTCTCCGGATTGGTGCAAAATATTGCATGTCACCTCGCCCCTCAATAAACACCCTATGTCCACCGCCACCGAACAACTCGGGCCCGCGCCCGCCGGCGACGAGTCCGCCCGCCTCGCCGCGCTGACCGGCGAGATCGGCCTGCGCGTGCGCCGCGCCCGGCAGAAGCGTGGCCTCACCCGGCGCCAGCTCGCCGAACGGTCCGGCATCTCGCTGCGCTACCTGGCCCAGCTCGAGGGCGGGAGCGCCAACGTGTCCGTGGCGGTCCTGTGGAAGGTCGCCGGTTCCCTAGGCGCCGGGCTGGTCGAGTTCATCCCCGAGACCGCCGACGCTTCGACGCCGGCCGAGCCGCTCGAGCATCTCGTGCGCCGACTCTCGCCGCGCGAGCGCCAGTGGGCCTACGAGCTGCTGCTGCGCAACCTCGGCGGCGCCACCGACCGCAAGCGCGGCATCGCGCTCGTCGGCCTTCGCGGCGCCGGCAAGAGCACCCTCGGCGAGCGACTGGCCGCGCACTACGCCGCGCCCTTCGTGCGCCTTGGCGACGTCATCGCCGAGCTCGGCTCGATGGAAGTCGGCGAGTTGTTCTCGCTCGGCGGTCAGACGCTCTATCGACGCCTCGAACACCAGGCCCTGCAGCACGTCATCGTCGGTCACGAGCGCGTGGTGCTCGAAGTGGGCGGCAGCCTCGTCATGCAGGAGATGACCCACGACCTGCTGCTGCGCTCGTTCACCACCGTCTGGATTCGCGCCACCCCCGAGGAGCACATGCAACGCGTGCTGCGCCAGGGCGACCTGCGCCCCATGGCCGGCAACGTCGGCGCCGCCATGGACGACCTGCGCGCCATCCTCGACCAGCGCGAACCCCGCTACCGCCTCGCCGACCACGTCATCGACACCAGCGGCCGCGACGAGGAAAGCTGCCTGAGAGACCTCGTCCGCCTGGGCGTCGACACCCTGGGCGAAGCGAGGGCGCAGGCAGTGATTTGAGGGTGGTCGTTCGGCTACCTGTTTGCTGCCGTTTTTAAAAAGTGAACTGGTTCTCATCCTACCGGTATCAACGCGCGGGGCATGAGCCGCTTGTCGGCTTATGGTGACCGCTCGTCCATCGCGATTGACATCGTAAAAGTTCGACACCTACCGTGACTCGCGCTTGAAACAGGCGTTGGTATCTGTAAGCAACCCCCGTGCGAGTTGAAACTCGAACGGCAGGTTCACCAATGAAAATGGACAATCGGCAAGTACGTGCCGTCGGCAAGCAGGGAAGGCGACAATGGAATTCGCGACTCATTTCTTCCAGTCGGTTGCTCGGGTGTTTCGTTCGTCCGCGAGTGCGGCGAATCGTCTCCCGGGGCGGCGACATCTCCTTTCGGCGGGCACATTCACTGTCGAGTGTCTGACTTCAGCGAGAACTCGCAGCCGTCGGGATTCCGCCTCAACCTTTGCGCATGTCTACGTCTTCACGTGGCTGTGCGCACTGCTGTTGGTACTCCCGGCGCGACTCCATGCCGATACCGCGACCCTCAGGCAAGCCGCCGACCGGGCACTGGCATGGCTGGCGGAGTCACAGAACGCCGACGGAAGTTGGGGTGGCGGTGTTGTTCGCTTCCTGTTGACATCCGAGGCTGCCGATACCTTTCGGGCTCATCACCGTCGCAACGAGACGTATCGACGCGCGATAACCTGGCTCGAGGGGCATATCCCGTCGAACCATGACTTTGCCGCGCGTAGAGCCGGGTCCCTGGTGCCGAACGGCAATCACCTGGCGAGTGAACTCGAAGCGATAGCACAGGGGAAGAACGACGCTGACCTCGGACTCACGGGGTGGGGGCTGTATCCGAACTTGAACGCATCGACCCTCGATACGGTGGAGGTGTTCGATGCCTACCTGGAGTACGGTGACGCCACGGGTGCGGCGGAGGCGGTGGACTGGTTGATCGGCAACCACCTTCTAACACCTCAGGGAGGATGGGCGGCGATAGCGGGCGGTGAGGCCGACCCCCTGGCGACCGCGCGGGTTATCGTCGCGGGCCAGAAGGTCGCCGGCCGTTATCCGGACCTTGACACCCAATTCCCGAACGCAGTCACGATAGTCGAATCACTCGCCGAGTCATCGAATGTCTCGGGAGAGCACGCAATGGCGTTACGTGCGCTCCTGTCCATGGGCGCGTCGTCGCCGGCAACGACAGAAACTCCCGATTCATTGGCTTGACAGGGGCCCGACCGGAGCCAATTGTGAGTTCTCCCGGCTACGAATTGGGTCAACCCTCTTCGAGTCTAAGCTACTCACCATCGAGTTCGGCCAACGGCGGATTCCTGCTCTATCCTAGCAAGCCGAATCAAAGCATGATGCAAGAGGTGTACGCGAAGTGATCGGTAGTTCGTTGCATTCCCGAACGATAACCCGTTTTTGCGTAGTGCGAAGCTTGCTGCGGGCGGTCGGTGTCGCGATGGTTGCGGCTGTGTTGTCCGCGTGTTCGTTCGGGTGCCCGTTGGATGCGGAGGCTGTTCGAAGCCAGCTAGAGAAAAAGCTGAGCATTGGGGACGATCGGGATCGCATTGAAACGGTGCTGAGCGAGGAGGGGATCAGTTTTTCGTATGACAATTGGTCGAACGAATATTATTCAACGATTAGAGACGAAGAAAATTGCGGTCGTTTAAGTCTTTATAAGGCATTGTCGGTTGTGGTACGACTAGACGATGATGGTCGATTTATTCGTTTGACCGTCAAGGACTCCTATACTTTCCTTTGACGTCACTTGGCCACATCACCGCTCCCGCCGACCCGAAGGGTCGCGCTACGCAGTTTTCTCGCGTCGCCCTCAACCGTCTTCTCGCCGTCGACTACCCCGGCGAGGCCTTCGACGAGGCGTTCAGCTACGACGCGGTCGGCAACCGCCTCACCAGGCGTACAGGGCTTTGGGCCGAGGGACAGTAAAGAGATTTTTCGCTCGCATCGAGATTCAATTTTCACGGACTTCAAGGATCGAATCATGTATCGACACCCGTTTTTGATTGCCGGCACACTTGCCTTTATCGCCGCCGTCATCGTTGCGGTGGTCGCGGTCGGTGAGTACGTCCGGCCTGATGCCGTCCACAACAGGGAACCCGGCAATCTGTTCGTCGAGTTGTACATTCACGACCTTTCCCGGGGCTGGGATTTTTCGGACGTGCTGGAGAGAACGGCCAACAAGCTGATGTGGCAGTTGAGCTCCGACGAGGGCGTGGAGGCGATTACCAGGCTGAAGCGCCTGGGTCCTCTGGTCAGGATCATGGACGTCGAGTTGATCGGCGAGAACGACGGGCCGGAAGAGCCCCGGGTGCGCCACTACCTGCTCAAGGGTGAATTCGAGAATGCCCTCGCCGTACTGAAGGTATCGCTGGTCGAGGGCGACGCCGGACTGCGCGTGCTGAACCTGATCGTGCGCCGCTTCGCGCGCAAGGTCGGTGATGCGGAGCAAATTCGCGCCTGATGCGGGCGAGTCGGGTTTTACCTTGAGCGCGTCGCACCGATTGCTCATCGATCGGATCTCCCCTGCCGATCGCGGATCGTGAACCGGGATCCGGTCATCGACCGGGGGCGCGACGGGTGGTGGCGGTTGCACGGGGAAAATCGCCATACTGCTACAATCGGGATGACACTTGGAAATACGAGGCAACCATGACCATCACCCGCCACCACGTCGGCACCCGCATGAGCAAGATCGTCAAGCACAACGGGGTCGTGTACCTGTGCGGGCAGGTCGGCAACCGGGGCGATTCCATCGAGGTGCAGACGCAGGAGTGCCTGTCGCGGGTCGACGCGCTGCTCGAGGAGGCCGGCAGCGGGCGCGATTGCATTCTTCAGGCCATCGTGTGGCTGGCGGACATGGACGACTTCGAGGCGATGAACGCGGTGTGGGATGCGTGGGTGCCGGAAGGCGCGGCGCCGGCGCGGGCCTGCGGCGAGTCGCGGCTGGCGCATCCCGAGTTGAAGGTGGAGGTGACGGTGATCGCGGCGGAGCGGGAGTGATGACGCGACTTGTCGTTTACTGAGCGCCCGGTGCTCGGATACGTTGTCGGATTACGGCTTCGCCTAATCCGACCTACCATTCGCCGTGGTTTCAATCCGGGGCACCGTAGCACCGTAGGTCGGATTAGCCGCTGCGACAGCAGGGGCGTAATCCGACGCGGCATCGAATGAAACCACCGCCCGTCCTTCGTCGGATTACGGCTTCGCCTAATCCGACCTACAAAGTGCCGAGGCTTGGAAAACGGGGCCACGTTGCAGGTCGGGTTGGCAGCACCGTAGGTCGGATTAGCCACTGCGACAGCAGGGGCGTAATCCGACGCGGCATCGAATGAAACCACCGCCCGTCCTTCGTCGGATTACGGCTTCGCCTAATCCGACCTACAAGGTGCCGAGGCTTGGAAACTGGGGCCACGTTGCAGGTCGGGTTGGCAGCCGCGAGGCGGATGCGTAAGCCGACAACGTAGCGGCGGGCACGCGCGGCCCGTTACCCTTCAGATTTCGCCCAATCCGTAGCCGGCCGGGTCGAACTGCTCGAGCGAATCGATGATCTCCACCGCGCCGGCGTAGCGGGCCTTGTCCATGTTCGGGTCGGGTACGGCGACGACGCGCATGCCGGCGGCGAGGGCGGCTTGAAGGCCCGACGGCGCGTCCTCGAACACCAGGGTGTTCGCCGGTTCGCCACCGAGTGCCGCGGCGGCGACGAGGAAAATGTCGGGCGCCGGCTTGGCGCCGGTGACGTCGGGATGGTCGCCGGTGACCACGGCGTCGAACAGCGCGAACCACTCGCCGTGCCGGCGGGTCTTCAATTCAAAAAGGTCGCGGTCGGAGCTGGTCGCCACGGCGATGGGGATGCCGCGCGCGGCGAGGTGGCGCACCAGCGCCTCGGCGCCGGGCAGGGCGCCGGCGCGGGGGAAGGCCTCGCGCAGCAGCACGTCGCGCTCGGCGAGGTAGTCGTCGGCGCTGATCGGCAGTGCCAGCGTGTCGACCAGGTACTGCGACGACTCGCGCGATCCGCGCCCGATCATGTTGCCCTTCACCGACCAGTCGAAGACCTTGCCGAAGCGGCCGACGATGGACTGGGTGACCTTCGTGTAAATGGTCTCGGTATCCAGCAGCAGGCCGTCCATGTCGAACAGCACCTGCGTGACCGGCGCACTGGCTGCCGTGGCGGCGGCCGGCTGTGGTTTCGCGTCCATGGGCGGATCAGTCGGCGGCGCCGGCGCGGCGTGGCCGGCCGGCGGGCTCGCCCAGGTCGCGCAGCGAGCGCCCGATGTAGGACAGGTGGGTGTGGGCGGCATTGCGCGCCATGTCGGGATCGCCGCTGGCGATGGCCTCGTAGATGTACTGGTGCTGGTCGTGAATCTCCTCGCAGGTTTTCGGGTTCATCATCAGCCGCTCCCAGTTGCTCAGCATCTGCGTGCTCAGCAGGTCGAACAACGAACGGGTGATGTGTACCAGGGCGAAATTGTGCGAGGCCTCGGCGATGGCCATGTGAAATGCCGCGTCGGCGGTGGCCGCGCGTTCGAGATCGCGGGCCGCGTTGGCGTCGGCCAGGGCATGGAACTTTTCCTGGATCAGCTCGCGATCGTCCGCGGTGGCGCGCAGGGCGGCATAGCTTGCCGCGAGCTCTTCAAGACCGTGCCGGCATTCGAGTACGTCCGAGATCGCATCGGGATTGTCGCGCAGCAAATCGGCGAGGGGATTGACGATGGACGGTGCGAGTACGTCCGCCACGTAGGTGCCGCCGCCCTGGCGGCTGGTGACCATGCCGCGTGCCTCGAGCTTGAGCAGCGCCTCGCGCACGGAAGGCCGCGACACCCCGAGTTGGTCGACCAACTCCCGTTCGGACGGCAGCCGGTCCCCGGGCTTGAGTGTGCCGCTTCGAATCAGCTCCTTGAGCTGCTCGGAGATGGCGTCGGAAATCTTGGAGGGTTTGATGGGCTTGAGCTGCATCGGACGTTTTCGTTTTCGGCAGTTGACGGAATTATATACGAATGATGACTTGTCAGACCAATTTCGCCCGTTTCCGGGCCTGCGACGGCCGATGTAACCCATTGAAAAATTTTATCCATGGATTACCGCGCCGGAGAGGTAGCGCATCAGGCTGCTCTTGACGCTGCCCCCCGCCACGTGCTGGTAGTCGCCGGCGACGACGAGGTACAGGTCGTCGTGGCGCTTGCACAGGTCGTGGAAGGCGTGGATCAGGAAGTCGATGCCCTTCTCGTAGACGATGCGCCCGACGAACCCGAT
>JAUIDF010000139.1 GCA_030429125.1 Gammaproteobacteria bacterium | reverse complement strand
GGACCTGATCCAGGAGGGAAATATCGGCCTGATGAAGGCGGTCAAGCGATTCGATCCGGATCGCGACGTGCGGCTGGTGTCGTTCGCCGTGCACTGGATTCGCGCGGAGATCTACGACTACGTGATCAAGAACTGGCGCATCGTCAAGGTGGCCACCACCAAGGCGCAGCGCAAGTTGTTCTTCAACCTGCGCAAGTCGCGCGACCGTATCGGCTGGATGCGGCAGAACGAGGTCGACGACCTTGCCGACCGGCTGGACGTCGACGCCGGCGTGGTCAAGGAGATGGAATCGCGCCTGT
Source organism: Gammaproteobacteria bacterium (assembly GCA_030429125.1). GTDB lineage: Bacteria > Pseudomonadota > Gammaproteobacteria > Arenicellales > CAJQKF01 > BQJD01. The sequence continues at coordinate 9,183 of JAUIDF010000139.1, read as the reverse complement.
CCGGCAGCGACGTCAGCTTCGATCCGCTCGACACCGACGACGAGCTGATCCCGTCGCCGGCCGGCTACCTGGCCGACCACCGCTACGATCCGGCGCGCGTGTTGTCGCGCGCCGACCAGGCCAACGAGCGGAGCACCGCGCTGGGTAATGCGCTGGCCAGGCTCGACGATCGCAGCCGCGACATCATCCAGCGGCGCTGGCTGAACGAGGACGCGCCGAAGCCGACGCTGTCCGACCTGGCCGGCGAGTACGGCGTTTCCGCGGAGCGGATTCGCCAGATCGAGAAGAAAGCCATGGACAACATGAAGGCGGTGCTGGTGGCCTGATCCGCCCCACCACGAGGTATGAAAACGCCCGGCACTCGCCGGGCGTTTTTTTTGCGCGGGCGCGACGCCGGTGCCGGTTACTTGGGGAAGACCACCAGGTGTTCGGCGTTCAGGCGCACGCCCACGGTGTCGCCGACGGCATGGTCGTCGTGGCTCGGAAACAGGGACAGCACCTCGGCGCCGCTCGAAAGGCGCAGCGTGTAGAGAATCTCCGCGCCCTTGAAGGCCTTGCGCACGACCGTGGCGCGCAGGGTCGGCTCGTCGCTCGGCACGATGTCGTCCGGGCGGATCAGCACGTCCACCTCGGCGTCGTTGAGGAACTCGCGCGCGCTGCGACCGCGTACCACGCCGAGTTCGGTCTGCACGCTGTTGAGATCGCGAATGCGGCCATCGACGAAGACGCCGTCGCCGACGAAGTCGGCCACGAATCGGGTCTGCGGCTCGTGGTACAGGCGGTAGGGGGTGTCCCATTGCACGATGCGTCCGCCATGCATGACGCCGACGAAGTCGGCGAGGGCGAAGGCGTCGTACTGGTCATGCGTGACCAGCACGCTGGTGATGCCTTCGCGCTTGAGCAGGTCGTGCACCTCGATGCCCAGCTTCTCGCGCAGGTCGAGGTCGAGGCTGGAAAACGGCTCGTCCATCAGCAGCAGCGCCGGGCGCGGCGCCAGTGCACGGGCAAGCGCGATGCGCTGCTGCTGGCCGCCCGACAGTTCGTGCGGATACCGGCTGCCGAAACCGGCCAGGCCGACCTTGTCGAGAAACTCCTCGACCAGGCGGCCGCGCTCGGCAGCGGGCAGCCGTCGCAGGCCGGCGGCCACGTTCTGGCCCGCCGTCATGTGCGGGAACAGGGCGTGTTCCTGGAACACCATGCCCACGCGCCGCTGCTCCGGCGCCAGGCTGAAGCCACTCGCCGAGACGACTTTATGGTCAATCCGGATCTCACCCGTGCTGAGCGGGTGGAAGCCGGCGATGGCACGCAGCACGGTGGTCTTGCCGCAGCCGCTCGGTCCGAGCAGGCAGACCAGGGATCCGGGCTCGACGTCGAAGCCGAGATCGCGAACGGCGACCTGGCCGGGATATTCGCAGGTGATGGCTTCGACTTCGAGCCGGGCGCTCACCGACCGTTTTCCCTGAGCAGGAACTCGAGCAGCGCCTTCTGCGCGTGTAGCCGGTTTTCGGCCTGGTCGAACACGACGCTTCGCGGGCCGTCGATCACCTCTGCGGTGACCTCGTAACCACGGTAGGCGGGCAGGCAGTGCATGAACAGCGCATCGGAATGGGCCGTGCGCATCAGGGCGTCGTCGACGGTGAATCCCGCGAAGGCTTCCACGCGCGCCTGCTTTTCCTCTTCCTGCCCCATGCTTGCCCAGGTATCGGTCACCACCAGGTCGGCGCCGTCGACCGCGGCCCGCGGATCGTTCACGAGCGTAATGCGGCCCCTGTCGTCCGCGACGATGTCGCCATCGGGCTCGTAGCCCGCCGGCGTGGCGATGCGCAGGTTGAAGTCGAGCAGCTTGCTGGCATTGGCCCAGGAATGACACATGTTGTTGCCGTCCCCGACCCAGGCGACATTGATCCCCGACACGCTGCCGCGATGCTCGACCCAGGTCAGCAGGTCGGCGAGCAGCTGGCAGGGATGGAATCGGTCGCTCAAGCCATTGATGACCGGCACGCGTGAATGACGCGCGAGCTCGCTCACGCGCTCGTGGCTGTGGGTGCGCATGACGATGGCGCGGGTCATGGACGACAGCACGCGGGCGGTATCCGCCAGGGGCTCGCCGCGGCCGACGTGGCTGTCGCCGGGCGCGATGAATATCGCGTTGCCGCCGAACTGGATCGCCGCCACCTCGAAGGATACCCGCGTGCGCGTGGAGGACTTCTCGAAGATCATTGCCAGGGCGCCGTTGCGCATCGGTTCGTAGAGCTCGCCGCGCGACAGCATTTTTTTCAATTCGATGGCGCGATCGAGCATGCGCACGATCTCGCGGGTAGTGAGATCGTTGAGACTGAGCAGATGACGGGTCATGGCGAACACCTCGCGTACGGTGCACTCGGCCTGGTCAGGCGGCGGGCACGCGGCACGCCGGTGTGAGGAAAATCGATTACAGCCGGTTGAAACGAAAAACGCCCTGGAACTTGAGCCCCGGGGCGTTGCGAACAAACAGTATACTCAGCGCCCATCGGCTTTGGAAGCGATTCCCCCGACATGACGCCGGTTTGTTGTCATGCACCGGCGCTTCACTATAATTGGCCGCTTTTCCACGACCCGGTCGTCGAGCGGCCGGCGTCCAGCCGGGATGTTCCATGCAGCAGGCACAATACGCGGTCGACGGTGACCGGCACGAATCCAGCGCCCGGCCGGCCATGGTGCGCACCGCCGCCACGCGGACGATGGCGCGGCTTGCAGCGCGAAGGACCGGTGACGGGTGGCATTGACGACTCCGCGGCGCTTGGTATCGCGATCATCATTCCGGTGCTCGACGACGCCGACCGCCTCGATCGGCTGTTGCCGATGCTCGCGCGCCGCGAGGATGTCGGTGAGATCGTCGTCGTCGACGCGTCGCGCGGTTCGCGGGCCGACGCCTTCTATGCGCGCGCGGCGGCCGTCGCCGCGCGCCGGGTTCGTTTCATCGGCGCGCCCGTGGCGGGTCGAGCGGCACAGATGAACCTCGGCGCGGCGACGACGAATGCGGACGTTTACCTGTTCCTGCACGCCGACTCGCGCCTGCCGGACGACGACCTGCGCAGCCTGCTCGGCGCGGTGGTGCCGACGCCCGGGTGGGGACGCTTCGACGTACGCCTGGATGGCGAGCGCTGGTGGGCGCGCATGATCGAACGGGCGATGAACCGGCGCTCGCGGTTGACCGGCATCGCCACCGGCGACCAGGGAATCTTCGTGCATCGCGAGCGCTGGAACGAGTGTGGAGGTTACCGCGACTTGCCGCTGATGGAGGATGTCGACCTGTCGCGTCGCCTCAAGCGACTTGCCGCCCCTGCCTGCCTGCGGGCGAGGATCACGACCTCGGCGCGACGCTGGCAGCGGCACGGCGTATGGCGAACCATTGTGCTGATGTGGCGCCTGCGCCTGTGGTTCTGGCTGGGCGCGAATCCGCAACGACTCGCCCGGATGTATCGTGACGCACGATGAGCCGACGCCGGTACTGTCGCTCTTCACCCGCGAACCCGTGGCCGGTGCGTGCAAGACGCGGCTCGCCCCCGTGCTCGGTGACGAGGGGGCGGCGCGCCTCGCGGCCGAAATGCTTGCCTGGACCGTGGACGTCGCGCGCCGGCACTGGCCGGGGCCGGTGCATATCGCTGCCTGGCCCCCGGGCAGCGGCGCCCGGTTCGCATTCGGTTTCGGCCTGCCGGTGATCGATCAACGTGGTGACGATCTCGGTGCGCGCCTGCTCGGCGTGCTGAGCGCGACCGGCGCGCCGAACGCGGTCATGGGTTGCGACGTGCCGCATGTCGACGGTGCGGTGCTGCGACAGGCGGGACAACGGTTGTCGGCCGGCTCGCACGTGGTCGGACCGGCCGAGGACGGCGGTTTCTACCTGCTCGGTCTCGCGCAACCCGTGCCCGGCCTGTTCGACGGCATCGAGTGGGGTGGTGCGAACGTTTACGAACGACTGGCGGCGAACGCCGCGAGAGCCGGCGCACCGTTCACCGAACTGGCCGCGCTGCGAGACATCGACACGCCGTCCGACCTGGCGGCCGTGGCGTCCCGGTTCGCGCCGCTGGAACGATTCCTGGCCGGGCATGCGGGGCTGGCGCGTGGCTGAGTCGTTTCCCGTGGCCTACCTGCGTCCGCGCTATGTCGGCACGTGGCTGTTGATCGGCCTGATCGGCCTGACCTGGATGCTGCCGCGTCGCTGGGCGCTCGGTCTCGGCCGCCGGCTCGGCCGGCAGTTCTACAAGCGCAATGCCAAGCGCCGCGAGATCGCGCGCATCAATATCGACTTCTGCTTTCCCGAACTCGACGACGCCGACCGCGAACGTCTCGTTCGCGAGCACTTCGAGTTCTACGGGCGTAACGTCATCGACTTTTCGCTCGCCTGGTGGGGGTCGCCGGCCCGCGTGAAACGCTGGGTGCAATTCAACGGCGTCGCCTCGCTGGACGAACACCTGGCCGCGAACCGGCGTGTCATCCTCATCACCCCTCACGCCGTCGGCATGGATCTCGGCGGCATCCTGTTGTCGGGCCGGCACCCGACCGTGTCCATGATGAAGCGCGCGCCCGATGCGTTGCTGAACCACATGCTGTTGCGCGGACGCGAGCGCATGGGGGCGCAGATGATCATGCGCGACGACGGCCTGCGGCCACTGGTGCGAGGCATTCGCGACGGTCGCCAGTGCTACTTCATCCCCGACGAGGACTTCGGGCCCGAGCACAGCGTGTTCGCGCCGTTCTTCGGCGTGCCGACCGCGACGCTGACATCGGTCGCGCGACTCGCCAAGGTGACCGGCGCCGTGGTCATGCCGGTCATCACCTGGCTCGACGTCGACAGCGCGCGCTACACCGTGGACATCGGCGCGCCGCTCGAGAATTTCCCTTCCGGCGACGCACTGGCGGATGCATCGGCCGTGAACGCGGCACTGGAAGAGCGGGTCCGACTGGCGCCCGCGCAGTACATGTGGACGCTGCGCTGGTTCAAGACCCGGCCCGACGGCGCGCCATCGCCCTACGACCACCTCGTGCAGGAAACGCGGGGATGAACATCCTGGTCATCAAGCAGACGTCGCTTGGCGATGTGCTGCATGCCAGCGGGCACATTCGGGCGATCAAGCGGCAGTACCCGGCCAGCCATCTCACGGTGCTGACCGCCGATACGTCGGCCACCATCTATCGAAACAATCCGCACATCGACGAGATCATCGAGTTCCAGCGCTATCGCGTCAAGGATCGCTGGTGGCGACAGCCGCTGTGGGCCGTCGCCCACGTGCGCGATACGCTGCGAATCGTTCGCGGCCGACACTACGATCTCGCCATCGATCTGCAGGGACGCTGGAAATCGGTCCTGTTCCTGTACGGCGCCCACGCCGAACGTCGTTACGTGAAGGGCAACTGGCCGTTCCTGGACGGCTTCAGGGACAAGCGACTGCATGCGCTGGACGAGATGGACCGGGTGCTCGAGACCGCCGGTATCGATGCAACGGATACGGGCATGGAGTTCGTCGTCGGCGCGGCGGCGGCCGGCCGCGCCGAGACACGGCTGCGCGAGGCGGGCTGGGACGGAAGCAACTTCGTCGTGGTCAGTCCGTTCACGCGTTGGCCGAGCAAGAACTGGTCGACGACACGTTTCGCGGCATTGCTGGACGCCCTCGACGGCCGATGTGCCGTCATCGTCACCGGCGCCGCCAGCGATCGCGCGCGTGTCGACGAACTCGCGGGCTCCGGCCCCCGGCGCGACGTCATGAACCTGTGCGGCACACTGGAACTCGACGAGTTCGCGGCCGTGGTGACGCGAGCGACGGCGATGGTCAGTGGCGACAGCTTCGCCATGCACCTGGCCGTGGCCTGCGGTACGCCGGTGGTGGCGCTGTTCGGGCCGACCGACGAGCGCCGCGTCGGCCCGCGGGCGGACAACGCCATCGTGCTTCGCGCAAATGTCGACTGCGGCCGTTGCTATCAGCGGGCGTGCGCGCGGCGTTGCATCGATGCCATCGGCGAACCGGACGTGCTGGCGGCACTCGAACGCCTGGCCGCATTGCGCCCTGCGCCAACGGCGGCATAGCGCGGACGCCGCACCGCTTCAGGCGTCCGGCGCGGTCGCCGGTTGCAGGTCTTCGGCAAACACCAGCATGTAGCCGTCCGGGTCCCTCACGCCGATCTCGCGCATGCCGTACAGGGCGCGATCCTCGGGGCCGTGCACGATCTCGGCGCGATTTCTGATCGATTCGTAAAAGGCGTCCACGCCCTGGCACCAGAAGTAGGCGTCCCAGCCGTTACGCCGACCGTTGGGATTGACGTGGTCGGCCGACGCCTGGTTCAGCATGACAATGAAGCCGTCCCGATGCGGCATGGCAAATCCCGGCGGATCGCCCCAGAGCTCGGGCTCGGCGAAGCCCAGCACGTCGACGTAGAACCGCACCGAGCGATGGATGTCGGTGACGAAGAAGTGGGGTGCGGATTCGATGACTTTCATGTTCGGCTCCCGGCGACGTTCAGGGCATGAGTCTAGCAGGCCCCGGCGTCCTGCCCCTTGCGAAACGTTCCCTGGCGCGCGCATCGGCGAACGCGGGTTTGCGCCTGTTCCTCACGGCGGCCGGCTTGACGTGTCCGCTCAACTTGCCGGGAGGCACTTGCACGATGTCCGACGCCCTTCGTTCGCAACCCGGTGGCGGGCCCGGACGCTAGCTGATCTTCAGGTCGAGCAGCGGGACTTCCGAGTAGAGCAGGTCGATGTCGGCGGGCGCGAGCCGGGCCGACTTGTAGTGTCGCACCTGGCGCAGCCGCTCGACCTCGGCCGCGGCGGGCGGCGCGTCGAAGAAACGCGAGTCCGCCGCGAGAATGGCATCGCGACCGGTCAGCAGGCGGTCGGCGAGTTCGGCGGCACAGTCGCCGAATACGTCCGCGTCGTCCAGGTAGAACGCTTCGTAGTAAAGCGTGTCCGAGTCCTTGTTACGTACCCGCAGCAGCGCGTGGCAGGTACCGCGTGCGCTGGTCATGGTGACGGGCAGCATGTCCAGCGCGACGTGATCGGCGAACACGCGACGAAGGGGCGAGGGCAGGAGGCGGGCATCGAATGCGTCGCCGGTTCCAATGGCGACCTGCCGGCGGGCACGGTGGCCACCCGGCCGCCAGGTGTAGCGCCGGTCGTCGAGAATCCTGAAATTCACCGGCGCCGGTTCGAGCACGGCGCGGGTCTGCGGCGCGGCATCGATGCCGACGTAGGTGATCGACTCGTCCGCGGTGGATTCCCCGGCGATGGCCCGCGCCAGGCCGCGTCCCCGGTACGGTTCGAGCACGTACAGCGAACCGATATTGCAAAACCGCTCTTCGCGACCGCGGATGTGCCGCACGGAATGCACCAGCGCCATCGCGCCGACGATGCGACCGTCGTCCACGGCGACCCAGCCGTGGTTGGGCGGCTCGCCGTACCAGGGGCAGTTCGCGATGCGGCGCCAGCCCGCCAGGCCCGGCCGCCGGTTCATGTGGTCGTGCCAGAAGTGCGCGAGTGCCTCGACGTCCGCCGGGCCGGCCGGTCTCGTCTCGACCGTCACGCCCCGGGACCGATGGCGGCGCCGTCGACCCAGCGTGCCGCCCGGTGCGAGCCGATGCGGGCGAGGAGGCACTCCATGAAGGCCCAGCTGGCCTCGTCGTGGTCGAGGTGGTGGGTCAGCACGCCGGTGGGTTCGGTGGCGTCTACCCGGCCGGATCGGCGGTCGGCCAGGTGCTCGACCAGGTCTTCGAGCGTACGCGAGGTGCCGCGAAAGCTCGGGCCCTGTTTCCAGTCGAGGATGTCGCAGTGGGTGTTGACCTGGCGAAGTCCCCGCACCGGTTCGCGCGCCGGTCGCGGGCCGAACGTGGACAGCGCCCGGAATCCGCTCCGCGCGAGCTTCGCGATCATGTCGTCGTCGATACGGTTCCACGGCGGCACCATCACCGGGTGGAAGCGACGGCCGAACAGGTCGGACAGCCGTTGTCGCCCGCGTTCGACACGTTCGATGACGACCTCGTCGGGCTCGTCGGTGGAGAGCTCGGCGGCACCGGGTTCGGAGGCCGGGGACTGGTCCACGTGGGTGTGCCCGTGCTGCAGTACGCTGACGGTCGGCGCCTCGGCCAGGATCGTCGCGATGGCGGCCTCGCTGAAGGCGGGTATCGCGGCGACGGCCAGTGGTGCGTCGTGGCGAACCGACAGGTCGACGAGGCGTCGAAAGGCATCCGTCGGACCCGACGCGTCATCGTCGCGCCACCAGAATGTCGCCGACGTGCCGGTCTCGTGCCAGGCGTCAAGTTCCCGGTCGAGTGTATCCCAGGCGGCGTCGGCGCCGATGCGCTGGACAACGGCGTCGCCTCCCATGCAATCAGAGTGGTTCACTGGCGTTTTGACAGCGCTTGAGCCAGGAGTTCCCCGGCACGTAGCCGAGTTGGCATGACAGGGTCGGTGTGAGTCCAAACGTCACGCGCGCATACGCCGGCCTGAACGCCGTATCAGACAGCAAATTCCGATAGCCGGCATGAAGTGTCTCTCTCGACAGTCGGCGATCCATCGGTTTGACGGGAGTTGCCCTGCACGAGCTGGCTCGAGTTCGTCCGCGCTCCACGGCGGTTTTCGCGCAAGCCCTGTCGGCGTCGACCTGCTTGAAATCGTCGCGGCCGTCCGGTAGCGGATTGAACGCCTCCGTGGTTCCTGATTCAATCATCGCCATGATTTCTTCCCAGGCGCCCCGGCAACCCGTGCACGCCGACGTATTGCGCGGCATCTACCTGTTCCAGGCTTTCGGCGACGAGCAGCTGGCTGTTATCGTCGAAAACAGCGCGCGCGTGCACCTGGCGCCGGGCGAACGCTTGTTCAACCAGGGCGATGCGATCAAGCGGTTTTTCTACATCGAAGCTGGGTGCGTCAAGTTGTACAGGCTCTCGGCCGATGGCACCGAGAAGGTGGTCGACCTGGTCGGACGCGGGCGCACGTTCGCCGAAGCCGTGGTCTTCATGGAGGCGCAAGCCGGCTACCCCGTCAATGCGAACGCGTTGGAAGAAACGCAGTTGATCGGTTTCGACGCGGCGGTATTTCTCGGTTTGCTGCGGAACTCGAACGAGAGCTGTCTGCAGTTGCTCGGGCTGATGAGCCAGAGACTGCGTTGGCATGTGAACGAGATCGACCGCTTGGCGCTTCAGGATGCGACGTCG
>JAUIDF010000138.1 GCA_030429125.1 Gammaproteobacteria bacterium | reverse complement strand
TACGCCGTCATGGAATGGCGTGACATCAGGCGCGGTTTCGCACCCAGGCAGGTGCTTTATGACCGGCATACACGGTTCGTACTCGGTTCGTTCCTGTACGTGCTGACCGTCGCTTCGCTGGTTCACCTGGGCGAAGAACTGCCTCGCAACGTGCGATGGCTCTGGCCCGCGACCATCGGCCTGGTGCTGATTCCGATGGTCTCGAGCCGGCTCCGAACCGCGCTCCGGTTCAGGCGCTACGCCACGGCGGCGGCAATCCGGTCACTGATCGTGGTCAGCCTCGTCTTCGGTGGCTATGCCATGTTCGAACTGATTTCCGGATCAGCCCGGATCGGCGCGCCGGCCATGCAGTCACGATAGGGTCCGCGTGTTGTTCCCCGTCAAGACATACCGGAAAAAAACCGGGACACTGACGGCACCGAGGCGCACGGACGAGTTACTCGAAGCAATCGATACGGTCGCCGCCTACCTCGGGGACGAACGCTGGCACCTTGGCGGCGGCGTCTCGGTCGCATTGAGCATCGGCGATTTCTATCGCGAGCACTCGGACCTGGACATCGTCGTACAGACGAGCGACCTGCCGGGTGTCTACCGGCGACTCGTCGCCCACGACTACCGGTTGTACTCGAGAAAACTCATGAACCACGGCAGGTTCGGACTTGCCGTCTACCTGCCGACCCGGCCCGGTGGGTGGGTGATGGCACTGTACCCGCATCGCCTGTGTTTCGTTCATCGCGAGGCGCAAATCCGCAACGCCTACCTGTCGAAGCTGGATCTGTTTCTCTACGACACCCGCGGCACCGAGTACGTCGCGCTCGACGGCGATTTTCGGATCGAGATCAGCCAGCCGGTAACGGGACATGTTCACCACACCCGTTCCGGGCGACGGGTGCGTTGCCTGAACTTGCACTACATGCGCGAGTTCATCGCCCGTCGGGGCGGTCCGCGCCATCTCAGCGACGCGCTGGCGATCACCGCGAGCGTCGAGTCGGCAAGGGATTACGTGCGGTCGGCACAGCGCTCGAGCGTTGGCGGGCGCCTGCACCGGCGCGGCACGCAGGGCTGACGAATCCGGTCGTCCTGGACGGCGCGCGCCGCGCGGCGCCGGCGAAACAACGATGCCGGGCCGACACCCCGACGCCCGGCGTTGACCGCCCTCGTAGTCGCCAGGGCGACGTCCGCCCGGCCCACGCCCCGGTGTCAGTATTATTCGTCTCGCCGCGGCCTCGCGACCCGGCTTGAGGCCGACGACGATGCTGCACAACTCGGCGCGCAGGACGTCGGCCGTCTGGCGTCGGCATGGACGCGCAGCGAACCGGCGTGTATCCGGGCAATGTCGCTGACAAATTCCGGGTCGCGGGTCAGGGCGCCGATGGAGCCCGCCACCCGGTCCAACCGTCGCGGCCGGCCCGGTTGACCTCGGCGGTACCCTGCCGCCAACGGCAACGTGCTTCACCATGGACCGTGCGCCGGGGTTGACCTTCTGTTGGTCGGCATCGCTTGCCGGTCGTTACGAGGGTCATGCGATCCGATGGTGCCCTCACCGCATCCCGGTCGAACTACCCGCTACGCGCCGTCGTCCCCGGGGATGCGGAAACCCAGTTCGATCAGCCCGCGACGACCTTCCCCGCTTCGCAGGATCTCGATGAAACGCTGCACCGCCGGTCGCTCCATGCGCGCCGTCGGAACGACGAGATCGTAGTGCTCCTCCTGCAGCGGCAGGAATCCGAGACCGTACTCTCGCGCCACGGTATCGATGGCGACGCCCCAGTCAGCCCGCCCCTGCGCGACCGCCGCGGCAACCGCGTTGTGCGATTTCGCCTGGTGGGCGTAGCCGGCCGGTTCCACGCCGCCGAGCAGCGTATCGATGAGAACCCGCGTCCCGCTGCCCGCATTGCGATTGACCATCACGCAGTGCGGATCGGCCAACGCGGCGTCGGCCGCCGCACGCGGCGAATCGCAGCCCACGAAGCGTGCGTCGTCCTGCCGGTAGACGACGCCCTGGAGCCGTCGATATCCCTTCACCAATGTCATGCCGGGCTCGAGAAAAGGCCGGTTGTACTCGCCGGACCCGGCATCCATGAGATGAATACCGGCCACGTCGCACTCTCCACGTCGCGCCGCCGCCAGCCCACCCGTACTGCCGACATGCATGGCCTTGGTGGCGAAGCCGTCGAGTTGAAGGTGGCCGAGCAGGAAGTCGAGCCCCACGCAGTGACTGCCGATGGCGATGAAGTCCGCCGCCACCTGTCGCGATGAAATCAGTTGCACCGTCGCCGGTGTACCCGCCGCCAGGTGCTCCTGCCCGGCGTCGATGGTGATGAATCCGTCGGCGAGGCTGAATGAGGACACGGCGCCCGACCCCTTGCCCATGGGGTAGGCGGCATGACCGGAACCGGTGCTGACGAGGTTGACGAGGAGAAACTCGGTGCGCCCCGGGTCGGATCGCACGCGGGTCGCCAACGTCGCCGGCACGGTCACGCTCTCGGCAGTCGGCAGGCCCGCGAATGCACGAATCACCGGTGCGACGAAACGGTGGAAGGTGAAGATCGCCGACGTCGGAAAACCGGGCAGGATCACCACCGGCGTGCGACCGGCCACGGCGAGGCAGAGCGGCTTACCGGGCTTGATTGCCACGCCGTGCACGACGACACCGGGAGCGGGCAGACTACCGACGGCCTCGTAACAGATATCGCCGGCGCCTTTCGAGGTGCCGCCCGACATGATCACCATGTCGCAGTCGAGCGCACGCGCGATGACGTCATCCAGCGCCGCCCTGTCATCGGGTACCGCACCCATGCGAACCACCTCGCCGCCCAGCTCCTCCACCGCCGCGGACACGATGGCCTGGTTGGAGTCGTATACGCCGGCAGCGGGCAGCGCACTGCCGGGTTCCACGATTTCGTTGCCGGTCGAGATCACGGCGACCCGGGGGCGCCGAAACACACTCACGCGGTCGCGGCCAATGGCCGCGAGCAGCCCGATCTCACGTGAGGTCAACCGCTGGCCGGCACGCAGCACGGTTTCGCCCAGGCCGATGTCGGTACCGGCGAAGGTAATGAACGCTCCCGGCGGCACGGGGCGTCGCAGCTCGACGCGAACCGCGCCATCACCGTCGATGACGTCGGTGTCCTCGACCATGACCACGGCATCCGCGCCACGGGGAATCACGGCGCCGGTCGCGACGAGGGTGGCGTGCCCCGCCGTCACGCCCTGGCCCGGGACGACGCCGGGCGTGATCACCTCGCCGTTGAGGACGAGCCGGCGCGGGGCGTCTTCCGTCGCCGCGGCGCTGTCCCGCGAATGGATGGCGAAACCATCGACGTTGGTGCGATCGAAACCCGGCACGTTGACGCCGGAGACGACGTTTGCGGCCAGAACCCGGCCGAGCGCCCGTGACAGCGGCACTTCCTCCGCCCCGAGAGGGTGCAGGGCCAGGTGTTCGTGAAAACGCGCGGTCGCCTCCCCGGTGTCGACGATGTCGAGAAACTGTCGCTGGCGCGCGGCGGCGCGTCTTTCGATCAGGGACTTGGCTTCGGTCACGTCAATCTCCGGGCTCAACAATGGTCGTCGAAACGATGCACGGTCACGACGGAGCCCGCATCGTAGCCTTCGCTGCGCGTCGGGACCAGCACGTAACCGTCCGCGCGCACCACCGTCGACAGCGTGGTCGCATCGGCAACGGCGACCGGGTGAGCCATGTCGCCCTCGATACGGACACGGCAGAAATCGAGCCGACCGAGTCGCGACGCGACCTTGCGCGACAAGCGCAGGCTCATCGTGTCGGTCGATGATGTCGACGCCAGCCCCGACAGCCGGTGCGCCGCGCGACGTACGAACAATTGCGTCGCGACGAGGCACGCCAGGGGCAAGCCGGACACCTGCACCACCGCGCGATCGCCGAGCCGGCCTACCGCGGTTCGCTCGCCCGGGTTGAGCGCGATGCCGTGATGCGCCACCTCGCCCTCGCGCGACAAGGTATGCACGGCGAAATCGTCCTCGCCCGCCCCGGTGGCGCCGATCGTCACGACCAGGTCCGCCGTGCTCGAGCGCAACGCTTGGGAAAAGGCGATCACGTCGTCGCTCGCATGGACGATGGTACCGACATCGCATCCCCAGGTCGCGGCCAGGGTGGCGACCAGCGAGGAAGAGACGTCGACGGCGGGCGCGCGTGCGCAGACGATATCGACCCGCGGACGCCGGAAGACGACTACGTCCCGCTCACCGGTCAGTTGCAGGAAGGCGACGTCGCGAGCGCCGAGCCGGCGACCGGCCGCTACGACCTCGCCGTGCGCGGCGACCTCCCGGCCCGCCGGGATCACCTGTTCGCCGCTGGCCACCGGGGTGGAGACGTCCAGCACGTCGTCACGCCACTCGGCGTCGTCGATCGACAGCACCGCGTCAGTGCCGGGGGGCAGTGGAGAACCGGCGCCGACCGCCACGGCCGTCGCGCCGTCTGCCACCCCCGTGCCGACGACCCGGAACGGCAGCGGATTGTATTCGCTTGCGCCAACGCTCGCCGAAGCGCGAAGCGCAAAGCCGTCGACCGCGGCCACGTCGACCCCGGGTACCGGCGAAGCCGCCAGAACGCAGGCGGCTGTGACCCGGCCACCGGACCGGGTCACGGGCACGGATTCCGTATCCGGGGCGTCACAGTGCGCATCGATCCATGCGAAGACAGCGTCGGGATCTGCGAGCGTGCGGCCAACCAGGGACTGGGAATGCGCCAAGGGTTCAGCCGTCGTGCGTCGGCGACCGGCCGCGCGATTGATCGGGTCGTCTGTTCGTCATCGGCACTGCGGGAAAGCGGAATGAATCGAGGCGGGCACGCGTCATTGCGCGGGAATCGCGCGGCGCAAGCTTACCGCAGCGCCCGCGTCAGGCGCCACAGTCGCGCCCGAATGGCGAAGGACGCCCAGTGCAACGGGGTGCCGGCGCATACCCGTTCGCCATCGCCCACAAGGACCGAATTCGAGCCGCCACGAGGCACGGTTCGGGCGGACCGCGGGCGGCGTGCCGGCATCGACGAGCCATCCCTGCCCGCGTCGTCCCCGCGGTGCCCGCGTGAAGCGGGCACCGCGGGGACGCATGGCAGGATCGAAGCGTAACCGATATTTCTTGGAGAAAGTCTTGGTAGTTAATTGTTTTTACGGACTAATACTGTCCAACCGATGTCGACTTTCCGGCACCTGATCGGCGCGCCGCACCATCCCGGGCCAGGGCCGTGTGACGACGCCTTACGCATTGGATACACTCAGCCTGTGCCCGACAAGCCGACGCCGCCACGCGAGCGGCACGGTCGCCACGGAATCACGGTGACGCTCGGCGCGCCACAACGGGTGTTTTGGCGCCATGGCAAGGTCGTGATGCGCCCGTGACGGGCGCTCGACGCCAACGACCCGACCCACGCCGCAAGGATGACTGCGATGCCACGGATGACGAGGAGATTCCTGACCGGAACGGCAACACTATTTGTTTGTTTTTTCCGGGCTTGTTACCTAAACTTTGCCCGTTCGGGACCGATACTGTCAGCGGGAAACTCGACGGGTCCAGGGCGCAAGTTGGCGAAGGTGCCTGACCTGTCGGCGTCGCAGCGCAACGGTATCGGGGTAGATGGCTTGTCTCTGAGAAAAACCATGGTAACGGCCGTAACGGTGACACTCGTTACGCTGATCGCCGTGCTCTACGTCGTTACCAAGAACAACCTGCTCGAGAACTACGCAATGCTCGAGCGACTCGAGTTGCGGGAGGATTTACTCCGGGTGGAAAACGCCATCACGGCCCGTGGAGACGCCCTGAGCACCCTGGTGAAGGACTGGGCATCCTGGGACGACAGCTACGAGTTCATCGAGACGCGCTCGGAAGCATTCATCGATTCGAACCTCGTCGAGGTAACGTATACCGACGCCGGTCTGCGGCTGATCGCGTTTGCCGATACCGACGGCACCATCGTATTTTCTCGCGCGCTCTCCGCGCAGAGCGGCGAGCTGGAACAAGCACCCGCGCCGTTTCTCGACCAACTCACCGACGAACGATTGCTGCAACGTACGCCCGACGCGTCCGCGCACGGGATTCTCGTGACCGACGACGAGGTCCTGCTGGTGGCCGCGCAGCCGCTCCTGGACAGCGAGGGCGAGGGTCCCGTTCGCGGCACCCTGATCATGGCGCAAAGCTTCGAGACGTCGGTGATCCCGGAGGTGGCCCGGGTCGCCACCATGGACATCGCCGTGGCCCGCGTGGATTCGCCGTCGCTGCCGCCGGATTTCGTCGCCGCTCGCGACGCGCTGCCAGCGGTAGGTGCCGACGCCTTGCGTGAGACCCATTTCGAGACCAGCGGGGATTCGAGGATCGCCGTGTACAAGCTGCTCGGCGACGTCTTCGGGGCACCCTCGCACCTGCTCCGGCTGCAGGCGCCGCGCACCATCTACGCCAGTGCCGAGAACAGTCTCGGCTATTTTCTGGTCTCGCTCGTGGTGGTGGGCCTGGTCCTGCTGCTGGTGGTCGTCTACCTGCTCGATCGCCTCGTCCTTCTGCCGCTCAGCCGACTGAATCGCCACGTCACCCACGTGACGGAGTCCGGCGACCTCACCCTGCCCTACCGGCCGCCGGGTGGCGCCGAGTTGTCCCAGCTCGCGGACAACATCCGCCTCATGCTCGACGAGATACGCCGTGCGCGCAACGATCTTGAACAGGTCAACGAACGGCTCGAGCGGCGCGTCGACGAACGTACGATCGAGCTCGTCCAGGCGCGGGACGAGGCGGTGGACGCACTGCGCGTCAAGGATCGCATACTGGCCAACGTCAGCCACGACTCGCGCACCCCACTCAACACCATCATGCTGCGGGCCGAGCTCATGAAGGCGGGCCGATACGGACCGTTGAGCGAAGCGCAGACCGGGGCCCTCGACGGCATCGTCGCCGGTGTCAACCAGTTGACGATCTTTACCACCAACCTGCTGTACGAAGCGCAGTCGGCCGCCGGCCGGTTCGATCTCCTGGGCGAACGCATCGACCTCGAAGCCGAGCTGGCCCGCATCATCGACATGATGAAGCCGCTCGCGGAGCGCAAGCACCTGGCGCTCGAACTCGACATCCCGCCCGACGTCGACCTGACCATGGACATCAATCGTCAGGCGATGCACCAGGTGATGGCCAATCTCATCGACAATGCCATCAAGTTCACGGATTCGGGCCGGGTCGATGTGCGCGTTCGTTCCGCCGCTGGCAACCGGGTCTCCATCACCGTGGCCGACACCGGCAAGGGTATTCCCGAACACCTGCATGGTCATATCTTCGATGCCTTCTGGCAGGTCGACAGCTCGGTCACTCGCGAGGCCAATCGCGGCGTGGGCCTCGGGTTGTCCATCGTGCGAATGCTGGTCGATCGTCTCGGCGGGAACGTCGTCGTGCGCCCGGCAGAGGGCGGCGGCACCGTGTTCACGGTGGAACTGCCGCGCGGCGGCCATTGACCCGGGAAGAGCCATGAAACGCCGCCAGGTCATCGTGGTCGAGGACGACCGTGAACTCGGGGAACTCGTCATCGAGGCGCTCGGCATGGAGCTCGATTGCGACCTGCACCTGATTCTCGACGGGACGCAGGCGATGCAGTGGCTGTCGAGCGACCTGGCGCCGGAGGATGTGCCGGGCCTGATCATTCTCGACATGCACCTGCCCGGCGTGTCGGGACTGCAGATTCTCGAGTATCTGCGCTCGAAACCGAGCTTCGACGATACCCGGGTCGTCGTCACCACGGCCGACTCGATGCTGCTCGACAAGGCCCGGCACAAGGCCGACTGGCTCCTTCTCAAGCCCGTCGCCTACTCGCATTTCGCCGAGATCTCGCGTTGGTACAACGCCCAGCTGGAGAACCGCTCACGAAAGGCGCCGGCCAAGGGCTGAACGAGGCAGGGCCGCGATTGCGCCGACAGCGGTGCAGCGGTGCGCTACACTCCCCGGCTGCGGCGCGCAGCGCGCCGAAGACCGGATGCTCTCCCCGACCCCCTGACCGATGATCTACGATCGCCTCGAAAGGCTCGTCGACCCACTCGACGACGACCGCCTGGATATGCCGCCACGCTCGGTATTCCGCTTTTTCGCCTACTACCTGGCCCCCGTTCGAGGGCTCGTGGCCCTGACGCTGCTGCTGGCGGGCATTGCCGCGGTGTCGGAACTCTTCCTGTACGCATTCCTCGGCGATCTCGTCGACTGGATGAGCACCTCGGAGCCATCCACCTTCTTCGACGAGCACGGCCCGGGACTGCTGTTCATGGTGGCCGTCATCGCCGTGGTGCGGCCACTTGCCATGATCGCCTCGCGCGGACTGATCACGTTGACGCTGTCGCCCGGCATCACCAACAACGTGCGCTGGAACAACTACCGATACGTGCTGCGGCAAAGCCTGTCCTTTTTCCAGAACGATTTTGCCGGTCGCGTCGCGCAGAAGGTCATGCAGACCGGTCACGCCCTGCGCGAGGCGGTGGTCAACGTGATCGACGGCGTATGGCTGCTGTTCATCTACCTCGCCGGCATCCTGGTGATGTTCGTCGACATGGACGCCCGGCTGCTGATTCCCCTGCTGATATGGGCGGTGGCCTATGCCACCGTGGTGGTCTCGATGGTGCCGCCGGTACGGCGCAAGTCGGCGGCATTGTCAGAAGCCAATTCGACCCTGATCGGACGCATGGTCGACAGCTACACCAATATCCAATCGGTGAAACTGTTCGCGCACGCGGACCGCGAGGAAGGGTTCGTCGCCGAAGGCGTGAAGCGCCATACGCAGGCGTTTCGCGTGATGATGCGCGCCATTCTCAGCATGACGGCGGTGCTGGTGGTGCTCAATACGGCGCTCATCCTGGGTACCGCGCTCATCTCCATCCGCCTGTGGCAGGAGCAGGCCATCTCCCTCGGCGCCATCGCCGTGGCCAATGGCATGATTATCCGCGTCAACCAGATGTCGGGCTGGATCCTGCGCACCATCACCACGCTGTTCGAGAACATCGGCACGGTGCAAAATGGCATCGAGACGGTATCCCGACCCCACGCCGTGATCGACCGGCCGGGGGCCGGCGCCCTCGCAGTCGGCGCCGGCGAGGTGACGTTCTACCGCGTCAACTTCGCCTATGGCGCCGAGCTGCCGGTCATTCGCGACTTCTCTCTGGTCGTCAAGCCCGGTGAAAAGGTCGGTCTCGTCGGGCGCTCCGGCGCCGGCAAGTCCACGCTCGTCAACCTGCTGCTACGCTTCTACGACATCGAGACGGGGCGCATTCTCATCGACGGTCAGGACATCACCGGTGTCGCGCAGGAGAACCTGCGCGAACATATCGCCATGGTGACCCAGGACACCGCCCTGCTGCATCGATCGATTCGTGACAACATTCGCTACGGCCGCGCCGAGGCGGGCGAGGACGATGTACGGCGCGCGGCGCGGCTCGCCGAGGCCGACGGCTTCATTCCGGCGCTGCGCGATCCCCAGGGACGCAGCGGCTACGACGCGCACGTCGGCGAACGCGGCGTGAAACTGTCCGGCGGACAGCGCCAGCGCATC
>JAUIDF010000137.1 GCA_030429125.1 Gammaproteobacteria bacterium | reverse complement strand
TCGCCGTCGGCCGCGTCCCCGGCTGGACCGTGCAGGTGCTCGAGCAGCTGTCGAGCAACATCCTGATCCGCCCGCTGACGCTGTACAACGGCCCGGCACCGCGCGAGTACGTGCCGATCGGCGAGCGCGGATAACGGGCCCGGCGCGAGCGACGCCAGACTGACTCACTGTCACGGGGACCCGCACTGAGCCAACCCCGGTCGGCGACGCGATCGCTTCGCGCAGGCCGACGAGACTCGTCGGCCTGCCTGCCGGGAAACACCTCGGCCGCGCGAGCTGCGCCCCGACTCGCAGCGGAACAGGTCGCTATGCCGGTTTGCCCATGACCAGGGATATGGCGCTGGCGGCGACGATGTCGTCGACGCTGGCGCCGCGCGACAGGTCGCAGACCGGCCGTGCGAAGCCCTGCAGGAAGGGGCCGATGGCGGCGGCGCCGGCGAGGTACTGGGTCAGCTTGTAGGCGATATTGCCGGCTTCGAGGTCCGGGAAGACGAGCACGTTGGCGCGCCCGGCGACGTCGCTGCCGGATTTCACCTTGGCCGCCGCGACGGAAGCCACCAGGGCACTGTCGGCCTGCAGTTCGCCGTCGATGGCGAGGTCGGGCTCGCGCTCGCGGGCAATGGCGAGGGCGTCGGTCACCTTGTCCACCCGTTCATGCCGTGCGCTGCCCCGGGTCGAGAACGAGAGCATGGCCACGCGCGGCGGCGCGTCGAGCAGGCGGCGGGCACTGGCGGCCGAGGCGAGGGCGATGTCGGCGAGTTGCGCGGCATCCGGCTCCACGTTCACGGCGCAGTCGGCGAAGATCAGCGGCACCTCGCGCACGCCCTGGAACTCGGGCAGGACCATGAGGAAGAAGCTCGACGGCGTGGCGATGCCCGGCGCGGTGCCGACGGTCATCAGGCCCGCCTCGATGACCCGCGCAGTGGGATGGGCGACGCCGGCGACCACGGCGTCGGCATCGCCGGTTGCCACCATCATGGCACCGAGGAACAGGGGTTTCTTCATCATGCGCCGTGCCACGCCGTCGCGCGCGCCGGGACGCTGCTCGAGGTAACGGGCGGCGTAGCGGGCGAGACGATCGTCGCCCGGGCTCGCCGGGTCCACCAGCTCGATACCCTCGAGCGCGATGCCCTCGTCCGCCGCGGCCTTCGCGACCTCGTCGGCGCCGCCGACGATGACCGGCCGGGCAATGTCCTCGTCGACGAGACGCCGCGCCGCGTGCAGGATGCGCGCATCGGTGCCCTCGGGCAGGACCACGGTGCCGCCGTGCTCGGTGGCAGCCTGGATGAATTGTTGGATAAGCGTCATGGGTCGGGCGGTTGCGGGCGTTCCAGGGGCGCGCATTATAAACGCGCGGTCCCGATGTCGATCCGGAACCGTTTCGTCCCGGTCGTTCACGGGCGATAATCGGCACATGTTACTCATTGACCAACTGGCCGAGCGGCGTATCGCCGAGGCGATGGACCGCGGTGAACTGAACGACCTGCCCGGCGCCGGTGAGCCGCTGGTACTCGACGACGACACGCTCGTTCCCGAGGCCCTGCGCGTGGCATATCGCGTGTTGAAGAACGCCGGCTTCGTGCCGCCCGAGGTCGAACTGCGACGCGAGATTCGCGATGTCGAGCAGTTGTTGGCCGGTGCCCTGGAGGGCGAGGATCGGCGCGCCGCGGGTCGCCGGCTGCGTTACCTGCTGACGAAACTCTCGCAGGCACGGGGCGGGGAGGGCGACCTCGGCATCGAGGCCGCGTATCGCGAAGCGCTCGCCCGCCGGATTCGCTGACACCGGCATGCAGGACTCTCGCGCTCCCGCCCTCGCGGTCCGCCTGCGCGGCGTGAGCAAGGCCTACCACGAGCATGCCGGCGTGCGCCGGGTGCTCGACGGGGTGGATCTTAACGCCGGCGCCGGTGAATTCCTGGCCGTCACCGGTCCGAGCGGCAGCGGCAAGTCCACCTTGCTCAACATCATTGCCGCCATCGAGTCGGCCGACGCCGGCAGCGTCAGCGTCGGCGGCGTCGACCTCGCCGGTGCGCCGGAGCCCGACAGCACCCTGTTTCGCCGTCGCCACGTCGGCATCGTCTTCCAGTTTTTCAATCTCGTGCCCACGCTCACGGTGCGCGAGAACCTGCTGCTGCCGCTGCGACTCAATGGTATTGCCGACGACGATCGCGTCGATATCCTGCTCCGGCGACTCGGGCTCGCCGGGCGCGAGGACAGCTTCCCGGACGTACTCTCCGGCGGCGAGCAGCAGCGCGTAGGCGTGGCCCGCGCCATGGTGCATTCGCCCGCCATCGTGCTCGCCGACGAACCGACCGGCAATCTCGACGAGCAGGCCGGTGCCCCGGTGCTCGACCTTTTGCGCGAGTCGGCCGAGGCGGGCGCGACGGTGATCATGGTGACCCACAGCGCCGGGGCCGCCGCCGCCGCCGACCGGCGACTGGTGCTGCATCACGGGCGTCTCGCCTAGCCGATGCTCGTGCTCGTCGCCATCGGGCGTGAATGGCGCAGCCATCCACTGCAAGCGCTGCTGACCCTCGCGGGCGTGGCGATCGGGGTTGCCGTGGTCGTTGCCGTGGACCTGTCCAGTGTCAGCGCCGAGCGCGAATTCGCGCGCGCCAACCGTGCCCTGCAGGGCGTTGCCACGCACCGTGCGAGCGCGGCGGCGGGGGGGATCGACGAGCGACTGTTCACGCGGTTGAAAGTCGACGGCGGCGTTCGCGACGCCGCGCCGGTGGTGCGCGGCGACGTCATCGCCGGCGACGAGGCACTGGAACTGATGGGCGTGGACCCGGTGTCCGATTACCGGCTGCGCGGCTTCACCCTCGACGGCGGCGACGTCGAGTCGCGTCCCTTTCCGGTGTTCGCCAGCGAGGCGCTGCTCGCCAGGCTGGGACTCACGGTGGGTGAGGAGCTGCGCCTCGCCTACGGCCGTCGCACGCAGGAGTTTCATGTCGCCGGCACGCTCGACGCGGCCGGCGGCTCGCCGCTGCCGGAGCACGTGCTGCTCACCGACATTGCCGCGGCGCAGGTGTTCCTGCAGATGGCGGGACGTCTCAGTTACATCGATCTGCGCCTGGAGAACGACGAACGCGTCGAGGCAGTGACCGCCTTGCTTGCGCCCGCCGTTCACCTCGTCGATACCGATACGCGCAATCGCGCGCAGTTCGCCATGACGAAGGCGTTTCGCACCAACCTCGACGCGCTGGCCCTGCTGGCACTGGTGATCGGCCTGTTCCTGATCTACAACACCGTCAGCTTCCAGGTCGTGCGCCGGCGCCCGTTGTTCGGCCTGCTGCGCGCGCTGGGGCTGACCGGCAATGGCCTGTTTGCCTGGCTCGTGGTCGAGGCGGCGGTCGTCGCCGCGATCGGCGTCGCGGCGGGTGTCGCGCTGGGCGTTTTCCTCAGCGGCTTTCTCTACGGCATGGTCAGCGGCACCATCGACGCGCTGTACTTCGACCTTGCCGGCGGCGCCATCTCGCTCGAGCCGTTCACCCTGTTCAAGGCCGCCGGCCTGGGACTGTCGGCGGCGATCCTGGCGGCGGCGGTGCCGGCGCTCGAGGCGCGGCGCGCGCCGCCGCGTGGGCTGTTCACACGCTCCGGCCAGGAGAGCGGCGCCTGGTACGGGCGGCGCTGGTTGTCGGCCGCCATTGCGGCCCTCGTCGCCGCCGGCGGGGTGCTCGCGCTGGGCGGCGACTCGCTGGCGGCGGCCTTCGGTGCCCTGTTCCTGCTCATCCTCGGCGCCGCGGCCTTCGCGCCCGCCCTGGTGGTGGGGTTGTCGCTGGGCCTGGAGCGACCGGTCGCCCGACTCGGGCACCCGGCAGGGGTGATGGCCGTGCGCAACGTGCGCGCCCACCTGTCGCGCACCGGCATCGCCACGGCGGCGCTGTTGGTGGCGGTGGCGGCGACGCTGGGGGTCGCGCTGATGATCGGCAGCTTTAGGATCAGCGTCGCCGACTGGCTCGCCGCCTACCTGCGCGCGGACATTTACATCAGCACCCCCAGCGCCGATGCGCCGGCGTTTTCCGATGCCTTCATCCAGGACCTGCGCGATCTCGACGGCGTGCGCTCGATCGCCCTCGGGCGACGGCTCACGGTGGAGGATCCCCGTCACGGTCCGGTCACGCTGTTCGTGCTCGACACCACGGCCGAGGGGTTTGCCGGTTTCCAGGTGCGCGAGGGAGACACGCGAAACCTCTACCGGCGCTTTCGCGACGACGGCGCGGTGCTGGTCTCCGAACCCTTCGCCAACCGCTTCGGACTCGATGCCGGAGACACCTTCGAGCTGGCCACGGAACGCGGGCGGGCGGTCTTCGACGTGGCCGCGATCTATACCGACTACTCGACCGAGCGCGGTGTGCTGACCGTCTCCCCGAAGACGTTCGCGCAGCATTTCGAGCCGCGCGGCTACCGCGCCGCGTCGTTGTACCTGTCCGATGGCGTCGCCGTGGCCGATGTGCTGGCCGACTTCGAACGCACGCTGAACACTGACGACACGCTCTACGCGCGATCCAATCGCGATCTGCGCGAGGCGTCACTCACCATTTTCGACCGCACGTTCCGCATTACCGGCATCCTGCGGCTGCTGGCGGTGGTGGTCGCGGTGACGGGCATCGTCTCGGCATTGATGGCGTTGATGCTGGAGCGCGCGCGCGAGTACGCCATCTTGCGGGCGGTCGGCCACACGCCCCGGCAACTCGGCATCCAGGTGCTGGGCGAAAGCGGGTTGACGGGCCTCGCCGCGGGCCTGCTCGCCCTGCCCATCGGCCTCGCCCTGTGCGTGATGTTGATTCGCGTCATCAACCTGCGATCCTTCGGCTGGAGCATGCAAACGGTGATCGACCCGGTGCTGGTCGCGCAGTCGATGGGACTGGCCATCGTGGCGGCGCTGGCCGCGGGTCTGTATCCGGCCTGGCGGCTGTCGCGCATCGATGTCGCCGACGCGCTCCGGGGCGATTGACGCCATGACGCCCGGTCGCCGTTTCATGATCGTGGTCGTGGCGCTGGTGCTCATCGCCGCCTGGGCGCAATCGTGGCTGGACGACTTGATACCGCCGACCGCAGAACCGGCTCCGGGGTCGGACGTCATCGACTTTCTCACCGGTGAGGGCGGTGGCGAGTGGTCTGCGGTCACGCGCGGGCGCGTGCTCGAGTTCCCGCGCGATCACGGCGAACATCCCGACTATCGCCAGGAATGGTGGTATTACACCGGCAACCTGCGCACGCCGGGCGGCCGGCGTTTCGGCTTTCAGCTCACCTTCTTCCGCTTCGGACACGGCGCCTTCGATGCCTACGAGGGGTCGGCATGGCGCAACGAACACAGCTGGATGGCCCACTTCGCGGTGAGCGACGTCGAGAACGGCACCCTGCATGCGTGGCAGGACTACGCGCGCGGCGCGTTGTCGCTGGCGGGCGCCACGGCCCAGCCGTTTCGCGTGTGGGTCAACGGCTGGTCGGTGAGCGGCGTGGCCGACGGACGCGGCGGCCTCGACGTGACCGTTGACGCGCGCGTCGACGAGACCCGAATCCGCTTGAGACTTCGTGGCGACGCGCCGCCGCTGCTGCAGGGAGATCACGGCTTCAGTGAAAAGGATGCCAACGGCAAGACGGCATCCTATTACTACAGCCTGCCCAACCTCGAGGCGTCGGGTTCGCTCGTTCTCGGCGGCGAGCGATTCGACGTGGCCGGGCGCGCGTGGATGGACCGCGAGTGGTCCACCGAGGTGCTGTCCAAGGAGCAGCTCGGCTGGGACTGGTTCGCCCTGCGACTGGCGCGCGGGGACATTCTCATGCTGTTCCAGGTGCGCGGTGACGCCGGTCGGCATTTCCGCTATGCGGTCCACGTCGACATCGCCGGCCGCGCGAGGTACTTCGGCAGCGACGCCATCACGATGACACCGTCGTCGTGGTGGCAGAGCGAGGCGAGCGGATCGCGGTTTCCGGTGGGCTGGCAGCTTGCCATCGCGCCGGCGGCCATCGATCTCCGGGTTCGGGCGGCTTTCGACGCCCAGGCGCTGAACCTCGATTTCAGCTACTGGGAGGGGGTTGTGGACGTCGCGGGCAGTGTGGACAATGAGCGCGTCCGCGGCGAGGGATACATGGAATTGACCGGCTACTGACCTCCCGCCGAGGGGCCTTCCTTCCCGGCCCGGGGCTTGAGAAGGCCCTGCGCTCCCCTTATGTTCTGTATTTTAACCATTGGAGACCGACGTCATGGCGCATGAACTGCCACCGCTACCCTTCGAGAAGAATGCCCTGGAGCCGGTGATTTCCGCCGAGACCATCGACTACCACTACGGCAAGCATCACCAGACCTATGTCACCAAGCTCAATGGCCTGGTTCCCGGCACCGAGTTCGAGAACATGGCGCTCGAGGACATCATCAGGAAGGCGGACGGCGGCGTGTTCAACAACGCGGCCCAGATCTGGAACCACACCTTCTACTGGCACTGCCTTCGGGCGCCGGCGGCCGACAACGCGCCGGACGGGGACCTCGCCAAGGCCATCGACGATGCCTTCGGCGGTTTCGACCAGTTCAAGGAACAGTTCGGCACCCAGGCGGCCAACAATTTCGGTTCCGGCTGGACCTGGCTGGTGAAAAAGCCCGACGGCTCGGTGGGCATCGTCAACACGTCCAATGCCGGCACGCCGCTCACCACCAAGGACGTTCCGTTGCTGACCGTGGACGTGTGGGAGCACGCCTACTACATCGACTACCGCAATGCGCGCCCGGACTACGTGTCCGCGCTGTGGCAGCTTACCAACTGGGATTTCGTGGCAAAGAATTTCGCCGGCTGAGAACTCCCGGTTGAAGCCGGTTCGACGAAAGGCCGCCCTCGGGCGGCCTTTTCGATTGCGCACTCACCGACAACGATCCGATGCGT
Source organism: Gammaproteobacteria bacterium (assembly GCA_030429125.1). Classification (GTDB taxonomy): domain Bacteria; phylum Pseudomonadota; class Gammaproteobacteria; order Arenicellales; family CAJQKF01; genus BQJD01. Next base: position 2,762 of record JAUIDF010000137.1, on the reverse strand, counting down.
CCCTGGCGGCGGCCCGCTTCGCCCCCGGCGCGACGCTCATTGCGCCGATGCTTCCCGGTCCGCCGGTTCGGGCAGCAGTTTTTCCAGGATTTCGTTGAGATAGGCGTAGCCGCGGTCGGTGCAACGCACGCGCTCGCCGGCGACGCGCAAGAGGCGTGAGCCGGCCAGGGGCGCAAGGCGTGCCTCGAGCACGGCGCGGTCGATCCCGGTGCGCGCCTCGAACAGCGACAGCGTGAACCCCTCACGCAGGCGCAGTGCGTTGAGCAGGAACTCGAACACCAGGTCTTCGCCCTCGACGCTGGATTCGCTGGATCGAAACGGCGCGGTGCGCGCCATGTAGTCGCGCGGATGACGCGGCTTGGTGAATCGCGTCACGCGGCCGTCGGCGGACAGCTTGCCATGGGCGCCGGCGCCGACGGCGAGGTAGTCGCCGAATTCCCAGTAGTTCCGGTTGTGCCGACATTCGCGGCCGCTGCGCGCGAAGGCGGACACCTCGTAGCGGAACCAGCCGCCGGCCCGCACTCGAGCGAGGCCGTATTCGTGCATGGCGTGGATCTCGTCCTCGTCGGGCAACGGCGGCGGCTTCGCATGGAACAGCGTGTTGGGCTCCAGCGTCAGCTGGTAGTAGGACAGGTGCGAGGGCGCCAGCGCGATCGCTGCCTCGACGTCGGCCGCGGCGTCGGCCCGGTTCTGTCCCGGCAGCCCGAACATGAGATCGATGTTGATGTCGTCGAATCCCGCGTCGCGCGCGCCCTCCACCGCGGATCTGGCCTGGCGGGCGTCATGAATGCGACCGATCTGATGCAGCAGCCGGTTGTTGAAGCTTTGCGCCCCGATGGACAAGCGATTGACGCCCGCGTCGCGGTAACCGCCGAAGCGGGCGCGGTCGCTGGCGCCGGGGTTCGCCTCCAGCGTGATCTCCGCATCCGCGGCCAACATGCCGCGATGCGCGACGAGGTCGATGACGGCGCCGATGGTGTGCGGCGACACCAGGCTGGGCGTGCCGCCGCCGAAGAAAATGCTGACCACCGGCCGTTCCCGCGCCATCGACAGTTCCGACTCGAGATCGGCCAGGAGCGACGTCCGATAGGCTTGCTCGGGCAGGCTGTCGCGCAGCGCGTGGGAATTGAAATCGCAGTAGGGACACTTGCGAACGCACCACGGCAGGTGCACGTACAGAGACAGCGGAACGCGAGCCGCGTCGAGCGCCATCACGCGACGCGATTGATGGCGCGTCCGTCCTGCCAGGCCTCGACGATCTCCGTCATCTGGTCCACCAGCCGTTGGCGGCAGCGGCGGCTGGCCCACGCGTTGTGCGGCGTGACGATGAGGTTGGGGACGTCCCCGGCCATGAGCGGGCTGCTGCCGTCGGGCGGCTCGACACACAGCACGTCGAAGCCCGCGCCGCCGATGCGACCTGCCTTCAGTGCGTCGGCAAGGGCCGTCTCGTCGACGATGCCGCCGCGCGCGGTGTTGATGACGATGGCGTCGGTTTTCATCTTCGCCAGCGCGTCGGCGTCGATCAGGTTACGCGTCTTTGGGGTGAGCGGGCAGTGAAGCGAGACGACGTCGCACTGCGCGAGGAATTCGTCCAGACCCAGCCGGTCGCGGGTCGCTTCCGTACCCGGGCGCGCGGCAACAATGATCTTCATGCCGAATGCCTCGCCGATTCGTGCCACCGCCCGACCGAGATTGCCGAAGCCGACGATGCCGAGCGTGCGGTCCTGCAAGTCGATGATCGGAAAGTCCAGCAGGCAGAAGAAGGCACTCTCGTTCCAGCGCCCCTCTCGCACCGCCCGCGCATAGGACTCGGTGTTGCGAGCGAGTCCGAGCAGCAGGGCGAAGACGTGCTGGGCGACACTGCTGGTGGCATAGTCGCGCGCATTGCATACGGCGATGCCGCGTCGCGCGGCCGCCTCCAGCGCGACATTGTTGGTGCCGGTCGCGGCGACCAGGACGAGCTGGACGTTCGCGCACGCCTCGAGCACGTCCTCGTCGATAACCACCTTGTTGGTGATCACCACTTCGGCGTCGCCGATTCGCTCGGCGGTAAGCGAACCCGGCGTGCCGCCGTGGGACGACATGCCGGGCAGGAGTTTGTCCAGGGCGGAGAAGTCGAGGTCGCCGCGGTCGACGCTGTCGCGGTCCAGGAATACGCTGCGCGGTGCTTGGGTCATGTGGCGGTGTCCCGCTTGAATCGGTTGAGAAGCCGGCGATCGCGCTTGTCCGGTCGGCCGTCGGCGTGGCGAACCGCGCGCCGGTTGGCGGCAAGTTGTTCCTCGATCACGCGCCGTTGCTCGACGCTGCGATCGGTTTCACGATACATCTCCCGCGCCAGCTCGGCGCCCACGCGCCGTTCGCGCAGTTGCGCCACTTCGACCTCGAAGCGGAACTGGTCGCGGCGGATCACGAGGGCGTCGCCCACGCGCACGGTGCGCGAGGGCTTGGCCTTGCGGCCGTTGTGCGCGACTTTACCGCCCTTGAGCGCGGCGGCCGAGAGCTGGCGCGTCTTGTAAAAGCGGGCGGCCCACAGCCATCGGTCGAGACGCACGGCCTCGGTTGCCGGTTCGGTCGGGTTGCTCATGGTCCATCGAAGATCGTGACAAGGCGTGATTCTAACCGCGTCGTGGGCGCGTGCGGTGTCCGCCCGCCCGGCCCGGATTACGTGGTGTTTAGGGTCTGTTCACACTACGCGTTCGCGGCGATCTTTCGGCCCTTTCTCGCCCTGACGGCGTTGCATCTCGTCGCCATGGAACCACCAT
>JAUIDF010000136.1 GCA_030429125.1 Gammaproteobacteria bacterium | reverse complement strand
CGACTTTATTCCAATCGCCGACTGCTCGAGGCAGCCGAGGCGCGCGGTCACAACATTCACGTGGTGCACACGCTGCGCTGCTACATGGACATCGCCTCGCACGATCCGAGTGTGCACCTGGGCGGCAAGGAATTGCCGTTCTTCGACGCCGTCATTCCGCGAATCGGCGCGTCGGTGACCTTCTACGGTTGCGCCGTGCTGCGGCAGTTCGAGATGATGGGCAGCTACCCGCTGAACGAGTCGGTCGCCATCACCCGCTCGCGCGACAAGCTCCGCTCGCTGCAGATTCTCGCCCGCGCCGGCATCGGCCTGCCGCTGACCGGCTTCGCGCATTCCCTGCGCAACACCAAGGACCTGATCGAACTGGTCAACGGCGCGCCGCTGGTGGTCAAGTTATTGCACGGCACCCAGGGCAAGGGCGTCGTGCTTGCCGAGACCCAGAAAGCCGCCGAGACCATCATCGATGCCTTCCGCCAGCTCGGCGCCGACTTCCTGGTCCAGGAGTTCATCAAGGAGGCCGGCGGCTCGGACATCCGTTGCTTCGTGATCGGCAATCGCGTGGTGGCGGCCATGATGCGCTCGGCGCGCCCCGGCGAGTTTCGCTCGAACCTGCATCGCGGCGGCACCGCCAAGCTGGTCAAGCTGACGCCCGAGGAGCGTTCGACGGCGCTGCGCTCGGCGAAGAAGATGGGCCTGAACGTGGCCGGCGTCGACATCCTGCGCTCCAACCACGGCCCGGTGGTGATGGAGGTGAATTCCTCGCCCGGGCTCGAGGGCATCGAGAAGGCGACCGGCAAGGACATTGCGACGCTGATCGTCCAGTTCCTCGAGAACAACGCCAAGCTGCATCGTACCAAGACGCGCGGCAGCGGCTGATTCGCGGCGGGCGGCGGGGCGCGCGGTATACTCGACGCCCTGTCCAGCAAGGAGATCAACGTCGTGAAGCCGATCACCGTCGGCGAGGAAACCATCGCGCCCGGCGAGCGCCGCACCATCGAGCTCGAGATTCCCCAGCTCTACACGCACACGCGCATGATCATGCCCGTGCACGTGGTGCATGGGCGCAGGGACGGCCCGGTGCTGTTCGTCAACGCTGCCCTGCACGGCGACGAACTGACCGGCGTTGCCGTCATCCATCGGCTGATGCAGCAGCGCGGCATCGAGCGGCTGCGCGGCACGCTGCTCGCGGTGCCGGTGGTGAACGTCTACGGCTTCATTCACCAGTCGCGCTACCTGCCCGACCGTCGCGACCTCAACCGGTCGTTCCCGGGCTATGAACGCGGTTCGCTCGCGGCGCGGCTCGCGGACCTGTTCATGGAAGAGATCGTGTCGCGGGCGAGTCACGGCATCGACCTGCACTCGGGCGCCATCCATCGCGTCAACCTGCCGCAGGTGCGCGCCAATCTGGAGCACGAGGAATCGCGTGAGCTCGCCATGGCATTCGGCGCGCCGGTGGTGCTGCATTCGCGCCTGCGCGACGGTTCCCTTCGCGAGGCCGTTGCCGAAACCGGTAAGCCCGTGCTGCTCTACGAAGCCGGCGAGGCACTGCGGGTGGACGAGTATTCCGTGCGCGCCGGCGTGCGCGGGGTGGTCAGCGTAATGCGTTCCATCGGCATGCTGCCGAAGAGCCGCGCGCGGGCGCGACCGGTCACGCCCTACGTGTCGCGTTCGAGCACCTGGGTGCGGGCACCGACCAGCGGCATGATGTTCCTCACCACACCGCTCGGCGCCTGGGTCGAGGAAGACGAGCCCCTCGGCGAAATCGTCGACCCGTTCGGCAGTGGGCGCCGACCGGTCAAGGCGCCGTGCAGCGGTATCGTCATCGGCCGCACCCAGATTCCACTCACCAATGAAGGCGACGCCGTGATACACATCGCACACGGTGACGACGAACGCGACATCGTACAGTCCCTGGACGGAGGAGGCGACCCGATCTACCCATGAGCAGCAACCATTCACGAGATCACGCGATGCCGCGGCAGGCGCGGCCGGCTACCCGTCTCGCGCACGCCGGCGGCGCGCGCGGCGCCGATGGCGGCATCGTCCCCGACATCGGTCTATCGACCACCTTCGCGCGCAACGAAGACTACTCGCTGCCCGCCGGCGCGCAATCCTACGTGCGCGCCGGCACCGGCGGCTGGCGCAACGTCGAAGTGCTGATGGCCGATCTCGAGGGCGGCGTCGACGCGCGGTTGTTCGCCTCCGGGCTGGCGGCTTCCACGGTATTGTTCCAGGCGCTCGGCCCGGGAGATGGCGTGGTCGTCCCGGACATCATGTACCACGGCCTGCGCGACTGGCTGCGGGACTTTTGCGAACGCTGGGGTTTGCGCTGCGAAACGTACCGGGCGGGCGACATCGAATCGCTTGTCGCGGCCGTAAAGGTCCGACGCACGCGGCTGGTGTGGGTGGAGACGCCCGCCAATCCCACCTGGGACGTCACCGACATCGCGGCGGCGGCCGATATCGCCCATCGGGCCGGGGCCTGGTGCGCGGTCGATTCGACCGTGGCCACGCCGATCCTGACCCGGCCGCTGGCGCTCGGCGCGGACTTCGTCGTTCACTCCGCCACCAAGTCTCTCAACGGCCACAGTGACGTGCTGGCCGGTATCGTCGTTGCCGGCGCCGACGGCGAGTACTGGAACCAGGTGGGCGAGCTGCGCACCGGCAACGGTGCGGTAGCCGGTGCCTTCGAGTCGTGGCTGCTGTTGCGCGGCCTGCGCACGCTGCACCTGCGCGTGTCGCGTGCCTGCGAGAACGCCGCGAGACTGGCGCATTTCCTCGACGAACATCCCAAGGTGCGCCGCGTACTCTATCCCGGGCTCGAGACTCACCCCGGACACCGGGTCGCCGCGGCCCAGATGCACGGCGGGTTCGGCTCCATGCTTTCTATCCTCGTCGACGGCGATGCCGACGCCGCCCGCCGCGTCGCGGGTGCCGCCCGCGTGTTCGTGCCGGCGACGTCGCTCGGCGGAGTGGAAAGCCTGATCGAACACCGTGCCAGCGTGGAGGGACCGAACAGTCCCGTTCCCGCCAACCTGCTGCGATTGTCCGTCGGCATCGAGGCGATCGACGACCTGGTCGGCGACATTGACCAGGCGCTCGGGGCGGCCGGCAACTAGGGCCTGTTCACACGACGCTGAGCGAGTGAGATTTCGTGCCCCGAGAAAACGACCCGTCTCGCATCCGACAAGGCGCACCGAGGCGTCATGGTGGTTCCATGGCGACGAGATGCAACGCCGTCGGGGCGAAAAAGGGCCGAAAGATCGCCGCGAACGCGTCGTGTGAACAGGCCCTCGCCGGCGACATGCCGCGTAAGAATCCCGTGTTGATCCCGTTGTCCGGCGAGACGCGCCGCCGAGCCGGTTCGAACCGTGCGTGCGGCTACCCGACGCCGTCTATTGCCGCCGCCGGCGTACCCCCGACAAGGCCGGTCCCGGGCCGGGACATCGGGCCTGTGTGCCGACCGAGGCGTGTGCGGTGCTGATCTGTCTCGACTTCGACGGCGTGCTGGTCGACTCGTTCGACGAGCTGATGTCGATGATGGTGGATGTGCAGGCCGAGCTTGGGCGGGGTCGCGTGCCGGTGGCCGACGATTTTCGATCCATCGAACATCTCACGTTCGAGGCCGTGGCACGACGGATAGGGCTCGAGGGCGACGACGTCAGCCGCTTCGGCCGGGGCATGCTCGCCCGGCAATCGGTCGCCTCGCTCCCGCGCCTTTTCCCGGGCGTTGTCGACGCGCTGGCGACGCTGGCCCGTTGCCACGTGCTGGTCGTGGTTACGGCCAACCATGCGCGTATCGTTCGCGCGATGCTGCCGCCGGCCGGGATCGACGCGCTGATTCGCGCCGTGTACGGAAGCGAGAAGGGCGAGTCCAAGGCGCAGCGGATCGCGGCGGCCTGCCGGCGCCACGGGTTTGCGCCCGGCGATGCCGTGATGGTGGGCGACGCCGTCAGCGATATCCGCGCCGGGCGCGAAGCGGGCGTGGCCTGCGCCGCCGTCACCTGGGGCTATCAGCCGCGTGAGCGGCTGCTCACGGCGGCACCCGACGCCTGGCTCGACTCGCCGGCCGACCTGGCTTCGCTGCCGGACACCCTGGCCCGCGTCGCAACGGGCGCGCTGGCCGGAGCCAGCGCCGCGACCAGGCCGGCCTAGCCGCGAACGACCGCTGCGCCGGTCGGCGCCGTCGGGGCCAGCGCGCCACGGCGCCGGATCGTCGATCCGTGCTATCGTTTTCGGATGCGAAGAAGTGCGCCGGTCAAGGGTCGCGGTACCACCACGTCGACTGCCAACCGTTATACGGCCCGCGTGGTCGAGGGCGTCGACGACGGCTGGCCGCGCGACGACGACGTCGAACCGGCGCCACGCACGGAGCTGATCCGCGATCCGTCGCGCACCGTGATCAGCTACAACGAGTCGCCCGACATTCCCTTCGATCGCTCCATCAATCCCTACCGTGGCTGCGAGCATGGCTGCATCTACTGCTATGCCCGACCCACCCATGCCTGGCTCGACCTTTCCCCCGGCGTCGATTTCGAGACGAAGATCCTCTACAAGCCCGATGCGGCGAAACAGCTCGAGAAGGAATTGTCGCGGCCCCGCTACGCGCCGAAGCCGATCGGCCTCGGCACCAACACCGATCCGTGGCAGCCGGCCGAACGGCGCCTCGGCATTACCCGGTCGATCCTCGACGTCCTCGATGCCTTCAATCACCCGCTGATGATCGTCACCAAGTCCGCCGGTATCGAGCGGGACATCGACATACTTGCCTCGATGGCAAAGCGGGATCTGGTGCAGGTCAACCTGTCGGTCACCAGTCTCGACGGCGACTTGTCACGCCGCATGGAGCCGCGCGCCGCCTCGCCTGCACGCCGACTGAAGACCATCGGTCGGCTGGTCGATGCCGGCATCCCCACCGGCGTGATCGTGGCGCCGGTGATCCCGGCGCTCAACGACGAGGACGTCGAGCGCATTCTCGAGGCGGCCCGCGCTGCCGGTGCGTGCCACGCGCACTACATCTTCATTCGCTTGCCGCTGGAAGTGGCGCCGCTGTTCCGCGAGTGGCTGGATATCCATCATCCGCTCAGGGCCGCACACGTCATGAACCGCATACGCGACAGTCGCGGCGGCGCCGACTACCAAGCGGGGTTCGGCCGTCGCATGAGAGGGCAGGGCGTGTACGCCGATCTCCTGCGGCAACGATTCGACGCGGCCCACCGCCGGCTGGGATTCGCCGCCGATCCGGTGCTCGACTGCACCCGGTTTGCGGTGCCCGGTGCGGCGCGGCAACTATCGCTCTTCTGAGCGTTTCTCGCCGTCGGGCGGCGATTCGGCGGTTGGTTCGTCGTCGCGGTTGCCGATGTCGGTCAGGGCCGAGGCGACGAGTCCGGTGGGCACCGCGATGACGCCGAGGCCGAGAATCAGCACGACGAAGGTAAAGAACCGCCCGCCGGCGGTGACGGGATAAATGTCACCGTAGCCAACGGTGGTGAGCGTTGCCACCGCCCACCACATGCTGTGGGGTATCGACTTGAACTTGTCCGGCTGGACCTCGTTCTCGAAGTAGTAGATGCCCACCGAGGAAAGGTAGACGAGAATCACGATCATGAAGATGAAAAGAACCAGCTCGTCCCGGACCTGTGTGAAGGCCTTCACCAGCCTTTTCGCGGCGCGGTTGTAGCGAAACAACTTGACGATGCGAACCAGCCGCAGCAGCCGCAGGATGCGCACCGAGCGCAGGTCCAGGCCCGTGGCGAGGTAGAACGGCAGGATGGCGGCAAGGTCGACGAGGCCGAAAAAACTGAAAACGAACCTGAGCTTGTGCGGCGCGCTGGCGAGGCGAAGCAGGTACTCGGCGGTGAAGATCGCCACGATCAGGACTTCCGCGGCAAAGAAGAACCGATAGAAGCCGCCGGGAAGGTCGGGAATCGTTTCGAAGGTAAACGTCACCATCGACAGGACGATCAGCGCCTGGATGAACCAGGCGAATCGCCGGCCGGCGGCGGTATGCTCGTCAACCAGCCGGTAGAGCGAGCGCATCAGGTGGCGTCGTCGGCCTCGGCCGGCGCCTGGGCGGCATCCCGCTCCCGTGCCCGCGCCCGCGACAGCGCCGGGCGGGCAAGGACACGATCGGCATAGGCGCCGACGTTGTCCGGTCCGATGTCGAACTCCAGGCTCCTGGCCCAGGCGAGGGTGTGGCCGCACAGGATGTCGCTCACGCTGAACTCGCTGCCGAGGAGGTAATCGTTCTCGCCCAACTTGTGGGCCAGGGCGTTGATGGATCGCTGGAACTCCTTCTTGCACGCCGGCAGGATTTCCGCGACGCGAATCTTCTCGGGGTAGACGACGGCGTTCTTGGTAAAGGTCCACACCGGCGTTTCGAGATCCGTGAGCACGTAGTAGTTCCAGGCGTCGAAGCGGGCGCGTTCGATACTCGGGCAGGGCGGCGATAGCGACGCCGAGTCGCGATGGCGGTCGGCGAGAAACGTGCAGATCGCCGCCGATTCGGTCAGCACGAGATCGCCGTCGACCAGCACGGGCAGCTTGCGCAGCGGATTGAGCGCCTTGATCTCGTTGTCGCGCGGCGCGTGGATGCGCAGCTCGTAGTCGACGCCCAGCTCCTCGAGAACCCACACGACGCGGGTACCGCGGGTGCGCGGCGCGGTATACAGTGCATACATCGGCGTGTTCCGGCAGTGGCGACGCGCCACATTATGTGGGCGGGAGAACGGGTGTCAACAGGCGAAAAAACCCCCGCGGGCGCGGGGGCAAGCTTCAACAGGGGAGGAGAAGGACCGTCCGTGGCCCGGCAGTCTTCCGACCCCGCGCGCGCGGCGCGGAAAATCATGAACTGGCCCCTAGCATAGACGCCGCCGGCGGGCGTTCGCGGGGGTGCGAAGTGGCGAACCCGTGGCGATTCCATGACCCGTCTCGCGCCCGAACCGGGTCGACGCGGTATAATCGGGTCTGCATTTGTTCGGAGTGAAGCCGTGATACTCAAAGACCTGGCCAGCGCCGTCACCGCCGTGCTGCCGGAGCGACTCGGCGAGGATGTCCGGCGCAACGTCCATGCCGCGGTGCGCGCCGGTTTCGAGAACATGGAACTGGTTTCGCGCGAGGAACTCGACGTGCAGCGGCAGGTGCTGCAGCGAACGCGCAGCAAGGTCGAGGCGCTCGAGTCGCGGGTGGCCGAGCTCGAGCGCCGGCTCGCCGCGCAACCGTCCTCGCCCGACGCAGACTGAATCCGTCCGGCGACTGCCGGGCCGGCCGAGCTTTCCTTTTCCGCGTGCCGGCGCAAGGCCGGCGCGCCGCCCCGTATCGAAAACCCGAGGTTGTTTACCCGATGTCGCAATACATCTACACCATGATCGGTGTCGGCAAGACCGTGCCGCCCAAGCGCCGCATCCTGCGAGACATCTCGTTGTCTTTCTTTCCCGGCGCCAAGATCGGCGTGCTCGGCCTGAATGGCAGCGGCAAATCGACATTGCTGCGCATCATGGCCGGCATCGATACCGCCATCGAGGGGGAGGCGCGGCCGCAGCCCGGTATCTCCGTGGGATACCTGCCGCAGGAGCCCGAGCTCGACGAGTCGCTCAACGTGCGCGGCAACGTCGAGCAGGCGCTGGCCGACGTGAAGGGCGCGCTCGACGAGCTGGAAACGGTGTATGCCGCCTATGCCGAGCCCGACGCCGACTTCGACGCTCTCGCCAGGCGCCAGAGCCAGCTCGAGGACATCGTCCAGGCAGCCGACGGTCACAACCTCGAGCGGCAGCTTGAAGTTGCCGCCGATGCCCTGCGCCTGCCGCCGTGGGAAGCCGACGTGACGAAGCTGTCGGGCGGTGAACGCCGTCGCGTGGCGCTGTGTCGCCTGCTGCTGTCGAAGCCCGACATGCTGCTGCTCGACGAGCCGACCAACCACCTGGACGCGGAGTCGGTGGCGTGGCTCGAGCGATTCCTGCACGACTACACCGGTACCGTCGTGGCGGTGACCCACGACCGCTACTTCCTCGACAACGTCGCCGGATGGATCCTGGAGCTGGATCGTGGCCACGGCATACCCTGGAAGGGCAACTACTCTTCCTGGCTGGAGCAAAAGGAAGCCCGCCTCGCCCAGGAGCAGAAGCAGGAGGCGTCGCGTATCAAGGTCATGAAACAGGAACTCGAATGGGTGCGCAGCAACCCCAAGGGGCGCCAGGCCAAGGCCAAGGCGAGGCTCGCCCGCTTCGAGGAAATGCAGAACACCGAGTACCAGAAGCGCAACGAGACCAACGAGATCTATATTCCGCCCGGCGAACGCCTCGGCGACCTCGTCATCGAGGCGGAAGGCCTGTCCAAGCGCTTCGGCGACAAGCTCCTGTTCGAGGATCTTTCCTTCAAGCTGCCGCCCGGCGGCATCGTCGGCGTCATCGGTGGAAATGGCGCCGGCAAGACCACCTTGTTTCGCATCATCACGGGCGACGAACAGCCGGACGACGGCGACATGCGTATCGGCCCGACGGTGCAGGTCGCCGCGGTCGACCAAAGCCGCGATTCCCTGGTCGACTCGAACTCGGTCTGGCAGGAAGTTTCCGACGGCCTCGACAACATCCAGGTCGGCCGCTTCGAGATGCCCTCGCGCGCCTACGTCGGCAAGTTCAACTTCAAGGGGCCGGACCAGCAGAAGCGCGTCGGCGACCTCTCGGGCGGTGAGCGCAATCGGGTTCACCTGGCCAAGCTGCTCAAGTCCGGTGGTAACGTGCTGTTGCTGGACGAACCGACCAACGACCTCGACGTGGAAACCCTGCGGGCGCTGGAGGAGGCGCTGCTGGTGTTCCCGGGCTGTGCCGTGGTCATCAGCCACGACCGCTGGTTTCTCGACCGTATCGCCACCCACATGCTCGCCTTCGAGGGCGATTCGAAGGTGACCTGGTTCGAAGGCAACTACCAGGAATACGAAGCCGACCGCCACCGCCGGCTCGGTGACGAAGCGGACAATCCACACCGGGTCAGGTACAAGCGGATCGATGCCTGATGGCGTCGCTAGCCCATGCGGCGCGCCCGCCGGGCGGCGACCTGGTTGCGAATCGGCGTAAACTTGGCCCGGACAACGCCTGAAGGTGGAGCCCCGGGGTGGGTCGACCAGGCCACGCCGGGCATCCCGCAGCATCGACGTCCGGTTCGTCGATACGCATTCGAGGCGTTGTCGTGATGTCACAGGCGAACGAGCAGGATCATGAACGACGTTGATAGGCGCAAGGCGTACGACGATAAAGTGGCGGCACTGACCGAGCGGTTCGCAGCGCTGGACAAGGCCGGAAAGGTCAAGGTAACGACGGGCAGTACGTCGAACCTGTTTCGATACAGGCAGGCTGGCGGGAACATGAACCTGTCGATCCTCGATATCGGCATGTTCAACACACTGATACGTGTCGACGAGGACGACATGGTGGCGGAAGTCGAGGGGGCGATCACGTTCGAGACGCTGTTGGAACAGGTGCTCGAGTTCGGATTGGTTCCGCGCGTGTGCCCGGAGTTGCGACATATCACCGTCGGCGGCGCCATCGTGGGGGTCGGTATCGAGTCGACGGGATTCAGAAACGGCTTCGTTCACGACAACGTCGTCGAGGTCGATGTCCTGACCGGCAGCGGAGAGGTGCTGTGTTGCAACGAATCGAACAATCGCGAACTGTTCGAGGCGTTACCCAACTCCTACGGAACGCTCGG
>JAUIDF010000135.1 GCA_030429125.1 Gammaproteobacteria bacterium | reverse complement strand
TCTTGTCGAGACCGGCGCCGATGATCATCACCGCGATGATGGAGATGACCGCGTTCGACGAAAATCCGCGGAACAACTGGTCGGGGTCGACGAGCGCCTGCTCCAGGCCGATCGCCGGGCCGATCAATCCGGTGAGACCGAGCAGGACCATGACCGTGATCGCGGCGACGTCGACGCCGACGATCTCGAACGCGAACAGGTAGATCGTGAGCAGCAGGATGCCGATGACCCAGGCAATTTCCACCGTGGGCGCGAGCGACGCGATGTACAACGCCAGCGCCAGGAAAACGGCGGCGGCAATCAGTTGGCGGGTGGCGAGTGGACTGAAGGCAAGACGCCCGCCAGCGGGCGCCGTTGCGGTTTCGTCCGGTTCAGCCAATGCGTGCTCCTGGGTATTCGACGGGCGCGGCGCCGGCGGAACGGGTTTTTTCCCTCCGCGTCGCGCGGCCGGCTTTCTTCCCGGCGCACCGCGCTTTATCGTTCGATTATAGCCCGCGCCGGTCGTTCGTGCCGCCGGGGCGACACGCTAATTCTATTGATGATCGAATTAAATCTCGATATGCGAGGCGCCTGTCGGCGTGCTACTCGACGATGCGGTTCCAATGGTGCGCGTCCGGCGCGTCACCACGCTGAATATCGACGATCTGCTCGCGCAATTCACGCGCCAGTGCGCCGGGCTCGCCGTTGTTGATGACCACCGTGCGGGCATCGATACTGATGCGGCCGACGGGCACGATGACCGCCGCGGTGCCGGCGCCGAAGGCCTCCTCCAGGCTGCCGTCGTCCGCTGCGTGGAGAATTTCGTCAATGTCGATGCGGCGTTCCTCGCACTCGATACCGCGCTCGCGCAGCAGCTCGATGACGCTCTCCCGGGTCACGCCGGGCAGGATGGTGCCGCGCAGGTCCGGTGTCAGTACCTTGCCGGCAATCTTGAAGAAGATGTTCATCTGGCCGACTTCCTCGACATGCCGGTGCTCGACGCCGTCGAGCCACAGCACCTGGTCGTGACCCTCGCGCAGGCTTTCGCTGCCGGGCAGCAGGGAGGCCGCGTAGTTGCCTGCCGTCTTGGCGTAGCCCATGCCGCCTGGCGCCGCGCGCGTGTAGCGGCGTTCGGCCTTCAGGTGCACGGCGCCGCCGGTGAAATAGGCGCGCACCGGCGAGGTCATGACGAAGAAGCGGTACTCGCGCGCCGGGCGCACGTTGAGATTCGATTCCGTGGCCACGATCAGCGGGCGAACGTACAGTGCCTGGCCGCGACGCCGCGGAATCCAGTCGCGATCGACGCGGACCAGCCGGTCGATGGCGTCGAGGAACACCGATTCGTCGAAGGGCGGAATGCACAGGCGGCGGCAGGATTCGGCGAGCCGGGCCGCATTGCGATCAGGACGGAACACGCGCACCACGCCGTCGTCGCCGATGAATGCCTTCAGGCCCTCGAACACCGCCTGCCCGTAGTGCAGGCAAAGGGCACCCGGCTCAATGGCAAACGGTCCGTAGGGCAGGATGCGTGCATCGGTCCAGCGCCCGTCCCGGTAGTCCATCTGGAACATGTGATCGGCGAACACGTCGCCGAAGCCGGGGTCGTCGAAATTCACGCTGTCGATGCGGCTCGACTCGACGAGTTGGGTGGGAATCTGGGCGTTCATGAGCACCTTTTCTTGCCGTGGCGCCGGCCGGCGGGCGCGGTCGCAATGGATGGACGGGATCGATTATAACCGCGCGTCCGTCGCCATGGCGCACCCGGGCCGGGGGCCCAGATTGCGTCGAATTCTGAACAACGACATGGGCCGATCAGCGGTAAACCGGCAATTGACGAGCCACCCGGGGAATTGATCGTGAACGCCTCCGACGCACCGACCGCGCGCCAGCACGGCGCCATGGAATTCAGCGAGCCGCCGGTCGATCTCGACGCGGTGCGAGGCTACCGGCTCGCGCGGGTGCGCGAGCAACTGGTGCGAAACGACTACGCCGCGGCATTGCTGTTCGATCCGGTCAACACGCGCTATGCGTCCGATGCCACCAACATGCAGTTGTGGTGCGCCCACTACGAGACGCGCTGCGTATTCGTGCCGGCCGAAGGCCCGGTGGTGCTGTTCGACTACGGTAACCAGCCTCACCTCGCCGAGGGGCTGCCCACCGTGGACGAGTACCGGCGCATGCCGTCCTTTTACTACTTCACGGCGGGACCGCGGGGTGGCGAGTTCGCCGGGCGGTTCGCCGCCGAGATCGCCGATCTCGTCGCCGTCCATGGCGGTGGCAATCGGCGGTTGGCGGTGGACCGTCTGTCCCACGAGGGAATCCGGCCCCTCCTGTCCCGGGGATTGTCCATCCATGACGGCCAGGCCGTGCTCGAACAGGCGCGAGCGATCAAGTCGCCAGGCGAGCTCGCGCTCATACGCGTCGCCATCGATGCCTGCCAGGCGGCAATGTCGGCCATGCGCGCCGCACTCGAGCCGGGTATCACCGAGAATGCGCTCTGGTCCCGCCTTCACCAGGTGAACATCGAGCGAGGCGGCGAGTGGATCGAGACACGCCTGTTGTGCTCGGGGCCACGGACCAATCCCTGGTTTCGTGAATGTTCCATGCGTGTCATCGACGACGGCGACCTGGTTGCCTTCGACACCGACCTGATCGGCCCCTACGGCTACTGCGCCGACATCTCCCGAACCTGGCGGTGCGGCGACGGCCGGCCGTCGGACGCGCAGCGGCGGTTGTATGCCCATGCGGTCGAGCAGATCGAGGCCAACATCGGCGTGCTCGCGGCGGGCAAGACGTTCGAGGAGGTGAGCCGCAGCGCCTGGGTCATTCCCGATGCCTATCGCGCCAATCGCTACAGTTCGCTGATTCACGGCGTCGGCCTGGCCGACGAATATCCCAGCATCAAGCACGTCGACGATCTCGCGGCGCGCGGGTATCCCGGCACCGTCGAGGCTGGCATGACGCTGTGCGTGGAGTCCTACATCGGCGCCGAGGGCGGGACCGAGGGCGTGAAGCTGGAGGAACAGGTGCTGGTGACGGAAACCGGTATCGAGCGCCTGTCGGACTATCCGTTCGAGAACGACTGGCTCTGAGCCGCTTGCGCCGCCGGCGCAAACCCCCGACACTTGCTACCGACACCAGAGCGGACACGACGCCCCATGAAAAAGATCTTCCTCGGCCTGTTCATCGGCCTGTGCCTCGGGGGATTTGCCGGTTTCGCGGCCGGCATCTTCGTGTTCCCGTACCTGTTTCCGCCGCCGCCGGTCAACGAGTCGGCCGGGGAACGGGTCGAGGCCGATGTCCGGGCGCGCGGCACGTTCATTCACGCCGATCCGTCGGATCCCGTGCACTACGGAAGCGGCGGCGTCACCGTGTACCCGGACATCGTGCACCTGGAAGCGGACTTCGAGGTGGGACCCGGACCGAAGTACCACGTCTACCTCGTGCCCGAACCGAAGGTGACGCCCGACACTGCCGTGGACGAGACCATGTTCGTCGACCTGGGCAGACTCAAGGCATTCGCCGGCAGTCAGAACTATGCCGTACCCGACGGCGTCGACCTGTCCCGCTACGGCTCGGTGGTGATCTGGTGCGAGCAGTTCGAGGTGCTGATCTCGCCGGCGTCGCTCGAATTCTGAGCCGTCACCGCGCCCGGTCGTCGCCGCAGCCGCTCAGGCGGCGCAGCGACCCAGCCTGGCGGCGCTGACGCGCGATACCGGCGATTTGCCGAGGGCGTCGAGAATGAATCGCGCGGTGTCGATGAGCGCATCGAAGTCGACACCGTGTTCGATGCCCATGCCGTCGAGGAGGTAGACGACATCCTCGGTGGCCACGTTGCCGGCGGCGCCCGGTGCGTAGGGACAGCCGCCGAGCCCGGCCACCGAACTGTCGACCACCCGCACGCCGGTGTCGAGGGCGGCGTAGATGTTCACGAGCGCCTGTCCGTAGGTGTCGTGGAAATGCACCGCCAGCCGTTCCAGCGGCGACGACGCGGCGACAGCCTCGATCATTGCGCGCGCCTTCAGCGGCGTGCCGACGCCGATGGTGTCGCCGAGAGAGACCTCGTAGCAGCCCATGGCGAACAGCTTCGCGGTAATGTCCGCGACGGCTGCCGGCTCGACCTCGCCCTGGTAAGGACAGCCGAGGACGCAGGAGACGTAGCCGCGGATGCGCATGCCCCGGGACTTCGCCGCCTCGCACACCGGGCGAAAGCGTTCCAGGCTCTCGTCGATGGAACAGTTGATGTTCTTTTGCGAGAAGGCCTCGGACGCGGCGCCAAAGATGGCGATCTCCGTCGCGCCGGCGGCGATGGCGCCTTCCATGCCGCGCAGGTTCGGCACCAGCACCGACAGTCTTTCGCGCGCGTCGTCGTCGAATGCCGCCATGACCTCGGCGGTATCCGCCATCTTCGGTACCCACTTCGGCGAGACGAAACTGCCTGCCTCGACGTGCGACAGTCCGCAGTCCAGCAGGCGTCGCACCAGTTCGATGCGTGTCGCGGTGGTGAATTCGGCGGATTCGTTCTGCAGCCCGTCGCGCGGGCCGACCTCGACGATGCGTACCCGATCGGGACGTGTCATGGCGTCAGACATGGTGAGCGGTGGTGGTCATGACCCGCGACGCGGCGCGCATCAGCGCGCGGACCGGGCCCGGAAGTTCCGCCGCGCCGGCGGTCACGGCCATGGTGGCATGTTCGCCTTCGTCCGTGCGCATCTGCGTGACCACGGCGCGACTGCGACCGTCGTCCGCCGGCAGGCGCTCGAGATGACCGTCGAGGTGTGCCACGACCTGCCGCTCGGTCTCGGCAACGAAGCCGAGGTTGAAACGGTCGCCCGCCAGTCCCGCGCAGGCGCCGATGGTGAAGGCACCGCCGTACCACAGCGGGTTCAGCAGGCTGCGGCGGGCGCCGAGCGCGTCGATTCGTTCGGCGCACCAGTTCAGGTGATCGTTCTCCTCCTCCGACGCCCGGCGCATGCGCTCGCGCAGGGCCGGGTCGCGGGCGGTGAGCGCCTGGGCCTGGTAGAGCGCCTGGGCGCACACCTCGCCGACGTGATTGACGCGCATCAGCGCGCCGGCCTCGTGCCGCTCGGCGTCGCTCAATTCGCCCTCGGCGACGCTCGCCGCGGGGTCGGGACGACCGGTGCCGGGCGGCTTGCCGAACACCGTCGTCAGGGCGTCGTCGGCCATCATCAGCAGGCGGTCGAAGGCAGAGTACTGTCGGGTCGCGCTCATGGGTCGGAAATGGGGACGGCTGGCCGCACATTCTACCGCCGCAAAGGGGACGCGGCCACAAGTTGAGGCGGCACGGGCAAGTTGCTATTCTGCCTCGGTTATCGCCTTGTCGCGATGTACTTGAAGCATCGCGTGTCGGCGCTTTCCCCGCCCAACGACTACCGGAGAACCTGCCCATGGCTGAGTACGTGGCCCCGCTCAGGGACATGAAATTCGTCATCGAGGAACTGTCCGACCTCGATGGCGTTCGCTCGCTGCCGGGTCTCGAGGAGGCGACGCCCGACCTCGTCGACGCCGTGCTCACCGAGGCGGGAAAGTTCGCCAGCAACATCCTCTCGCCGATCAACCGGGGCGGGGACGTCGACGGCGCGCGCCGCGAGGACGGCGGCGTGGTGACCGCACCGGGGTGGAAGGAAGCCTACCGGGCATTCGTCGACGGCGGCTGGGCGTCGCTTTCCTTCGACCCGGCGCACGGCGGCCAGGGGCTGCCGTGGCTGGTATCGACCGCGGTGCAGGAGATGCAGAAGAGCGCGAACCTCGCCTTCGGCTTGTGCCCGATGCTGACCCAGGCGGCGGTCGAGGCCATCACGCATCACGGCACCGACGAACAAAAAGCCGTGTACCTGGAAAAGCTGGTCAGCGGCGAGTGGACCGGCACCATGAACCTCACCGAGCCCCAGGCCGGCTCCGACCTGGCCGCGGTCAAGACCACCGCTGAACCGGCCGGCGATCACTATCTGCTCAAGGGCCAGAAAATCTTCATTACCTATGGTGAGCACGACCTCGCGGAGAACATCATCCATCTCGTGCTGGCCCGCATTCCCGGTGCGCCCGACGGCGTCAAGGGAATCTCCCTGTTCCTGGTGCCGAAGTTCATCCCCGCCGCCGACGGCTCCCCCGGCGAGCGCAACGACGTGCACTGCGTGTCGATCGAGCACAAACTGGGCATCAACGGCAGTCCCACGGCGGTGCTGGCCTACGGCGACCACGGCGGCGCCACGGGGTACCTGGTCGGCGAGGAGAACCAGGGCCTGGCCTGCATGTTCACGATGATGAACCTGGCGCGGCACGCGGTGGGCGTGGAAGGCTACGCCCTGGCCGAGCGCGCGTACCAGAAGGCGCTGGAGTATGCCCGCGACCGTATCCAGGGTCGCGATCCGGCGAACCCGAGCGAGCGCGCCGCCATCATTCGTCACCCCGACGTGCGCCGCATGCTGATGGACATGAAATCCCAGGTGGAGGCCATGCGGGCAGTGGGCTGTATCGCGGCCGGCGCCATGGACAAGCTGGGTCGCGCGACCGACGACGACGCCCGCGACGAGGCGAGGCGCTGGGTGGACATCCTCACGCCCATCGTCAAGGGCTGGTCCACGGAGGTCGGTACGCAGCTCACTTCCGTCGGACTGCAAGTACACGGCGGCATGGGCTTTATCGAGGAAACCGGCGCGGCGCAGTATTACCGGGACGCGCGCATCACGCCGATCTACGAGGGCACCACGGGGATCCAGGCCAACGACATCGCCGGCCGCAAGTTGCTGCGCGATGGCGGCCGCCTCGCACAGTGGACGCTGGAGCGGTTCCGGGCGGAAGCGGGCGCGCTGACGTCGATCGACAGCGACGAAGCGGCATTGATGCACGAGAGCTTCGAGTCGTCCCTCGATTCGCTGGCGGAGTCGGTGAACCGGTTGCTGGCCGCCGGCCAGGACGATCCGTCGCCCGCCATGGCGGTATCGGTGCCTTACCTGATGCAGTTCGGCTACGTGGCCGGCGCCTGGGCCATGATTCGCGCCTACGTCGCGGCGCAGAAGCACGTCGATGCCGGCACCGGCGATCCCTTCTATCGTGACAAGCAGCTGACCGCCGTGTACTACGTCCGGCACGTGCTGCCGCAGGCCGCTGCCTGCCATGCCCGCGTGGTTGCCGGCGGCGATCTCGTCACCGCTGTGTCCGACGAGTGGTTCGACCGGGCGTACTAGGGCAGACGATGCCCGGCCGGTGGCCGGATCGCGGCCACGCCTGATCCGACCTGAAGTCGTCGCGCGCCCGGGTCGCGGCGCCGGCCGGTCGAGGCAGGCCGGGCGGCGGCGGGGTGGGTGACGGACTACGCCAGTTTCAACCCGTTCTCCACCGGGCGTTCAGGCTGCGCCAGCACCACGCTGCCGTCCGCCTGCACGAAGCCGGTGACGAGACATTCGGATCGTACCGGCCCGATCTGCTTGGGCGGAAAATTCACCACGCCCACCACCTGTCGGCCGAGCAGGTCGTCGCGTCGATACAGGTCGGTGATCTGGGCGCTCGACCTGCGCGTGCCGATCTCCGGACCGAAGTCGATGGTGAGTTTCCATGCCGGCTTGCGCGCCTCGGGAAAATCCTCGACCTCGATGATGGTTCCCGTGCGCAGTTCCACGGCCTCGAATTCGGCCCAGCTGATCTCTTTCATGTCGCTCTTCGTTTACGTTTGCTTCGGTTGATAGTCGAGCCGCTCAGGCAGGTGGCGGTTCAGCCAGTCGCCAACGGGCTCGAGCGTCGGCATGGCCAGCGTCCGTTCCAGCAGGCGGATCACGCGCGGCAGGTGTCGCAGGTAGCCGCCCTTGCCGTCGCGCAGGCACAGCCGGCTGAAAATGCCGATGACCTTGGCGTGCCGCTGGGCGGCGAGTACCGTGTACCACGCCATGAAGTTCTCGCGGTCGAGCAGTGGCTGGCCGGCGAGGAAGTACTCGACGAACTCCGCCTCGAATGCCGGATCGATGTCGCGTCGCGCGTCCTGGAGCAGGGAGGCGAGATCGTAGGCCGCGGGTCCGATGAGGGCGTCCTGGAAGTCGAGCAATCCGCACGCCTGCCTGTCGCCGTTGTGCAGGAGCATCAGGTTGTCGACGTGAAAGTCCCTGAGCACCAGCGAGAGCGCCGGCGGCGGCAGGGCGCACAACACGTCGCGCCAGGCGTCGCGCCAGGCGTTGCGGGCATCGTCGTGCGCCGCCTTGTCCCGGGTCAGTCGAAGGTGCCAGTCGGGCAGCAGCATCGCCTCGTCGAGCAGCGCGTCCAGATCGTACGGCGGCAGGTCGATGTCGGTCGCCCGTGGATGCGCCTGCAGGGCGAGCAGGGTGTCGACGGCGAGCCGGTACAGGGCCGCCGCGTCGTGCCCGCGCGCGAGCAACTGCGTGAACGTGTCGTCGCCGAAATCCTCGAGCAGCAGGAAACCCGAGCGCTCGTCGCGGTCGATGATGGTTGGCGCCGAGAGGCCGAGCCGGCGCAGGTGCTCGTCGACCCGGATGAATGGCGCCACGTTCTCGCGCGGCGGTGGAGCGTCCATCATCATCAGCGTCGAGTCGCCGGCGACGACACGGAAGTAGCGCCGGAACGATGCGTCCGGTGCCAGCGCGACAATGTCCGCGCCGGCGAGGCCGGCGCGATCGAGAAAACGTTGCCGGTCGGCGTATCGGTCGTTGGCGGGCGGATGGCGGACGTCGGAACTCATGACGGTCGAGTCTGCGGGCGGGGCGGCGTCGCGGATGCTACACCACCTTGCCGGGATTCAACAGGCCGCCGGGGTCGAGAGCGTTTCGCACGGCTCGCATCATGCCCAGCTCCTCGGCGCTCTTGTGCGCCTGCATGAGCTCGCGCTTGAGCAGTCCGACACCGTGTTCGGCACTGAACGAGCCGCCGAGCGACAGCACGATGTCGTAGACCGTTTTTCGAAGTGCCGGCTTCGCCGCCACGAAGTCCGACTCGCTCATGTCCCCCGGTTGCAGCAGGTTGCAGTGAACGTTGCCGTCCCCGATATGGCCGAAGGGATAGGGGCGCACGCCGGGGGCCTCGCGGGCCAGCGTGTCGATCACCCGCTCGATGAGCTCGGGCACTTTCGATACCGGCACCGAGACGTCGTGACTCACCGAGCGCCCGGCGAGGCGCTGCGCGGCGACGATACCCTCGCGGATTCTCCACAAGGACTGCTCCTGTGCGTCCGAGCGGGTGATGATCGCGTCGTCGAGCCATTCGGATTCCAGCGCCCGCTGCAGAAACGTTTCCGCCATCGTGTCCAGCGGTATCACCGTCGATGACGTGGCGAACTGGCACAGGATGTACCACGGATGATCCGACTCGAGCGGATTGCGACAACCCTCGACGTGCGCCGCGGCGGCCCGCATGGCAATGTCCGGTATCAGCTCGAAGCTGCTGAGCTGGTCGCCGCTGACCTCGCGCGCCAGTGACAACAGCGGCAGGCAGTCGCGCAGGTTGGAAAACCCGAGCAATATCGTGCGCGACTGCACCGGCATCGGGTAGAGCCTGAGGCTGGCGGCGGTAATGATGCCCAACGTTCCCTCGGCGCCGATGAACAGCTGCTTCAGGTCGTAGCCGGTGTTGTTCTTGAATAGCGGGTTGAGGCCGTGCCAGACGCTGCCGTCGCCGAGCACCACCTCCAGGCCGAGGACCTGCTGGCGGCTGTTGCCGTAGCGCAGCACGTTGATGCCGCCGGCATTGGTGGCGACGTTGCCGCCGATCATGCAA
>JAUIDF010000134.1 GCA_030429125.1 Gammaproteobacteria bacterium | reverse complement strand
CGGCGAGGTTCAACGACGGAAATGCCGGGTCCACGGGAATGGTGACGAGGGCATCGCATCGATCCAGCTCGGCGTTGCTCAGGCCGCTGCTTTCGCGCCCGAAGACCACCGCGGCCGGTCGCCCCGGTGTCATGGCCGCGGCCATGGCGTCGGCGGCGCCGGACGGATCGAACACGCGCCAGCGCGACATGCGCTGGCGGGCCGTGGTACCAACCACGTAGATCGCGTTCGCAACCGCGTCCGCCAGCGATTCGTGCACCGTCGCCGCGTCGAGGACGTGGTCGGCACCGGAGGCCCTGGCCCGGGCCTCATCGTCGATCGACGCCCGCGGCGTCACCAGCGCCAGCCTTGACAGTCCCATGTTCGCCATGGCGCGTGCGACCGCACCGATGTTGCCTGAGTGCGTGGTGGACACCAGCACGATCGAGATCGCCTCGAGATTCATCGCCTTTCAATTACCCATGCGCGCGGATAAAATGCTCGCCCCGCCGGGGCAACCCCCAGCACCGCGACCAGGACCGGGCACATCGACGCCGCCCGGTCGTCCATCCATCCCGGGAGTCATCGATGCATCCTTTGCTTTCGACCGCCGTGCGTTGCGCACGCTTTGCGGGCAACGTCATTTTAAAGCATATGGACCAGCTCGATCGCATCGACGTCGAATCCAAGGGGCGGTTCGACTACGTCAGCGACGTCGATCGCATGGCCGAGCGCCAGATCACCGACTACCTGGCCCGCACCTACCCGGAGCACGGCATCGTCGCCGAGGAGAGTGGATCGCGTGGCGAAGACAACGAGTACGTATGGATCATCGATCCGCTGGACGGCACCACCAACTTTCTTCACGGCTACCCGCAGTTCGCGGTGTCCGTCGCCGTCGCCCGGCGCGGTACGCTCGAGCACGGCGTGATCTACCAGCCGGTGACCAACGAGCTGTTCACCGCCAGCCGCGGCCAGGGCGCCCAGCTCAACAACCGGCGCATTCGCTGCAGCCAGGCGCGTACGCTGGAGCAGGCACTGCTCTGCACCGGGTTTCCGGTTCGGCGGCTCGACCTCCTCGATCCGTGGATGCGCACCTTTCGCGCCACCCTGCCCCGCTGCAGCGGGGTCAGGCGCAGCGGGTCGGCGGCGCTCGATCTCGCCAGCCTCGCCGCCGGGCGTTTCGACGGGTTCTGGGAATTCGGCCTGTCATCCTGGGACATGGCCGCCGGCGTACTGCTGGTCCGTGAAGCCGGGGGCCTGGTGGCGGACATCGACGGCGGCCAGGGATTTCTCGAATCCGGCAACATCATTGCCGCCGCACCCAAGTTGTTCAACACGTTCTTCCAGCTGGTTCATGCCCGCCAGGGCTGAACCCCGTGCGCGTACCACGCCCTCGGCGCGAGGAGTGAGCCATGGCGGTTGACGGCGACGGGCATACACCCATGATGCGCCAGTACCTGGACATCAAGGCGGAGTATCCCGACACCCTGCTGTTCTACCGCATGGGCGACTTCTACGAACTCTTCTACGATGACGCCGCCCGCGCCGCCGGCCTGCTCGACATCACCCTCACCAGTCGCGGCAAGTCCGGCGGTGCGCCGATTCCCATGGCCGGCGTGCCGGTGCACAGCGTCGACCAGTACCTCGCGCGGTTGGTGAAACTGCGCGAGCCGGTGGCGATCTGCGAGCAGATCGGCGACCCGGCCACCTCGCGCGGACCAGTGGAGCGAAAGGTCGTACGGGTTGTCACGCCCGGCACGCTCACGGAAGAATCACTGCTCGACGAAGGCGAGGAGAACCTGGTGTGCGCCCTGTGCCGCGACGGCGACACCTACGCCGTGGCTGCCCTGGAGATCTCCAGCGGTCGATTCACCGCCGCGGAACTGGACAGCGCCCGCGCGCTCGCCGCAGAACTCGAACGTCTTCGCCCGGCGGAAATCGTCCACAGCGAAGATTTCGATGACGAGGCAGTGGCGGCGGTTCTCCCCGCCGCTCACCGCGCCACGCTGCCCGCGTGGCAATTCGGCGATGAACGCGCCCGTTCCGTCCTGCTGCAGGCCTTCGAAACGGCCAGTCTCGCCGCGTTCGGCTGCGACGACTGCCCGGTGGCGACGCGGGCGGCCGGCGCCGTGCTGCGCTATGTCACCGATATCCACGGACGCAAGCCCAGCCACGTCACGCAGCTGCAGATCGAGCACGGTGACCATCGCCTGCGCCTGGACGAAGTCACCCGACGCAACCTGGAGATCGAGCGGCCGTTGAACGCGGACCAGGGCACGGCGCTGGTCACGCTGTACGATCGATGCCGCACGGCCATGGGTACGCGGTTGCTGCGGCGATGGTTTCGGGGCCCGCTGCGAGACCACGAGATGCTTCGTCGACGACACCAGGCGGTGGAAGCCCTCGTCGGCGCGGCCGAGGCCGTCGCGTTGCGCGACGCCCTGCGGCGCGTGGGCGACATGGAGCGCATGCTGTCGCGGATTGCACTGCGCTCGGCCCGGCCCCGGGACCTGACCCGACTCGGCGACGCGCTGCGCGCCGTGCCCGACGTCGTCGACGCCTTGTCCGGCCTGGATGCCTCCCTGCTCGCTTCGCTGGCGGACGCCCTCGACCCCTTCACCGCCGTTGCCGATCTCCTCGAGCGGGCCATCGATGAGGAACCGGCCGCGATCATTCGCGACGGCGGCGTGATCCGGGACGGCTACGACGACACCCTCGATGAGCTGCGCAGCCTCAAGCGCAACGCCGGCGAGTTCCTGGTGAAGCTCGAGGCGAGCGAACGCGAACGCACCGGGCTGAAAAACCTGAAGGTGCATTTCAACCGCGTGCACGGGTACTACATCGAATTGCCGCGAAGCCGCTCCGACGACGTGCCCGACGACTATCGCCGCCGCCAGACGCTCAAGAACGCCGAGCGATTCATCACGCCGGAGCTCAAGACGTTCGAGGACCAGATCCTCGGCGCCAACGAGAAGGCGCTGGCGCGCGAGAAGCTGCTCTACGAACAGTTGTTCGACGAGATCGCGCCGTTCCTCGACGCCCTCACCCGAACCGCGCGCGCACTGTCCGAAATCGACGTGCTGGCGGGCTTCGCCGCGGCGGCCGAGGAATTTTCCCTGTGCCGTCCGACCTTCACCGACGAATCGCGCATCGACATCCGCGCCGGACGGCACCCGGTCGTGTCGGCCACGGGTGCGGATCGATTCATCGCCAACGATCTCGTTCTCGATGGCGACACGCGCATGCTGCTGATCACCGGTCCCAACATGGGCGGCAAGAGCACCTACATGCGGCAGGCAGCACTGATCGTGCTGCTCGCGCATACCGGCAGCTTCGTACCCGCGGACAGCGCCTGCATCGGCGCCGTGGACCAGGTTTTCACCCGCATCGGCGCCTCGGACGACCTCGCCAGCGGGCGTTCCACGTTCATGGTGGAAATGACCGAGATGGCCTACATCCTGCGCAACGCCACGTCCGAGTCGCTGGTGCTGGTGGACGAGATCGGCCGCGGCACCAGCACCTTCGACGGCCTCGCGCTGGCCTGGGCCTGCGCCGTCGACCTGGCCCGGCGGATTCGCGCCTTCACCCTTTTTTCCACCCACTATTTTGAACTCACGCAACTCGCCGACGAGTTGCCCGGCGCGCGCAACGTGCACCTCGACGCCGTGGAACATCGTGACGACGTCGTCTTCATGTACGCGGTCAAGCCGGGGCCTGCGAGCCAGAGCTACGGCATCCAGGTGGCACGCCTGGCCGGCGTGCCCCGCGACGTGCTCGACGCCGCGCGCGAGAAACTCGCGGACCTCGAATGGAAGGAATCGAGTCGCGACATGACCGGCGGCCAGTTGAACCTCTTCGCCGGCCAGCCGCCGCGCGCCCGGACATCCGACCCCCTCGGCGAACGGCTCACCGGTGTCGACCCCGATTCGCTGACGCCGCGCGACGCCCTGGACCTGCTGTACGAGCTCAAGCGCCTTCACGACGAGTCGCCATCCGGCGATTGAAGCCTGCGCAGCGGTATCGCGGACGATCGCAAACTGCATCGGCCTGATCCGGCGCGGCAGCACCGCTTCGACTGCGATAATTCCAGCAATCGGATTGCCGTTTACCGGGCAATATCAATTCACTAGAATAGCGCCTCCCAAGATTTCCCCCGGAGCATAGACGATGACCTACGTGGTCGGCGAAGCCTGCATCAAGTGCAAATACACGGATTGTGTCGAGGTCTGTCCGGTGGACTGCTTCCACGAAGGGCCGAATATCCTGGTCATCGATCCCGAGGAATGCATCGACTGCAGGCGGTGCGAGCCGGAATGTCCCGTCGACGCGATCTACGCCGAAGACGACCTGCCGGAGGACCAGCAGGAGTTTCTCGCCCTCAACGAGGAACTCTCCCAGCAGTGGCCGGTGATCACGGAGATGAAACCGGCGCCGGACGACGCCGACGACTGGAAAGACGTCAAGGACAAGCGCCAGCACCTGGAGCGCTGAGGCCCGCCGGTTGTATCGACGCGTGCCATTTTCTCGACGGATCATCCAAAGCCGTACTCCGACGAGGGACGGGCGGTGGTTTCGGTCAACGCCGCGTCGGATTACGTCCCCGCTGTCGCGGGGCCTAATCCGACCTACGATGCCCCGATTTGAAACCACAGCATCTTGTAGGTGGGATTAGCCGCAGGCGTAATCCGACGAATGACGGGCGGTGGTTTCTTTCGACGCCGCGTCGGATTACGTCCCCGCTGTCGCGGGGCCTAATCCGACCTACGATGCCCCGATTTGAAACCACAGCATCTTGTAGGTGGGATTAGCCGCAGGCGTAATCCGACGAATGACGGGCGGTGGCTTCGTTCGACGCCGCGTCGGATTACGCCGCCGCTGCGCGGCGGCTAATCCGATCGACGGTGCTCCGAATCAAAACCACGGCAACAGGTAGGTCGGATTAGCCGCAGGCGTAATCCGACGAATGACGGGCGGTGGTTTCTTTCGACGCCGCGTCGGATTATGCCGTCGCTGCGCGGCGGCTAATCCGACCTACGTACTCCGAGTCAAAACCACGGTCACCTGTAGGTCGGATTAGCCGTAGGCGTAATCCGACGAGGGACGGATGCCTCGACGATTTCCACCTACAGGCCCAGCTGCTCGATCAGATTGTCCGCCGGTACGTAGCCCGGGATGACGGTGTAGTCGTCCAGCACCAGAAAGGGTGTGCCGCGCACGCCGAGCTTGCTGGCGATTTGCATGTGTTGCTCGATCGGATTCGCGCATTCGCGGTGCTCGATGGGCTTGCCCTGCTTCGCCTGGGTCATCGCCGTCTGCCGGTCGTCGGCGCACCAGACCGACTCGGCGTTGGGATAGCTACGCTCGCTGATCACGGGATAAAGCATGTAGCGGATTTCCACCCCGGCCTCGTTGAGGATCGGCACTTCCTGGTGCAGACGACGGCAGTAGCCGCACTCGACGTCCGTGAACACGGTGATGTGACGCTTCGTTTCCTCGCCCTTGAACACCACCATGTCGTCGACGGAAAGCGGGCCGAGTTCCTCTTCGGCCTTGCGACTGGCCACCTCGTTCTGCTTTTCCTCGCCGACGTTCACGCCACGTTCGACGTCGTAGAGGCTGCCGACCATCAGCAGCTCGTCGCTGGAAGCGGCGTAGAGTACGCGCCCGCCCGCGGTGACCTCGAACACGCCTGGAATCGGCGTATTGGCGATGGACTCGATCGGCATGCGCTCGCCGAGCAACGACGACAGCTTGTCGCGAAAATCTTCCGGCACTTCCTGGGCAGCGGCGCTCGCGCAGGCCAGGGCCGCGATCGCGGTGCAGATCAGTTTATTCATCACGTTCCTCGTTGATTGACAAACACCGTCCCGGTGACGGCTAGTGTGAACTGGGACAACGATCAGTCGCGAAAATTCACGAACTGCAAGGGGCGATCGACACCTGCGTCCTTGAGCAGCGCAATCGTCTGCTGCAGGTCGTCGCGCTTCTTGCCGTTGACGCGAAGCTGGTCTCCCTGGACCGACGCCTGGACCTTGATCTTCGATGACTTCACCGTCTTCACGAGCTGCTTGGCCAGGGCCTGGTCGATACCGTTGAACAGCGTGATCGCCTGGGTCACGCGGTCGCCGGCAGCCGGCCGGATTTCCCCGGGATCGAGAAACTTGAGGTCGACCTTGCGCTTGGCGAGCTTGTTGTCCAGAATTTCCCTCACCTGGCCGGCCTTGAAGTCATCCTCGGCGTGTATCGTCATGGTGTGACCGGACAACTCGACGCGCGAATTCGACCCCTTGAAATCGAATCGGTTGTCGATCTCGCGATTGGCCTGGTCGACAGCGTTTCGTACCTCGTCGAGATCGACTTCGCAGACCACGTCAAACGATGGCATGACCGGACTCCGGCCGAACATCGCAAGGCGCGTCGGCAAGGGCAATGGAAAATGAAGAGGCTTTCAGCATGAAGAATGGAATCGCGACGAACATCGGTCTATCGAATGCGTGGACGTGCCGACTGCTGGCAGCGACCCTGCTGCTGGCGGCGCCGTCCGGCGCCGTAACGGTACAGGCTGCGACGGTCTATGTCTACAAGGACGCGCGCGGCGCCGCGCTCATCACAGACCGGCCACGCCAGGTGCCGGGTTACACGTTGGTAAGGCAGTACGGCATCGAGGATCCCGATCGCGTCTCCGACGCCTTCGCGCATCCAGTCACGTCCGCGTACGACGAGTTGATCGCGCGAGCCGCGCGCGAGGCCGGTGTCGATCTCGCCCTGGTACGCGCCGTGGTGCACGCGGAATCCGCCTTCGATGCCGGCGCCGAATCGGTCAAGGGCGCGGTCGGGCTGATGCAGCTGATGGCGGCAACCGCGATCGATCACGGCGTCTCCGATCGCAGCGATCCGTGGCAGAACCTGCGCGCCGGCGCCGCTCACTTGCGCGCCCTGCTCGATCGATACGGCGATACGACGCTGGCACTCGCCGCCTACAACGCCGGCATCAGGGCGGTAACCCGGCACGGCGGCGTGCCACCCTACCCCGAGACGCGTACCTACGTGCGCCGGGTACTGCGGTTGCACGACCTATACCGGGAGCAGGGATAACGCCCCCCAGGCCAGCAGGTTGGCAATGGCGCCGGCGACGAGATCGTCGAGCATGATGCCGAGGCCGCCGCCGACATGCCGGTCGAGCCAGCGAATCGGCCAGGGCTTGAGAATATCGAGCACGCGGAACAGCACGAAGCCGACCGCCACCGATGCCGTGGACGCCGGCAGGAAGGCCATGGTCACGAGGAAGCCGGCCACTTCGTCGATGACGATGCCCGGGTGGTCGTGAACGCCGAGTTCACGTGCCGCACCTTCGCTTGCCCACGCGCCGACGGCAATGATCGCCAGCGTCGCGAGGACGTAACCGGTCGGTCCGAGTCGCGACAGCAGCAGGTAGACGGGGATCGCCGCCAGGGTGCCAACCGTGCCGGGCGCCACCGGTGAGCAGCCGGCACCGAAGAACAGGGCGATCCACTTCGCCGGCGAGTCGGGCGTGATCATGCGGCTGCCGGTTATCGCGGGTCAGTCATCGCCGAAATGGCGAAAGCCGGCGGCCGATCCATCGATGCGGCGACCTGCGCGGTCGCAGGCCTGCACGCCGCCGCCTTCGGTGATCACGCCGATCTCCACCGGATCGAAGCCGGCTTTCGCGCACGCGGCCTCGCACTCTGCCCGACGCGCCGGATCGAGGGTGAAACACAGCACGTAGTCGTCTCCTCCAGACGCCAGCGAGGCGATGTCGCCGCCACTGTCGACATATCTCCCGCCTGCTGGCGACAAGGCGTTCCGGTCGAGAACGATGTCCGCGCCGAGTCCGCCGCTTGCCTCGAGCACGTGGCCAAGATCGGCCAGCAGTCCGTCGGAGACGTCGATGGCGGCGGCCGCGAGGCCGGCCAGCGCCATGCCCTCGGCGACATGAGGTCGCGGCCGACGCAACCTGTCGAGCAGAAACTCACCGTCGGACGTCGACGGCTGGTATCGGCCTTCGGCAACGGCAAGGCCGAGCCAGCCATCACCGACAGGCGCGGAGAGGAAGACGAGCTGACCGGGTCGCGCGGCGTCGCGCCGCAAGGCGCGCCCGGGATCCACGGCACCACCGGCCTGCACGCTCACGGTCAGCGGTCCGCGGGTGGTATCGCCACCGATCAGCGCGACCCCGTATTGCCTCGCGAGTTCGGAGAATCCGCGGCAGAAGTCCTCGAGCCACGCGGCATCGAAGCGGGGCAGCACGAGGTTCAGCATGGCCCAGGTGGGCCGTGCGCCCATGGCGGCAATGTCACTGAGGTTGACGGCGAGCGATTTGAAACCGATGTCGCGGGGATCGTCCGAGGTGCGAAAATGAACATCGCCAACCAGCGTGTCGGTGCAGATGGCCATGGCATGACGGCCAGGCGCCATCAAGGCGGCATCGTCACCGATGCCGAGCAGCACGTTGTCGCCGCCGGTATCGAGCGCCCGGAAGAAGCGATCGATGAGCGCGAACTCGTTCACGCGTCACGCAATTCGGACGCCACCTTGTCGAGCACTCCGTTGACGAACCTGAAGCCGTGCTCGGCGCTGAACATCTTGCTCAGTTCGACGGCTTCGTCGATGACGACCGACGCGGGGATGGTGGGCTCGTATTCGAGTTCGTAGGCGCCGAGTCGAAGGATCGCGCGTTCGACCGGATCGACACGCTCGATGTCTCGATCCAGGTGCGGCGCCAGTCGGCTGTCGATCTCTCGCTGGTACAGTGGCACGGACTCGACGAGATGACGAAAGTAGGCCATGTCGACGCCACCGAAGTCGTGATCGTTGACGAAATTCTTCTCGATATCCTTCGGAGCCTGCTCCGTGAGGTCCCATTGATAGAGTGCCTGCACGGCGGTCTTGCGCGCCAGGTGTCGACTGCCGTCGGTCATGCGTCAGTTCCGTCGTTCACAGCTTCGAGATTGCCCGGTCGTGACGTGTCGACGGGCCGGGCGTGGCGATCGCCCTCGGGCGACCGGCCGGAAACGCCGATTGTAACACCGGCCGGCGACACGCAAGGACTGCGCCGCCGTTCGCGGCGTCAGTAGTCGGTCACGTAGTCGACGACTTCGAGGTCGAAACCGGACAGGCCGTGGGTTCTGCGCGGCGTACCCAGTACGCGGACCTTGCCCACGCCAAGGTCGCTGAGAATCTGGCTGCCGGCGCCGACCATGCGCAGGTCGCTGATCTCATCGCTTTCGGCAGGATGGGACTCGGCCTTGTTCTGCTCGGCGATTCGTCGGCTGACGTAGTCGCCGGTGGTCGGATAGTCGAGCAGTACCAGTATGCCGGAGCCGTTCTCGGCGATTGCCTTGAGCGCACGCCCCGGATCACTCTCGTGACCGCTGACCGCATTCATCATGGTGTCGAAGACGCCGCTGTGAACATGCACGCGGGTCAGTATCGGCTCATCGCGCAATATGTCGCCGGTGGCAAGCGCAAGATGCGTGGAATGCGCGATGCGGTCTTCGTACACGTAGGCGCGAAACTGGCCGCGCGGCGTCACCAGATCGTGCGACGACACGCGCACGACGGTCGGCTCGTGGGCGAGACGCCAGCGGATCAGGTCGGCGATGGTGCCGATGCGAATGCCGTGCGTGGCACCGTATTCGACCAGGTCGCCGAGGCGGGCCATGCTGCCGTCGGGATTGAGGATCTCGCAGATCACGCTGGCCGGCTCGAACCCGCAGATGCGGG